>JBDTND010000184.1:0-4261 GCA_039933915.1 Gemmatimonadales bacterium | reverse complement strand
CGATCTGCCGAACTCGGCGTTCGCTCCCTGCGCCACCACCACCATCTCGCGCACAGCGTCGAGATTGAACGTGAACGGCGGTCGTTGCCCGCCGCGCTGCTCGCCGAAGAAAGGATTGTTGAAGTCGGCGCCATCGACGGAGACGTTGTTGTGGATGCCGCGTTGTCCGCCGACGCTGAGCACATCACCGTCGGGACCCTGGGTCACCGCGACGTTCGGCGTGAGCAATGTGAGGTTGAGATAATTGCGGCCGTTATTCGGCAGCGCGGTCACGACTTCGGACGGCAGGCGCGTCGCTTCCGCCGAGAGCGTTGCATCCACCGTCGGAACCTGCGCGACGACGGTGACGCCGGCGAGCTGCGTAGTGGAGCGCGCGAGGACGAGAGGAAGATCAACCGTCCGGCCGAGCGTGACGCTGATATTGGACTTCGTCGCCGGCGAGTATCCGACTGCTCTGGCCGAGACGTTGTAGTTGCCGAGCGGAAGGAGGGTGGTCGCAAACACGCCCTGGTCGCTGGCTTGGACCGTGCGCGTGAAATTCGTCTCGGTGTTGCGGACCGTGACGAAAGCGGGGACAGGACGCCCGCTCGAGTCGGTCGCGACGCCGCGAATGACACCGGTGGTCGCCTGGGCCTGGGCGTGGAGGAGCGAGGGGATGAACAACGACGCCGCGACAAGGAGGGAGTATCGCAGCAGCTGGAACGAGACGACGCGCCGCATCATGAAGGAATCTCCAAATTGAGAGAGAGCAGCTGTCCTTTGCTGGCCACAAACGTAACCCGGGGTTTACTGCCAGATAAGACTACCGGCTGGGGGCTGTGGGCGGAGCGGCCGCCGGGCCTCGAGCTGGGTATGATGCTTCCGAGGTGGTTGATCGCTCCGAAACATCCGTAGCCGCCCGCTGGTAAACGCGAAAGCAACCAGATAGTTTTAATCACAGAGAACAGGTACGCGCGGGATTACTCCACCAGCCCGCGTACCGCGCTGTCAGATGGTTATGACGGCAATTGGCGCTTCTGGCGACGCCGGGTTTCAGTAACGGGCGGATTCCATGGCCGAAGCGGGCGACCAATTCAAACGTGCGTCTAACTCCTCCGACGGGATTCCGCTGACTGGTTTCGGGGATCTCGCGCCGGCTTCGCGCGCCGGCACGAAGACGCGGGCCGAGCATAGCAACGCTCTGCGCGTTGCTGTCGATGAAGCCGCGACGCGGAGCGCCGAATCGATGTTGGCGCTGCGAATTGCGGTGGTTGCATTCACCACGGATCTGCGGGACACTGGAATGACCCCCGAGGCCGTCCTGATTTCGCTCAAAAAAGTAGTGAGGCAGCGGACGGATTTCGCCGGGATCATGATGCGCGAGAAGATCAGCTCCTGGTGCATAGAAGAGTTTTTCAAGGAAAAGTAGTTCGGGGGCGTTTTCCCCCGGGTAGCTCGGGATGTTCACCAGTCCGGGCTCGTTAGTCGGCCGCAAACAGCCGGCCAGTCAGGGGCGCTTCTGGCGACGCCTTACGTATTTGAGGCGTACCAGCATGCCGGACAGACTCTCGCTCGACGGCAAAGCTCGATCTGCCGAGCTTTTGCAGATTCTGACAAGCAGAATCGACCAGGCACAGAACGATCACAAAGCGCTTCGTCTCGCGGTGTGCGCGTACGTGTCGGGACTCCAGGAATGGGACGCTCCGATCGAGGAGATAACGCAAACCGTTCGGTCGATACTCGCAAAGGCTGACCGGAAACTCATCAAGCCGGTTTTTGCGGGTGCCACTGACCAGGTAGAGGTTTACGCCAGGGAGCTCGTCAACTGGTGCGTCAAGCACGGGCCGAAGGGCGTCTTCGCGGCATCGTAGTCGTCGGGTTAAGGCCCCGCGGTTCCTGTCCCACCAACTCTCTCAGACAAGGAAGACACCATGAAGAACTACAGGGGAATTTCGGCCGACGACAAGCATCGGGTCGTCGCGGCGCTCAAGTCGCGTGGCGCGGGCAGCTGTCCGCGCTGCAACGACAGTCAGTGGACTGTGAGCGAGTACTCGAGGATCGAGGTTCAGGAGACGGCGGCGCGCGACAGCGCTCACCGCACGACCATCCCGGCTGTGATGATCGTGTGCGAGCACTGCGGGTTCATCGCGCAGCACGCGCTGCAGCCGTTGGGGCTTTGGGATTCGGCTACTGATTTGGTGCAGGGGAAGGCGCGGGGGCGGCCGCTCGCTTGAATGGCCGGATTCTTGACTACAACTGAACGGGCGGGAGCCGGCTACATATTAGACTGCAACTGAACGCGGCGGGAGGCGTCAGACACGCAGGTGCCAGATAGCCAGTTCACTACTCACTGACTTTCCTAATCGATTTGTGAGCGCGGTCCAAAGCGAAACGATTGTTGCGCCGGCCGGGTGATGTCGCAGTTCTGAGTCGTAGCGGCCTGATTTCGGCCGTGAGCGATTTCAAGAAACTCAACGTTTGGCGGAAGGGCCACGCGCTTGCGTTGAACGTACGTGCGATCACTCTCCGAATCAGGGGCTCTGATCATGCTGCCCTTCGCGCTCAGATGCTTCGGGCTGCGATGTCGATTCCCACAAACGTTGTAGAGGGCGCAGGCCAGCGGAGTGGAAAGGAATTCGCCCGCTTCCTCCGGATAGCGCTGAACTCTGCGTCAGAGCTCGAGTACCACCTGATCGTTGCGCGGGATTATCAGGCGATCAGCCTGAGCGACTTCGCATCCCTCTCGGATCAGACTGTGGAAGTTCGGAAGATGCTACACGGCCTGCTAAACAAAGTTGTTGTTTCTCCCCGAACGCCAATGAATAAAGTCGGGGACGTCGTGACCTGAAATCCGGCATCTACTCTTCTGACCCCTCCCGCCGCGTTCAGTTGAACTGGCCTTCAGGCGGAGAGAGTGTCGGCCTCGACCGCACGTCTGGTCTCCGGCGCTCCCGGCTTCCTTCTAAGCGGCAGCGCTATCGCGAACACCGAGCCTTCGTCCGAGAACTCGCCCCACGCCCGGCCGCCCTGTGACTCGACCGTGTCGCGCACTATGCTGAGCCCGAGCCCGGTGCCTTCGATGGTTGAAATCGATTCGTGGGCGCGGAAGAACCGCTGAAACAGCTTGTCGCGTTTCGCCGGCGGCACGCCGAGTCCGTTGTCGCGCACGCGAACCACGATCTCCCGCTCGCCCGATTCCGTCGACTCCTCGGTTCCACTGATCTCGACGAACCGCTTTTCCTTCCTCGGATCGGCGTACTTGATCGCATTCGAGAGATAATTCTTGACGCAGAGCTCGATCACCGCTGCCCCCACTTCTATCTCGGGCATCCCGGGCATCACGCGAATATCGACGTTCGCGGCCTGAGCCGCTTCGCGCACCTGACGCGCGGCTTCCTTTATCGCCTCAGAGAGCCGGACGTTGCGATGCTGCCGGACATCGTCCCGATCCGATCGTGAAAGCGCGAGAACGTTTTCGACCGTGCTTCGCATCTCACGAGAGTTCCTCAGGATGATCTCGACGAGCTCCGCGCGTTTCGCGTCGGGCAGGTCCTTGACCTCGTCGAGAACGCTGCTCGCGCCGAGCACGGCGCCAATTCTGTTCTTGATCTCGTGCGAGATCACTCTGTTGAAAGTGCGGAGCTTTTCTTCGCGCTCGGCAACATTCCTGTCCGCCAACAGCAGGAAGTGAGTCATCGTCGACTGCTGGATGATCGTAACGGCGCGGTAGAGTCGCGACCCACACGACATGAGCTCGCTCTTCTCGCAGGGATCGGGGACTTCCTTGACGACCGACGCGAAGAACGAGAAAAGTATTCCGCCCAGAAACTCGTATTCCTTGAGGATCTCGTAGGCGTCGAAGCCCTGCTGGTGACGGAGCTGGCCGAGCTCCATCGCTTTCGCGACGACGGGCATGTCGACACCGATCTCGGCCGCTGGATTCTCGACGTAGTCGGCAACGCCCTCGATCAGGAGGGGGACGTGGTCGAGAAGATCATCGGTCGGGAATAACAGGTGCTTGTCCAGGGATACCCGATCCGCAATCCGGCCCAACCATTGTGTCGTTAGCTCGCGCTTCGCGACCCTCAGGCGCGCGGCAAGAACGGTGGCCATTGGACAGTCATCATTTACCTGTGCCTTCGTCAACTCATTTTCCGTCAAATCCAGCAAGCCCCACTGTGACAGGATTCTCCATTGTGCATCACCCGCTTTTAACGCATGCGCTGGGCCAAGTATCAACTGCTGTTGCAGAGGTTAAGTGGCTCGACGGGCACTCAAGCAC
>JBDTND010000183.1:0-4263 GCA_039933915.1 Gemmatimonadales bacterium | reverse complement strand
AGCAAATAGCTGAATGCTGCATAGCCATTAGCCTTACTGCGTCGGGACGTTATTACCGCGGGACCGATTAAAAGCAACCGCTTGTGCCATCACGCCACCATGTAGCGTCCCGACGTTTGCAGCTATTTACTAGTGCGCTTGTTAGCTATGGGCTCACCACTCGTTCTTTTGCATTTCCGTCGGCAACGACACAACCTCAGTCGCGCTTGGTCTCTCTACCTCTCGCCTCAGCAAGCTTTCTCGCAATGCCCCGATAAAACGCGGCGTCATTCGTCTTGTTCTGCTCCTCTAGCCCAAGCGCCGCAAGCTCGAGCGCGTAGAGAATGTTGCCCAGATAGAGCTGTGAAATCGCTGCTACCGTCTCGCTCTCCTCACCCATGCGTGCGGGCGGGAGGGATCGGCGTCACCTCACGATCCGTGTGCGTTCCCTCCTCCTCGAGGACCCGCACCACGACGGCCGTGATGTTGTCGTTGCCGCCGTTGGCGTTGGCTTCCTGAATCAGCGCATCGACGATGCGCTCAGGCTTGGCGCGTGAGAGGAGAAGCTGCTGAATCCGCCGGTCATCGATCATTCCCGTAAGTCCGTCGCTCGCGAGGAGAAAGCCATCCCCCACCCGGGCCTCTCCGTCGAACACATCGGGGTCGATCTCGTCAGCCATTCCAATGCATCGGGTGATGACGTTGCTCTGCGGATGGCGTCTGGCCTGTTCCGGAGTGAGCAGGCCGGCGTCGACCTGCTCCTGAACGAGGGAATGATCCTTGGTGATCTGCCGCATGGTGCCGTCGCGGACTAGATAGATGCGCGAATCTCCGACGTGGCCGACCACAAACTTCGTCTCGCAGAGAAGGAGCGCGGACACCGTGCTCCCCATGCCCAGCTTGTCCCTCTCGGTCCTCGTTCGCTCGTAGACCGCGCGATTGGCGTCGCGAAGCGCGCTTGCCACGCGGTCGTGCGCATCGGCGGCGTCCAGGTCGTTGAGGTCGGAAAGATCGTGGCTCACCATCTCCACCGCCATCTCGCTCGCGATTTCCCCTGCGGCGTGCCCACCCATCCCATCCGCGACTATGAACAGCCCGCGGAAGGCATTGGCCGAGGCGTGGAGCGAATCTTCGTTTCCCTTTCGAACCCGGCCGACATCGGTGCGAGCGGCAACAGCAAGGTGCACTAGAAGGAGCTCATTGGATGGGAGAACGGTGGGTTAAACCGATTTGCGGAGGTCATCCTTGCTTCAAGCTACGGATGAGGGAAAAGAGCGGCAAGCATCACCCCGCGCGCTTGAGCAGCGGCTCGGAGTCCCCCGCCTGAAGCCGCCAGAGGCTGCTATAGAGACCCCCTCTCTCCAACAGCTCGCGGTGCGTCCCGCGCTCCGCCACCTCCCCATGGTGCAGAACCAGGATCATGTCGGCGTTGGCGATAGTGCTCAGCCTGTGCGCCACCGCGATCGTCGTTCTCCCCGCGACGAGAATGCTGAGCGCGGCGTGGATCTCCGCCTCGATCTCGCTGTCCACCGCACTCGTGGCCTCGTCCAGCAGGAGAAGCGGCGCATTCGCGGCGATCGCGCGCGCAAAGGACAGCAGTTGCCGCTCGCCAACACTGATCGACGCACCGCGCTCGCCCAGCACCTGCCCATAACCCAGTGGAAAGCCGCGGATGATCCGGTCGGCGCCCACCTCGGCGGCGGCGTGGACGACCTCCGCGTCGGTCAGCGGATTCGAAAGCCTGATGTTGGTGGCGATATCCCCCGCGAAGAGGAAGATGTCCTGCTGAACGTAGCCGACCAACGACCTGAGCTCTTCGAGTGGCATCGTCCGGATGTCGATACCGTTGATGGTGATCCGGCCACGCTGCGGGTCATAGAAGCGCATCAGGAGGTTGACGATGGTCGTCTTTCCCGCGCCAGTGTGACCCACCAGTGCAAGCGTCTCGCCGGGACGCGCGACGAAGCTGACGCCCTTCAGCACCCACTCGACCGGCATCGCTTCGTGCGGAGATCCAGGCTTGCGCTTCGCCATGTGTGCGAGGTCATATGCAAACCAGACATCTTCGAAGGCCACTTCTATTCCCGGGCTCTTTTTTCTGACGCCCGTCGGCACGCCCTCGTCCGGCACGCTCTGCACCGTATCCAGAAGCGTGAAGATGCGCTCGGAGCTCGCCATCGCCGTCTGGAGGATGTTGTACTTCTCGGAGAGATCCTGGAGTGGCTGGAAGAAACGCCGCACGAGCTGGAGGAAGGCCGCGACCGTTCCGACGCTCAGCACCCCTGCGTGGACGCGCGACGCGCCAGCTACGATCAGAATCGCGAGCGCGATGGACGTCAGCAGCTCGATCGCCGGAAAGTAGAGGGCGTAGATGGTGATCGACTTGAGCTGGACATCGAGATGCGCGCGGTTCAGCTCGTCGAACTGCCGGGCCTCACGCTTCTCCTGGCCGAACAGCTGGACGATCCGCATCCCGGTCAGCCGCTCCTGCAGAAACGAGTTGATCCGCGCGAGCCGCACCCTGACGTCGCGGTAGGTTTCGCGCACTCCCTTCCTGAACAATCCTGACACCATCACCACGAAAGGGATGACGGCGAACGACCACAGAGCCAGCCGCCAATCCATGATCAGCATCGCGACGCTGATCGCGACAAGTGTGAACAGGTCTCCAAGCCCCGAAACTACGCCGGCCGTGAAAAGCTCGTTGAGCGTTTCCACGTCCGAGGTCACGCGGGTGATCAGCCGGCCGACCGGATTCCTGTCGAAGAACGAAACCGAGAGCCGCTGGAGATGCTGAAAGATCTCCATCCTCAGGTCGCGCATCACGCGCTGGCCCAGGAGGCTGGTGAGCCAGGTCTGGCCGTAAGATGTAACGAATTCAGTAAGCAGGGCCAGGAAGAATAGCGCTGTACTGATCACTACTATACGCATGTCGTGCGTCGGCACCGCGACATCGATCACGCGCCTGGTCAGCAGCGGCCCGACGACCTGGATTCCGCCTTCCACGCAGAGGAGCCCAAATGCTCCGTACATGAGAGCGCGATACGGGCGGGTGTAGACAAGCAGGCGCCGCATCAGCTTACGGTCGTATGCTTTGCCCAGGATGTCGTCTTCGTGCGGTTGGGTTGCGGCAGCGGTCATTCAGCCGTATCCTAGCCGGGTTGCAGGTGCGATGCTACGTGAGACCATCCAATGGTACGCTGGTTGCACCTGTCGCGGGCACCGATGTTCCATCCTGTCGGCTGACGTATAACCCAAACGGAGGGAAGATGGGAATTCTCGCATGGATCGTTCTTGGACTGATCGCAGGCGCGATCGCCAAGGCCATCATGCCGGGCAATGACCCCGGCGGCATCATCGTTACCATCATTATCGGCATCATTGGTGCGTTCATTGGTGGCTTCCTGGGGAACACGCTGACCGGCACGCCTCTGAACGGATTCTCGATTCAGAGCATCATTCTAGCTATCATCGGCGCGCTCATCTTCCTCTGGATCTACAGGATGGCGACAAGGGGCCGCGGCGCGCCGCGCGTTCCGTAGCACAGCTCTCGCTTCTGGCAGGACAAGGGTTTGCCGCTCTGGCTATACTGGATTCTTCTCGGCCTCGTCGCCGGGACCCTGGCGAAATTTCTGGTGCCAGGGCGGGACCCCTCCGGCTGTATCATCACGATTCTCCTCGGAATCGTTGGCGCCTTCATCGGGGGCTGGCTTGGGACCCGATTCTTTGGCTGGGGACGCGTCGCGGCCGGCGAGTTTGATTTCCGATCGATCGGGATCGCCACTCTTGGAGCGATCGTCCTTCTTCTCCTCGGACGGCTGGTCAGGCGGCTCTAGCTTCATCTCCACGAACAATTGCAACTGAAGAATACCTGCCGAGGGCCGTCGGCTTCGACGGCCGTTGGCCACGTGCTACTGCGCATCCACTAGAGACTGCCAGCTCAGCAAGTTCGGCGGATGTTCGGTGGGGCGTTTAGATTACGGGTGTGAAGGACAGCATCGTCGTTCGGGGCGCCCGGCAAAATAATCTCAAGGGGTTCGATCTCGAGATTCCGAGGCGAACCGTCACCGTGGTGACCGGGCCGTCGGGCTCGGGGAAATCGTCGCTCGCGTTTGACACCATTTACGCTGAGGGACAGCGGCGGTACGTGGAGTCCCTTTCTTCGTATGCCCGCCAGTTCCTCGAGCGGATGGAGAAGCCCGACGTCGATTCCATCGAAGGACTGTCGCCCGCCGTCGCGATCGAGCAAAAGAATCCCACCAAGACGTCGCGCTCGACTGTCGG
>JBDTND010000182.1:0-4295 GCA_039933915.1 Gemmatimonadales bacterium | reverse complement strand
GCAGTCCGCAGTTAGTCCGCAGTCCGCAGTTAGTCCGCAGTCCGCAGTTAGTCCCAATGCCTCGTGACCAATCCACCCTTGCGGCGTCTTACTTTATGATATAAAGTACTCTGTCACTACCCGACTAACCCGACAATGCGATCACCAACCGCTACCGTTGCCTGGACAACCGCGATCCTCACCGCTGCCTTGGGCGCTGCCATCCTTTTCGATGCCGAACCTGGTATCAACTGGCCGATCTGGGTCGCGGCCGCATCGATCTCTCTGATCGTCTCGCGTTTCGCCACCGGCCGCCGAGTCGAGACCCCGCTCCTCGTCCTCCTCGCCTGGGCTGTCGTACTCAGCATTGGTTTCGCCCTCACCGCCAACGACTTTCTCCACTTTCTGATCGTGCTGAGCGATGCCATGCTGCTCGGACTCGCCGTCATCACACTCGGAGCGGAAAACTGGAGCGAGCTGTCCGCAAAGCTGCTGGTCGCCGTCCCCTTCCTCGCGCCGTACCGCGTCGTCGGCGCCACCGCGTATGAGGCCGCCGGCGCGCCACGCTCCGCTTCGTCTCCGCGGTCGCGCGCGATCATCAAGGGTGCATTGCTGTCCCTGCCCCTCGTTATCGTGCTCATTGCGCTCCTTGGCAACGCCGACCCCGTCATTCGCTGGAGCACGGATCGCCTCGCCGAGTGGCTGCCCAATTGGTCGTTCCTGCCGCGAATCATGTTCTTTGCTTTTCTGCTCGCCCTCACCCTTGGCGCCAACTCGCTCGGCGTTCGACAGCTGGTGGCGAACTTCCCGCGCTATCCCGCATTCGGCGCCAGCCCAACGGTGGGTCTCACCGAACAGCAGATGATGCTGTGGAGTGCCTCCGTGGTCCTTTGGCTATTTGTCGCGCTCCAGGCGTCGTATCTCATTCATCCGCCCCCCGCCGCGATCGGAACCGGAGTCACCTTCGCCGATTTCGCGCGCCGTGGATTCGGCGAGCTCTCGTTCGCCGTCACCCTGGTCGGCGCCATCATCCTCGTCCTCGAGTACGCGCGCCCCACAGCCGCGACCGAGCGCGACCGATTGGTTCTTCGCAGGCTGGAGCTCGCGCTCGTAATCGCCCTCGAGCTGGTTCTCGTCTCCGCCTTCAGTCGGATCATTCTGTACGAGCAGGCGTACGGCTTCACTCAGGCGCGGATCGTCGCGCAGGCCTACATGATCGTGATGGCGCTTTCGGTCGCCGCCCTGGCAGCGGAGATCATGAGAGGAATGATCTCGATCGCATTCGGCCGGCGCGTTGCGGAGTTCGCACTCGGCGCGCTCACCGTGCTCGTCTTCTGGAACCACGAAGCGTGGATCGTCAACCGCAACATCGATCGAGCCGTGACAACCGGAAAATTCGATGCCTCGTATGCGACTGATCTCTCGAAGGATGCAGTCCCGACGCTCCTCCGCCGGCGTAACGAAATCCCGAGCGTCGGGCGCGACACCGTGGAGCTGCGCCTCGCCTGCCAGCGGGTGCCCGCCACGCGCCGCTGGTTCGAGTGGAATCGGGCCGTCAGCGCTTATGCGAAAGCGATGGAGAGTTGGGGCCCGCCGGGGTGTTTGGGACCCGCGGTCAAACCTCGGGCGCCAGCGCCCACCAACCCCTGACCTTTCACGGACCTGGACGCGGCAGGCAGTATTCGCGCGCGATCGCCGAACGCGTGGGACGTATTCTGAGAACGCGGCTATAGCGAAACTGCTTTGGGCCGCAGCATCAGGTAGAGCGGCCAGCTCAACGCCAGAAGTATGAGTGAGTAAACGCTGTTGCGGGTGTCCGTCACAGCGGCCCCCGCGAGAAATCCAAGCGACAGGAGGAGAACGAGTCCGGTCGTCCACGGATGCCCCCAAGCCCTGAACGACCTTGGCGCATCAGGCTCACGTTTCCGGAGGATGAACACGCTCGCGAAGATCAGCGCGTACTGGGCGACGAAGAAAAACGCCGTCACCGCCAGAACGATCTCAAGCGTGCCGGTGATTACCAGCGCCAGCACAACAACCGCGCTAAGGAAAAGCGCGATTGCCGGGGTTCCGCCTCGATTGACGTAGCTGGCGCCGGGAACGAATCCGAAAACGCTGAGGCGGTGCAGCACGCGCGACGTCATCAGCTGGTACGCGTTTACCGCGCTCAACAGCGAGACAATCGTCAGAACGCGTATCACCGCGTCGCCCTTGGCGCCGAAGATCTCATTTGCCGCGGTCGCCGCCACCAACGGCTGGCCGGCCATTTTGTCGATCGGCAGAACGTACAGGAATCCGATGTTCACGAGCAGGTAAATCACCGCGACAGCAACCACGCCGCCAAACATCGAGCGGGGAATGTCCCGGGCCGGATCGCGCAGCTCCCCTGCGAAATAGACGATCCCGTTGTAGCCATCGTAGGTGAAGATCACGGCCTGCATCGCAAGCACGAACGCCACGAGAAACGGAAACCCCGTGGGTGGTCGCATCGGTCCACCAGTCGCAAACCCATGTCCCAGGATGAAGCAGGCTCCGACGAGAACCATGAACGCAAGCGTCTTCGCAACAGCTGTGACATTCTGGGTGAGGCTGCCGATTCTGATCCCGCGCCACTGGATCAGCGAAAACACGACGATCACCGCGCAGGCGATGGCAGCGGTCAGCCCGTTGGATATTGAGAATAATATTGTGGCGTACTCGCCAATCACGAGCGCCGCCAGTGCCGCGCTGCTGCACGTAGACAGCCAATCGCTCCACCCTATCACAAACCCCGCGTACGGGCCCATCGAGCGGCGCAGGTAAACCGTGTATCCGCCCGACTCAGGCATCATCGTGGCCAGCTCGGCCAGCGCGTTCGCGCCGAGGGCGGCGTACAGAGCGCCCAATATCCATACGCCCGTGAAGAGCCACGGCGTCGGAAGAAGTTGAGCCACCAGCCCAGGAGTGCGCAGGATGCCGGAACCGATCGTATTCCCGACCGTGATGGAGAGCCCGAAAATCACTCCCAGAATCGCCAACAGGCCGAGACTCGGACGGGGCGGCGGCATGATTCCCTGTTGCCGCGCGTCGGCGCCCTCGGTCACGCGCGCGCGCTGGGTGGCGAAGCTCCGTTCTTCGCGGCGGGACGGTTCATGAAATCCGCGAGCAGCTGGTGGAAGTGGTGGGTGCCAACTTCCCGACGCTCGGAGTATCGCCCACGGTCGTACAGACGAGAGCGGACTCCGCGCTGCACGGATTCCACCACCTCCTCATCCTCCATCTCAACGCGATGGAGGCCGGCGCCCGCGCCCGAATCCCTGAGTGACGGATTCCAGACGTACGAGTGAAACGCGACTTTCGTCCGCTCAGCGCTCAGCGGGGTGACGACGTTGAGCGACAAGCCCCACGGATAAAAGTTGAACATGATGTTCGGGAACAGCCAGAAATAGAACGCCGCCACGTGCTCGCTCGCATTGGGATGGTTCTTCGGCAGATCAAATGCCGGCTCCCCTTTCTTCGCTATTCCCAGCTGAAGATTTCCGTAGCGGAAGCGCTCGGTCCTGTACGAGTTGTAGTCGATCTTTTCCGCCAATCCCGCGTGTACGTACGGGATGTGAAACTCCTCGAGATAGTTGTCGCAGTAGAGCGCCCAATTAGCGTTGATCAGATAGTCCTGCGAGGTCGCCTGGTCCCGCACGAAATCGTCGAGCGGCATCCACGACACCAGCTCCCTCACCGGCGCAATCCACTCCTCGAACGGCATTTCCGGGGCGAGCCCGCTGAAAAGCATCGGGCCGAATCGCTCCAGCCTGAGATTGGGGAGATTGTCTTTCTCGGAGGGAAATCCGACCGTGGTGTCGAATTCCGGCATCGAGACGAACTTTCCGTCGAGACCGAATCTTCGCCCGTGATAGCGACAACGAAGCGACTTCGCGTGGCCCTCGCCTTCGACAACGAGCGATCCGCGATGCGTGCACACATTGGACATGCACCGTACAACGCCTTCGTCATCGGATGTGAGAACGAGCGGCTCGTTCAGGCATCCCTCGAGCAGCGTGAACGGGAGCACTCGCCCCGGCGCTTTTACTCGGGCGGCATCTCCAACCCACTGCCAGCTGCGCGCGAACACCCGATCCTTCTGCAGCTCGAAGTACTCGGGATCGGAATAGACTCTTCCGGGCAGCGTCGATGCCCGCTTTATGTCGCTGTCGATCTCGAAATCGGGCCGGGTCATCAGGCGAATCTAGGTTCGGCAGCGGGTGACGCTAGGCCTACCTGTCGGAGGAGAGGATGGCAAAGGATGACTACACGCTTCCGGCTGATCGCGGCCGGCGTCC
>JBDTND010000181.1:0-4296 GCA_039933915.1 Gemmatimonadales bacterium | reverse complement strand
CTCCACCAGATGTCCTCCGTGTCCTCTCGTTCGATCGCCCAGCCGCCGTCCGCGAGAACCGCACGCACCACGTCCCGCTCCTCAGTGAGAATCCCGGCAAGTATCGCCTGCCCGCCGTCCGCGAGCGACGCTTTCATCGCCGGCAGCATCGGCAAAATCACCGAGGACACGATGTTCGCCAGAATCACCCGCACTGGAGCGAGCAATGGGAGCAGAACCGTTGCATCGCCCTCGATCACCTCGACGCGATCGGCCACTCCGTTCGCACGGACGTTCTCTTCCGCGTTGCCGATCGAGTCCTGATCGATCTCCACGGCGGCAGCTCGAGCCGCACCGAGCTTGACCGCGCCGATTGCCAGGACCGCGCTGCCCGCGCCGAGGTCGGCCACGACATCCCCAGCGCGAATGACGCCCTGCATCAATCTCATCGCGCCCCGCGTCGTTGGATGCTCTCCAGTTCCGAATGCCATCACCGGGTCGACAATGACCGTCGTTGCAGGATCGAGATTCACGGCGAGCCACGGCGGAGCGATCACGAGCCCGCCTACCTGACGCGCCGAGACGGACGCGCGCCACTGCGAGTAATCCGCGTCGGGCGAATCGGCGACCGCGATGCCGGCGAGGGGATCCGCTCGAATCACCGCGGCGCGGATGTCATCGATGCGAGCGTCAGCGGGAAAATGGGTGACGACGCAGGCACCGTCTTCCTGAACTCCCTGCGATCCCGACTTGAACAGCGCCGCGATCACTCCATCACGGTTTGCATCGGGAGTGATTCGCAGTGCGATCCAGCTCACGCGAACCGACTTCGCATGGCCGCACGAGAGATTGCCGCGATCACTGCTCCAACGCCCGATCACGCACCGAGCGAATCTCTGATTTTTGACCAGAGCCCCTTCGGCCGCGGCTCGGGAACAGCCTGTACCTCGGCCAGCCGGTTGATGAGCGCCGCCTCCTCATCACTGAGAACGTCCGGAGTCCAGAGCTGAAGCCTCACGTGCAAATCGCCCGAGGAGCTGGAGTTGATCCTCGGCAAGCCGCGGCCGCGAAGGTTGAATACCTGCCCGCTCTGCGTGCCACTCGGCACCTGCAGATTCACGCTTCCAGCCACCATCGGCACGTCGACATTCGCGCCGAGCGCGAGCTGCGGATACGTGACGAGGACTTCGGTGTAGAGATCCTCGCCATCTCTCTCGAAACGCGAATCCTCCTCGACCTCGAACACGACGAGGATGTCACCCCTCGGGCCTCCGCGCGGACCGACGTTGCCGACGCCGCGCATCGTCATGTACTGGCCCGTAGCAACGCCCGCCGGAATGCGGACCACAATCTCCTTCTCCCCTCTCACGCGTCCTTCGCCTCGGCACTTCTTGCAGGGCGACGAGACGATCGTCCCTTCGCCCGCGCAGACGTTGCATGGGGCGACACTCACAACCTGACCGAAGAAGGACCGCTGGGCGCGGCGAACTTCTCCGCTCCCTCTGCAGGTCCCGCATGTAGTCGTCGAAGAGCCCGGCTCCGCGCCCCTGCCCTCGCACCGGTCGCACGGCTCCAGCAGACGCACAGTCACGGTTTTCTCGGCACCGCTCGCGACTTCGACGAGCGTCAGCGGCATCGAGATCTTGATGTCCGTTCCAGCACGCGGACCACCGGCATGCTGCCCAGCCGCGCCGAACAAGTCACCGAAGCCACCCAGTCCTCCGAGATCGCGCATGAAGATGCTGAGCGCCTCCGAGAGATCCACGTGATGGAATCCGCCGCCGCCGCGCAGTCCCGCCTCGCCGTAACGATCGTAGAGTGCGCGCTTGTCCGGATCGCGCAACACGTCGTACGCCTCCGTGATCGACTTGAACTTCTCTTCCGCTTCCTTCGACCCGTTGTTGCGGTCGGGATGGAAGGTCATCGCGAGCTTGCGGTATGCCGTCTTGATTTCCAAATCGCTGGCGCCCCGCGGGACGCCAAGCGTGCTATAAAAATCAGCCATGTGTTCTTGAATTCTCCTTCAACAAATCCGTAACCAATTCAGAAGTATGCGTCACCAGCGAGATCACCTTGTCGTACGGCATCCGCGTCGGCCCGATCACACCGATCACTCCCGTCAGCGGCCCGGCGTGATATGAAGCCGTCACAACCGTGAAGCTCGCCAGCCTCGGGTCGTTGTGCTCGTTGCCGATGGTGATCGACACGCCACCCGTCTCGCTACGACGACGCAACAGCTCGCCGAGTTTCTCACGGGTCTCGGTCAACGCCACCAGCTTCCTCATGTTGTCGATGCTCGCAAACTCCGGCTGCTCGGCAAGAACCGATGCGGCGCCAAGCAAAACGGTGTCGTCGTTCGACTCGAGTGCGCTATCGAACAACTGATCGCCTTCTTCGATGAAGACGTTGAGGAGATCCGATGCGCCCGGTGTCGGGCCGACGTCGCGCAACCTGTCGCCCAGCGATGAGCGGATCTGGCGGAGATTGAGTCCCGCCAGACGCTGGTTCAAAACGCGAGTGACCTCGGCGATCGCAGCGTCGGCGATCTCGCCATGGACGTCCACGAAAATGGTGCGGACAGCACCGGCAGAAAGAGTGAGCGCGACAAGCAGCCGCTCCGATGAAATGCGAATCAGCTCGATCCCCTCGAGCACCGCGTTGTCGAGGCGCGGACCCAGCGCAATCCCCAACTCCTGAGTGATGACGCCAAGGCTCTGGGCGGCGCGCCGAAGGATTGCTTCGACCGCGGAGCCGCCGTTGGTGATCTGAGCAGTGAGGCGGCGCCGCTCGGTCGCGGCCGGCGGCCGAATTGGGATCAACGAATCGACGTAAACTCGGTACGCGACATCGGTTGGGACCCGCCCGGCCGAAGCGTGGGGATGGAAGAGGTATCCCTTCTCCTCCAGGTCGCTCATCGTGTTCCGGATGGTCGCCGGGGACACATTCAACCCGAACTTGTGCGCAAGACTCCTCGATCCGGCCGGCTGAGCCGTTTCGACATACGTCTGAATTACGGCTTCGAGAACCCGCCGTTCGCGCTCGTTCAGAGCAGGGAGTGACATAGCCTTAAATATAGCAATCACTAGGAGTTGGACTGCTACCGGCGTTTGCCGGAACCGTTTTTCTGGCCGTAAGGTCTGCCGCGAGGCTATCGAGCCTGAGCCATCCGGTCGCGCTAAGGCGCAGTCGAGGGCTTCCCAGGGGATCGGTTATGGAACCCCAGCCCGCCGCCTCCCATGTTCGAACGCGCGGTAATTCGTCGTCCGTCAACGCGAGTCCCCGACGCGTCCGCAGGCCGAGATATACCTCCTCGGCGACACGGTTCTCGTCGGTCAGGCACTCCTCGCCGGCTATCACAGTTTCGTTTCCGTCGAGGCGCCGAATCCACTCGGAGTACGCCGAAACATTCCAGCGGCGGATCGCGCCATCGTAGGAATGCGCGGATGGACCGAGGCCCGCGTAGGACGCGCCCGTCCAGTAGGCTGAGTTGTGACGCGACATCATTCCAGGACGCGCGAAGTTGGAAACCTCGTAGTGATCGAACCCGGCGGCAGTCATCATCGAGTGAGCGGTCAGGAACTCGTCCTCGTAGTTCTCCTCGCTCCCCTGCACGACCGAGCCGCGGTCCGCCCAACGAGCAATCGGGGTCCTGGCTTCGACAGTGAGGCCGTAGAGCGAGAGATGCGCCGGGTTCAAGTCGAGCGCGCGGACCAAATCGCTTTCCCAGGAGCGATTCAGATGTCCCGGCAAAGCGAAAATCAGGTCGAGCGAAATGTTGTCGATTCCACCGCGTCGGAGCATCCGGACCGCGCTGCCGATCTGGGAGGCGTCGTGGGTCCTGTGCATCCACTTGAGCGCCGTCTCATCGAAGCTCTGCGATCCGAGCGAGACCCGGTTAACGCCGGCGGCGACCCAGTGTGCGACTGCCATGTCGTTCACATCGTCGGGATTCGCCTCGATTGTGATCTCGGCGTCGGCCATCAGCTCAGCGTTGTCGCGCACAGCCGTTAGAACATCCTGAACGCCAAGTCCTCCGAGACGGGAGGGAGTTCCACCGCCGAGGTAGACGGTTTCGAGGGTCGAACCGCCCAGCTCGTTCCGGCGCGACACCATTTCCTTGCGCAGCGCCGCCACATACTCGGCCACGGGCGTGCTGGCGCGAACGGCGATCGAGAAATCGCAGTACGAGCAGCGTCGCGCGCAGAATGGCACGTGGATGTAGAGGTGGTCGGGGCGCATCACTGAATATAGGGCGACGGCGGGTTACCGAGCGCGCCTGACGTGGCGTGAGGTCGCGTTAACTGCAACTGAAGAATA
>JBDTND010000180.1:0-4308 GCA_039933915.1 Gemmatimonadales bacterium | reverse complement strand
TTGGAGACCGGTGCTCTACCAATTGAGCTACGGACCTAATCCGGTCGAGCCGACTGCGAACTGCGGACTAACTGCGAACTGCGGACTAACTGCGAATTGCGGACTAACTGCGAATTGCGGACAACTCGGCCCCAAACCCCATTCAGACCTGGTACGAAAGGGGTGGCTGACGGGAATTGAACCCGCAACCCCCGGTGCCACAGACCGGTGCTCTAACCAATTGAGCTACAGCCACCATAAAACCACACCAACCCGGCCCCTTCGAGACGGGGTTTTTGATTCTGCATCTTAACCGCGTTCTACAATCGAATCAACTTACTTGGCGCGGTCCATGTACTCGCCGGTATTAGGATTTACGCGGACCTTCTCACCCGTGTTCACGAATTCCGGAACGTTCACCGTCACGCCGTTCTCCAGCTTCGCGGGCTTGGTCGACGCCGTCTTCGTCGCCGTCTTCATCACCGGTGCCGTGTCGACTACCGCGAGGATCATCGAGTTCGGCAAACTGATCCCGATAACGCGCCCGTTGTAGTACTCCGCCTGGATCTTCATTCCGGCTTGCATCCACTGCGCGTTGTCGCCGAGCACCTCTTCCTCGATCTCGAGCTGATCGTAGTTCTCGGTGTTCATGAAGTGATACGTCTCACCACCCTGATACATGAACTCGAGATCGTGCGTCTCCATCGACGCCCTCTCGATCGTATCCGCGGCCCGGAAGCGGTGCTCGAAGTTGTTGCCGGTGCGAAGATTCTTGAGCTTCGCCTGCACCATCGCGCGGAGATTCCCCGGCGTATGGTGTCTGAACTCGACGACCCGGCACGGATCCCCCTGAAATACGAGGACCATTCCACGCCGGATCTGTGTCGCAGGCATTGCCATATGGTTTTCCGATACTGAGGGCTGAAACTGAAGATCGACGCTGACCGAGTGCCGTCTGGCGTCGATTGATTGGGAGCGTAAACTCAAACAGCCTCGAAACTTAGCCGCGCTACGAATTTCGGTCAAGCCGCGCGACGATCGGTTTGAGCGCCTTCCACACGTTGTCCGCGACGATTCGCTCCCCGGCGACGTTTGGATGGACGCCGTCCGGCTGGTTGAGGCGCGGAATCCCCGCTACGCCGTGGAGCAGAAAGGGCAGCAGCGGGACGTTCTCCTTCTTCGCGACATCCTGGTAAATCGCCCTGAAGCTCTTCGTGTACGCCACGCCATAGTTCGGCGGCGCCTCCATCTGGATCAGCGCGATCTTCGCCCCCGGTTGTTTCGCCCTCACGGCCGCGATCAGGCTCTCGAGGTTGGCGCGCGCGGCGTCCGGCGCGAGCCCGCGGAGCGCGTCGTTGGCTCCCCCTTCGATCACTATCAGATCGGCTGGCGTGCGAAGCACCCAATCGATGCGGCGAACCGCACCGGCGGTGGTCTCGCCGGACAGACCTGCATTCACGACCTTGATGGGAACTCCATCCGACTCTGCCTTCTTTTCGATGAGCGACGGGAACGACTGCGCTGGGTCCAACCCGTAACCCGCGGTGAGACTCGTTCCGAAGAAAAGAACCACCGGAGTGCGTATTGCTTTCGACGGACTGCCGGCTGTCGCCGATGTATCCGCACCCGTGGTGACGCTCATGTTATTCTTCGTCTCTCCTGACTTTTGTCCACTGTCCATATTCCTGTCCGAGCTGCACGCGACGACGCCCGCGAGCGCGGCGACAATAGCCATCCTCGGTCCGTGAAGCGCCAACCACCACAAATCCGCTTTCATGCTGATTGCCCGTGAAGTAACGAAGGAGTACCTGAGCGGCGAACAGAAGATCGCTGTCCTGCGCGACGTCTCGTTCACCATCCAGCAGGGAGCATTTGTCGCAATCGTCGGACCCTCCGGGAGCGGAAAGACTACGCTCCTGGGTCTGCTCGCCGGTCTTGATACACCGACTCGGGGCACTGTGCTCCTCGACGACTCCGATCTCGGAAACCTATCGGAAAACGATCGAGCCAGGCTGCGCGGCGAGAAAGTCGGCTTTGTGTTCCAGAGCTTTCAGCTCATCCCGACCCTGACCGCGCTCGAGAACGTGCAAGTCCCACTCGATCTGCGCGGAACTGCCGGAGCCCCGGAGCGTGCGCGCGACCTCATCGATCGCGTGGGCCTGAACGGCCGAGGGCACCACTTTCCGACGCAGCTCTCAGGGGGAGAGCAGCAGCGTGTAGCGATCGCTCGCGCATTCGCCAACTCGCCCCGGATTCTCTTCGCGGACGAGCCCACGGGCAATCTCGACAACGCCACGGGGCACCGGATCTTCGAGCTGCTCCAATCCCTCAACAGCGACGGGGGCTCGACGATCGTCCTCGTGACGCATGATGCAACGCTGGCGTCGCAGGCTTCCCGAATCATCCGTCTCCTTGACGGCGCGGTCGTGGAAGACACCGGCGCTTGATAGGCATCTCGCGCAGCATCTGGAGCCTCGCCTGGCGCGAGAGCCGCACGGCGCGACGGCGCCTTCTCCTCTACATGTCGTCTATCTCCCTCGGCGTCGCGGCGTTGGTGGCAATCGATTCGTTCTCGGAGAACATCGTCCAGTCGGTGAAGGACCAGTCGCGCGCTCTGATGGGCGGCGACGTGCAGTTCAATTCCTCGAAGCCAATTCCTCCGGCGATCGATTCCCTGTTCGATTCCCTCTCGCATAACGGACTCTCGTTCGCGCGAGTAACCACGTTTCCCTCGATGGCGGTTGTGCCACGCACCGCGGGCACTCGCTTCGCGCAGGTGCGGGGCGTCACGGACAACTATCCGTTCTACGGCAACATCGTCACGGAGCCGGCGGGTCGCTGGCCGCTCCTCAAACAGGGCGCTTACGCGATCGTCGACCCGTCGCTCCTGGTCTCGCTAAACGCCAGGGTCGGCGACACTCTGAAGCTCGGCTTCGGCACTTTCATCATCGCCGCGTCGATCAAGGACGTCCCGGGCGCGGCGGGAATCGCGGAGATGCTGGGCCCGCGCATCTTCATCCCCGCCAAGTACGTGGCCGAGACACAGCTACTCGTCTTTGGTAGCACGGCCGAGAGAACGGTGCTGGCCAAGCTTCCGCCGGGCGTCGACCCGGACAAGTACGTCAAGTCGTTCAAGCGGCGCGTCGAGAACCAGCAGGTGCGCGTTCGCACCGTCACGCAAACTGAGATGCAGACGGCGGATGCGATCGAGAACCTCTCCAACTTCATAGGCATCGTCGGACTCGTCGCTCTCCTTTTGGGCGGCATTGGAGTCGCGAGCGGAGTTCGCGCATTCGTCGCTCGCAAGATCGACACAGTCGCCGTGCTTCGCTGTCTCGGCGCGTCGAGCGGACAGGTGCTGGGGATCTACGTCGCACAGGCTGCCGCAATGGGTCTGGTGGGCGCCGCGGCCGGTGCCGCGCTCGGCGTGGCGGTGCAGTTTCTTCTCCCGAAAGTGCTCACCGACTTTCTTCCCATCGACGTGCAGGTGACACTCGTTCCGTCAGCGGTCCTCACCGGGCTCGCGGTTGGCGGTTGGATAGCGCTGATCTTTGCGCTGCGTCCGCTGCTCGCGCTCCGCAACGTGTCGCCGCTTCAGACGCTCCGCCGCGACACCGACGCCGACGTTCTGCGGATGCGGTGGACGGACGCGCCGAGGATCATCGTCAACCTCGCGATGGTTCTGAGCGTCGTCGCCATCGCCTTCTCGAGGGCGCCCACTCCAAGGCAGGCCATCGGAATGAGTGCGGCCACCGGTATCGCGATCTTCGCGCTTGCCGCCAGTGCAGCGCTTCTATCGTGGGCGGCGCGCAAAGGGCTGCGCACCGGTTGGCCGTACGTGGTCCGGCAGGGCGTGGCTAATCTCTATCGCCCCGGCAACCAGACTCGCGCCGTAATTCTCGCACTCGGCTTCGGCGCTTTTCTGGTGAGCACTCTCTATCTCGTGCAGAACAACCTCCTCCGCCGATTCACAACGGCCGCCGAGGAATCCCGCGGCAATGTCGTCTTCTTCGATGTGCAGCAGGACCAGGCGGCGGGGCTCGATTCGATCGTCAGGGGCGCAGGCCACGACGTCGTGCAGGTGGCGCCCGTGGTCACGATGAGGATCGCGTCAATCAATGGAAAGAAAGTCAGCGACATGAAGGAGATGAACCCGGCCGAAGGGCAGCGGCGACAACAGGGCGGCCGGGCGCGATGGGCATTGAGGCGCGAATTCCGGTCGACCTATCGCGATAAGCCGGCTTCGAGCGAAACTATCGTCGCCGGCAAGTGGTTCGGCGACAGCGCGCTCAAAGCAGCGCGTGACACGGGGGAGATCTCGCTCGAGGA
>JBDTND010000179.1:0-4350 GCA_039933915.1 Gemmatimonadales bacterium | reverse complement strand
GGGGCTGATGCTGCTCCGACTGAAGCCTCGCGGTAAAGCGCTGGGATTCCGAGATTCGCTCTACCTCGAGCGCGATTGCGTCCACCGCCGCCTCGATCCGTTCCAGCCGGCCGCTGATCGTGCTCAGCTCTTTCGGGGGTACCGGGCGTGGCTCCAGCCACTTCGTGATGAGTCGGACAATTGGGAATCCGAGGACAATAGTCACTATTCCCGGGATGACCCACGAGAGCACTTCGTGAACTATGAGATTTGCATCCGGCTGCATATTGGTCCTGGATGGCGTACGGCCCATTTCACACTACGAAAAGCGGCAGGTTATCGTTTCCGCGCGTACCTTGACGGCAAACGAATTGCACCTTTCCGGCCCCGAGCGCAACCTGGCCGCTGACCTTTGGAGGCTTCACGTGTCCGTTCGACCGATGGCTCTTTGTCTGATTGTGCTTGGCCTGACGGCCGCATGCGAAACTACGACGGATCCCATCTTCGGGGATACGGGTGGTGGCGGGTCTGCCATCACGCAGGCCCAGGCGGCCGGCGATTGGTCGATTACGGTCCGCCCGAATACCACGTTGCCGTGCACGGGAGGATCTCTTCCCGATGGGCAGATACTCCGGGCTCACCTCGATGTTCTGGCTGACGGCACGCTTAGCTCCACCACGAGCAGCTGGCAAAATCCGCCGACGACCATCGTCCGGCCGGCTTCAGGATCCGTTCGGCTCAGCGACGGATTTGCCGACGCGTTCCTGAGCGCAGCGAGCGGCAGCAATGCCGCAATGGAATTACGCGGAACGATCAGCCCCACTGGCTCCTTCACAGGAACCGTCACCGACCCGGCTCCCGGGTCTTCGCCAATGTTCAGCGCAGGTGGATGCCAGTACAACGCCTCCGGTACGAAAGCGTGACGGAGATCAGCGGGCGGGTTCACCGGATGAAGGTGCGCGGTTGCTCCGGAACACACGGAAAGAATGAATAGCAAAGATCTGGTCTATGTGAATGGCGGCTTCGTGCCGCGCGCCGACGCTCGCGTTTCGGTCGAGGACCGCGGCTTCGTTTTCGGCGACGGCGTGTACGAAGTCCTGCGCGTAATCAATGGCCGTCCGTTCGCGGCCCGGTTTCACAACGACCGGCTCAGGCGCAGCCTCGACGGAATACGCATCACGCTCCGCCCAGGTGACTCGCCCGAGAGCCTCGTGGAAATCGGGAAACAGCTTCTCAAGGAGAACGGGCTGCTGGAGGGCGAGGCCACACTGTACATGCAGGTGACGCGGGGCGCTGCAACTAGGGCTCACAATTTTCCGCCGCCCGAAGTGCCAGCGACGATCTACATCTCCGCGGCTCGCTTCACGCCCTACCGAGACCTGGCGCAAAACGGCGCCCCGGCGATCACTCACCCCGACCTGCGCTGGGGGCGCTGCGATCTCAAGACGCTCAACCTGCTTCCCAACCTGCTCGCTTCCCAAACCGCGAAAGAGCGGGGCGCGTTCGAGGCGATGCTTATCCGTGACGGCGTCGTAACCGAAGGCACGAAGACGAATTTCTTCGGCGTTGTCGACGGCTCGCTCCGCACCCACCCGACGGACAGTCACATCCTTCCCGGCATTACACGCACCGTTCTGCGCGATCTCGCGCGCGATCTGAGCATCGATGTGGAGGAGACGCCCATTCGCGTGGACGAAATTCCAAAGTTGAGCGAGTTGTTTCTGACCGGAACGACGACCGACGTAATGCCCGTGGTGACGCTCGACGAGCAGCCAGTGGGGAAGGGGAAGCCGGGCGAGCTGACGCGCAGGCTGCAGCAGGTTCTCGCGGAGAATCTTGCATCGCTCGGCGATTGATTCGAACCATCGCAGTGGCTACCTTTCGCCCCACAACGCGCCAGTAGCTCAGTTGGATAGAGCAACAGCCTTCTAAGCTGTGGGTCGGGGGTTCGATTCCCTCCTGGCGCGCCAAGCGACCGCATTGCGCCGTTAGCTCAATTGGCAGAGCAAATGACTCTTAATCATTAGGTTGCAGGTTCGATTCCTGCACGGCGCACTATGGGCCTGACAACTGAGCCGACAATCCGCGAAACGAGACGGCCACCGACAAGGTGGCCGTTTTCGTTGGGCGATTCGCGACTCAATCCGTGGCGCGGGCTCGGAGGACTGCCGCGGGAAGTGTGGCTCCTCTTCACGACCAATCTGATCAACCGGGCCGGGATGATGGTGCTCCCATTCCTCGTGCTGTACCTCACGCGCGAGCTCGGGTTCTCTGTCGCCGGCGCCGGATCGATGCTCGCAGTTTATGGCGCAACCGCAATGGTGTTCGGCCCGATCGGCGGTCGACTCAGCGATCGCATCGGTGCCCTTCGCGTGATGCGGGTCTCGCTGATCTCGTCGGGGATCATGCTGCTTCTTTTCCCATTGGCGAGGAGCTTCGTCGCTGTCGCCGCCATGACGGCGCTATGGGCCGCCAGCGGCGAGATGTTCCGTCCCGCGAGTCTCGCCGCAATCACACACGTCGTCGCGCCGGAGCAGCGCCGGCAGGCTTTCGCAGTCAACCGCCTCGCGATCAATCTCGGAATGAGTATCGGTCCGGCTCTTGGCGGATTTCTCGCGACGGTTTCGTTCCGCGCGATGTTCGTCGTCGACGCGATCACGACGCTGATTGCCGGCCTCGTGCTCGCGCTCACCCCATGGCGGTCGTTCAGTGGGGTGGATTCAGAGGCTGCCGACCGGAACGCCGAGCACGTCGGCCCCGCGACGATTTTCCACGACAAGCTGTTTCTCGTTTTCCTGGGAGGCGTACTTCTGGTGGGCATCGTGTTCTACCAGCACGAATCGGCGCTGCCGCTTTACCTCGTGGAATACCTGCATCTCTCGCCGGCCTTCTACGGGATGCTGTTCACGATCAATACGCTTCTCATCGTGCTGCTCGAGGTTCCGATCGTCACGGCGACCGCTCATTGGCCGAATTCCCGATCGCTCATTCTGGGATGCATGCTGTTCGCAGTCGGTTTCGGCTCGCTGGGACTGATTGCATCCGCGGCCGGGGTCATCGCTACGGTCGTTGTCTGGACGTTCGGCGAGATGCTTCTTTTCCCCGCAATGTCGGCACATTTGGCTGAGATCGCGCCGGAGCGCCGCCGGGGAGTCTACATGGGCGCCTACAGCATGTCACTCAGCCTCTCGCTGACCATCGGACCCTGGATGGGAACTCAGCTCCTTGCCGTGCTCGGGCCTGTCAGAGTGTGGTTCGTCATGTTCGCGCTGGGGGCGCTGGCCGCTGTGCTGATGGTGTATGCCGCGCCGCGGGCGCCCCGGGCGCCGCGGTTGCGCGTTGCAGTCGACGCTGGATTTTAGCGACGATCATCTCGATCGCGATTGCATTGTGCCCGCCCCGCGGGACGATCACATCAGCGTACCGTTTACTCGGCTCCACGAACTGCAGGTGCATCGGTTGCACCGTCGACAAATACTGCTCGATGATCTCGTCGAGCGGCCTCCCCCGATCGTGGGTGTCGCGCTCGATGCGGCGTATAAGCCTGATGTCGGCATCCGCATCGACGAAAACCTTGACGTCGCACAGCTCGCGCACCCTCTCGTCGACGAATAGAAGAATGCCGTCGATGACGACAACGTCAGCCGGATCCACGCGCGTGCGCTCGGCGCGGCGCAGATGCGTCACGAAATCGTACTCGGGCTTGTCGATCGGCCTTCGTTCGCCGAGTGCGGTGAGGTGTTCGCACAGCAGATCGTAGTCGAAAGCGTCCGGATGGTCCCAGTTGAGTTTGCGCCGCTCGTCGAGCGATAATTCCGAAAAGTTCTTGTAGTACGCATCCATGTCGATGAAAGCGACCGACGATGTCGTGAGCAGCTCGGCGACATTGTTGGCGACGGTCGACTTGCCGGAGCCGGACCCGCCGGCGATTCCGATGATCAGAGGTTTCAGCATCCTGCTCCAAAGCTACGATGACGATGTGTGGAACGCATTATGCCCGCTCTGTCATCCAACCCAAATGCTGACCGGAGCAGCTTCTCCCATGAGAATCCAGATAATCGCTTTCACGCTGGTTGCGCTCGGGCTCGCCGCGTGCAAGACCGGCGCGCCAGGCTCGGGTGATACCACACCCGCGGGACCGACCGTTGTTCAGGTCGACAATCAGGGTTTTCTCGACATGGCGGTGTATGCCGTGCGGAGTGGGCAGCGGCTGCGCCTCGGAACCGCGACGGGAAACAGCAAGACAAACATGAATGTGCCGCAAGGGCTTGTGAGCGGGTTGACTCCGCTTCGGTTCGTGGCTGATCCGATCGGAGGGCGCCGCGCATCGGTGAGCGAGGAGATCATGGTTGTTCCGGGTGACACCGTCGT
>JBDTND010000178.1:0-4352 GCA_039933915.1 Gemmatimonadales bacterium | reverse complement strand
CTCTCCGAATCGTTCGCCGAAAAGATCGTGAAGATCATGGATCTGGCGATGCGGAACGGGGCTCCGGTGATCGGTCTCAATGATTCCGGCGGCGCGCGCATCCAGGAAGGCGTCGTTTCCCTCGGCGGATACGCGGAGATTTTTCTTCGCAACACTCTTGCCTCCGGAGTCGTGCCGCAGATCTCGGCGATCCTCGGGCCCTGCGCGGGCGGCGCGGTCTACTCGCCGGCGATAACGGACTTCACGTACATGGTGCGCGGCACGTCCTACATGTTCGTGACCGGGCCCAACGTCGTGAAGACAGTGACGCACGAGGACGTCACAATGGAGGAGCTCGGAGGCGCCGACGCTCACGCCTCCAAGTCGGGAGTCGCGCATTTCGCCTGTGATTCCGAGACGGAATGCCTCCAGCAGATTCGCGATCTCTTCCGCTTCATCCCATCGAACAATCTGTCCGATCCGCCGCGCGGGCCGGGCACTGATCCACGCAATCGCCGCGATGAGTCGCTGCTCGACATCGTTCCCGACAATGCAAACAAGCCGTACGACATGCACGAGGTCATCAATCGCGTCGTGGACGACGGCGAATTCTACGAAGTGCAGCGCGAGTACGCGCAGAACATCATCTGCGGCTTCGCGCACCTCGGCGGTTTCAGCGTTGGCGTTGTCGCGAACCAGCCTGCTTTTTTGGCTGGCGTGCTCGACATCAATGCGTCCCTCAAGGCGGCACGCTTCATCCGCTTCTGCGATGCCTTCAACATTCCGATAGTGACATTCGAGGACGTACCGGGCTTTCTGCCCGGCGTCGCGCAGGAGCACGGAGGAATCATCAAGCACGGAGCGAAGCTGCTGTACGCCTATTGTGAGGCGACTGTTCCCAAGCTCACCGTCATCACGCGGAAAGCATACGGCGGGGCGTACGACGTCATGAGCTCGAAACACATCCGCGGCGACTTCAACGTCGCTTGGCCAACGGCCGAAATCGCGGTGATGGGTCCAAAGGGTGCGGTCGAGATCCTGTTCCGGAAGGAGATTTCGGAAAGTGACGATGAGGCCGCTGCAACCGAAGCCAAGATCGAGGAATACCGTGAGAAGTTCGCGCACCCTTACATCGCGGCCGGCCGCGGCTATCTCGACGACATCATCGATCCCCGCGATACGAGGCCCGCTCTCATCGACGCCCTGGAATCGCTGCAGACGAAGCGCGACAGGAATCCGCCGAAGAAGCACGGGAACATCCCGATTTAGCGGGGCAGAGCTTGCTTAAAAAGGTTCTCATTGCCAACAGGGGCGAGATTGCTCTGCGCGTCATTCGCGCCTGCAGCGAGCTCGGGATAAAAACGGTCTCGGTCTACAGCGAGGCCGACGCGCGCGCGCCACACGTGCGCGAGGCGGACGAAGCAGTTCTCATCGGACCTCCCCCATCTGCCGAGAGCTATCTGCGGGGCGACAGGATCATCGAAGCCGCGAAGCTGACAGGGGCCGACGCCATCCATCCGGGCTACGGTTTTCTCGCCGAGCGGGAATGGTTTGCGCGTGCGGTGCGCGAGGCGGGACTCGTGTTGATCGGGCCGCCGGCTGAAGCCATAGCGGCGATGGGGAGCAAGACGGCCGCGCGCACACTAGCCCTGGCGCACAAGGTCCCGGTCGTTCCCGGAACGACCGAGCCGCTCGAGAACGCGAAAGAAGCAGAGAGGCTCGCGAAGAAGTTCGGCTATCCGGTGCTGCTCAAGGCTGCAGCTGGCGGTGGCGGGAAGGGGATGCGCGTCGTGTCGGCGGCGAAAGATCTGGCGAGCTCGCTTGACGCGGCGCGGAGAGAAGCGAAGAGTGCGTTCGGCGACGACGCCGTGTATCTGGAGAAGTTCGTCGCACAGCCGCGCCACGTCGAAATCCAGATCCTCGCCGATTCGCACGGCAACGTTCTCTCGCTGGGGGAGCGCGAGTGTTCGGTGCAGCGCCGCCATCAGAAGATGATCGAGGAGGCGCCGAGCGTCGCCGTTACCCCGAAGCTGCGCAAAGCGATGGGAGAGAGCGCCGTTCGCGTCGCGCGCGCGGCCGGGTACGTCAACGCGGGCACGTGCGAGTTTCTCCTCGACAAGAGCGGAGACTTCTATTTCCTGGAGATGAACACGCGCATCCAGGTCGAGCATCCCGTCACCGAGCTGGTCACGGGAATCGATCTGGTACAGTGGCAGCTGCGGATCGCCGCGGGGGAGGAGCTTCCCTTCGAGCAGAAGGATATCACCCCTCGCGGCTGGTCGATGGAATGCCGGATCACGAGCGAAGACGCGTCGAACAACTTCCTGCCGTCGACAGGGCGCATCCAGCACCTCCATCTGCCCAGCGGTCCCGGTGTGCGTTGGGACGGAGGAATCGAGTCAGGAAGTGAAGTGGGACTCTACTACGATCCAATGCTCGCCAAGCTGATCGTCTGGGGCGCTGACCGGCAGCAGGCGATCACTCGAATGCGTCGCGCCCTGGTGGATCTGATCATCCAGGGCGTAGAGACCTCGCGTGATTTTCACATCCGGGTGATGGATGACGACGAATTTCGCAGCGGCGACATCGACATACAGTGGCTCGAGCGGCGCCTGCCGTCGATTCTCGGGAAAGCGCCGCGCGAAGAGTCGGTTCGCGTGGCAGCGATCGCTGCGGCGCTCCTGGCCGAGCGAGATAGAGCTGCGCGTGCCGTCTCCCCTGCGGCGCTTCCCGGAGCCACTGCCGCGAGCACTGGCGATTCCACCGCCGATTCATGGAAGCAAGCGGCGCGTATCGAGGGGCTGCGCAGCTGATGCCTGTCGCGAGCGTTTCGATCGAATCGATCGCCGCCGGTGGGGATGGCGTGGGCAGAAGCAATGGGTTGGTCGTGTTCGTGCCACGAACCGCGCCAGGTGACGTCGTGACCGCGCAGATTTCCGGCAAAGGACATTTCGCCCGCGGATCGCTGGGCAGTATCGTGACTCCATCGCCGGTTCGCATCGATCCGCCGTGTCCGCATTACACCCAGGACCGGTGCGGCGGCTGCCAGCTGCAGCACATGACATACGATTCGCAGCTGGCCGCCAAGCAGGTGATCATCCGCGACGCGATCGAGCGCATCGGCAAGCGCCGGGTAGATCTCCCGCCCATCGAGCGGAGTCCCAGGGATTGGCGTTATAGGACCAAGCTTACGCTCGCCATGCGGCGCCGCGGCTCGCGTTGGATCGCCGGACTGCATCCGTACGACGATCCAGGGCGAGTCTTTCCGCTCAGCGACTGCCCGATCACGGACCGGCGCGTCGTCCAGGCGTGGCGGGAAATCATGGAAGCCGACGCGTATTTTCCGGACGCGGAGGAGCTGCGCGGGAGCGTACGCATCACGAGCGGCGGGCCGACGTTCGTGATGATGGGCGGAGAGAGCTGGGCTGCTCGCAACCAGTTTGCGGCGGGCGTGCCGTCGGTGTCCGCGGTGTGGTGGGAGCCGGCAGATGATGCGCCGCGCCGGCTTCTCTTCGACAGGCGCCAGGATCGCTCTCCGAGCGCATCGTTCGTGCAGGTCAACGCGGAAATGGCGGAGACTCTTCACGCTTTCGTTTTGGAGCGCGCGATGCGTTACGAGCCGCACTCGGTGATTGACGCCTACGCGGGCGCGGGTCGCACCGCTCTCGCCATGAGTGACGCGGGAGTCAAAGTGACGGCAATCGAGCTCGACGCCGAGGCATCGGAGTGGACGGCGTCGAGGCTCAAGGAGCCATCGCGCGCCATCACGGCCAGGGTGGAGGACGCGCTTCCCGGCGTTCTTCCCGCCGATCTCGTGATACTCAATCCTCCGCGGGCCGGTGTCGAGGCTCGCGTGACGGCGACGCTCGAGGCGGAGGCGGATCACGTGCGCGCGGTGATCTACGTGAGCTGCAACCCGGCGACGCTGGCGCGCGATCTGTCGAGACTTCCGGGCTATAGAGTGGAGTCGCTGCACGCGTTCGACATGTTCCCGCAGACAGCGCACGTCGAGACGGTGTGCGAGCTGCGCCCCGCGCGCGAGACTCGATCCTCATGAGGTACGTCGTCGAGCTGGACGGTCAGCGCAAGGTCGTGTCAGTCGAGCCGGAAGGCGTGAGCTTTGGAAATGAACCGCCCGTTCGCGCTGAGCTCTCCGACATTGAGGACAGTCCTGTACGCGTAATCAGGATTGGTACCTTTGTCTACCGCGTCGTTGCCAGGAAAAACCCGGGCCGTGGCAAGTACACGCTCTGGGTAGACGGCTATCGTTTCGAGACTGAGGCGCTGGACGAGAGGACCCGTTCGATCCGCGATCTTTCAGCCAAGAGTGCTGGTCCAACCGGCCCCGCCCCGATCCTGGCGCCGATGCCGGG
>JBDTND010000177.1:0-4392 GCA_039933915.1 Gemmatimonadales bacterium | reverse complement strand
CGTGAGGCCTGCGATCCCGGTTATTTGAGCCGGCGCGCCAGCCCCGCGAGATAGTCCGCCGCCTGGGCAATCGGCTTTGCTCCCGTAAGAACCGCCTGGTCCAGCGCCGGAATTCTCGGCTCGCTGTTCAGGTTGCGAATTCCCAGCCTCCTGCGCAGCTCGTCTCGAAAAGCGCGCGCGGGCCGGTAGAATCTCTCCTTGAAGGCGCGCCCACGCTGCAGATTGTTCTCCATCAGCTCGGCGCTCTGGATGTCGAACGCCTCTTCGAGCTCCTCTTCGCTTGCCGCCTGAAGCGGCTGCGCCGGCGCGAGCGTCTTCACGAACTCACGGTCGGCGCTCGCCTCGAAGGTTTTCATCTCCTCCGCCAGCTGGAGTGCCTCGTCGCGCAGCTCCGCTGGTGCGAGCTCGCTCAATACCTCGACGAGCGGATCAACGGCATCGGGCCGAGGAGTACCCTTGGCCGCCGTCGGCGACTCGAAGCCGGTAAACTTGGGGCCCGTGTACATTAGCCAGAGAAACTCAGCCAGAGTCGTAACGATGTAGCACGCTATCCCGACTGCTACGAATCGAACGACCGGCGGTGCCAACCTGAATATTCCGTGACCGTGCCAGAGGATGTTGAGCGCCGCGATCGCGACGCAGCTGGCAAGTTTGGCGGGTTGCAGGAGTTGGGTCTGCTTCCACGCACCCGGGATGGAACGGCGCCAGATCCGCGCCTGGATGGACATTCTCACAATTGAGGGACTCTTTTCTCCCGAGTGCAGTCACGCTTTTTCTCGGAGATTTCCGTGGTCCGGTTCGTGCCGGCTCGGGCAAATCCCCTTACTGCAGGGCTATCGACATAATGTGATCGTCGCCGATCTGCTCGCCAAAATAAAAGGCCGCCGAGCCGACGATCGAGTAGCCCATTCGCGCGTAGAAGCCAACTGCCCATGGCGCTTCCCTCCACACCTGAAGCCAGATCATGTCTGCTCCGCTGGTCCGCGCGTCAGCAAAACACTCCTCCATCAGCGCGGCACCGACGCCGCGGCCCTGACACGACGGGTCGACATAAAAGCGGACAATCTCGAGTACACGATCTCCGTTCACGCCTGCCGGCGGCTCCGGGCTCTCCCGCAGGTACGCGTAGCCGATTGGCGTCCCGCTGGGATCCTCAGCTACCAGCATCGTCACGCCGGCGGCGGCTATCGCTTCGCGAATGCCCTCCACCGGGAAAGATCGAGCGAGATAGCGACTGAGCTCGGGCTCCGGGTGCGTCGGACCATAAGTCTCGGCAAACAGTCGCGCGCCCAGGGATGCGAGCATCGCGGCGTCGCGGGTTGTGCACCGCCGGACCGTAAATGGCTGGCTCTTTTTGGCTTGACCGCTCTCGAGCATCCATTCAAGTTGACACACGCGGATTAACTCGGCCACAATCCCGCGTGGGGCGAGGCAGATGTCCTCCATTCAGCGCGTCAGGGAGCTACTGGCTCCCGCCTACACGATCGACCGCGAGCTGGGCCGCGGCGGGATGGCTACGGTTTATCTCGCCCAGGACGCGAAGCACAATCGCACCGTTGCGCTCAAGGTGATTCATCGTGAGCTCGCTGCCTCTTTGGGGCCAGAGCGATTTCTGCGCGAAATCAAGGTCGTCGCGCGGCTCAATCACCCGCACATCCTGCCGCTCTTCGATTCGGGCGAAGTCCAGGAACTCCTCTACTACGTCATGCCCCATGTCGAGGGCGAATCGCTGCGAGAGCGTCTCGAGCGGGAGCAGCAGTTACCAATCGCCGAGTCGGTCCGGCACATCCTCGCGCTCGCATCGGCGCTCGACTACGCGCACAGGCAGGGCGTCGTGCATCGTGACGTCAAGCCCGAGAACATCATGCTGTACGAAGGCGAGGCGATGGTGATGGACTTCGGAATCGCGAAGAGCGCGACCCGCACGAGTCCTGGTGGTACGTCGAGCGGAGGCGTACTCGTCGGCACGCCCGCGTACGTGAGTCCTGAACAGGCAGCATCGGCTGGGGAAGCGGATGGGCGATCGGACCAATACAGCCTTGCGGTCGTACTCTACGAAATGCTTGCGGGCGAGCGGCCGTTTGCGGGAGATCCTCCCGCAGAAGCGTTTGCGAAGCGATTCAGGGAGGCACCGCCACCGATAAGGCGGCTGCGCGAAGACGCGCCAGAACCGGTGGAAATCGCGCTCACCAAAGCCATGTCGCCCGACCCGCAGAACCGCTATTCCACGATTGCGTCATTCGGACATGCTTTGCACGGGTCGGATGCGGGACGAGACTTAGATACACCGACGCCGCATCCCGCGGTGTCCGCGGCCAAGTCGGTCGCCGTGCTGCCGTTCGTCAACATGAGCGCGGACCCAGAGAATGAGTACTTCACCGACGGTATCGCGGAGGCAATAATCAACGCGCTTACCCGGATTCAGTCGCTCCGAGTAGCGTCGCGCACATCTGCGTTTGTCTTCAAGGGAAAGACGGCGGACATTCGCGAGATCGGCCACAAGCTGAAGGTCTCGACCGTACTGGAGGGAAGTGTGCGCAAGATGGGGAACAAGCTTCGAGTGACGGCCCAGCTCGTGAACGTCGCCGACGGCTACCACCTCTGGTCCGAGCGATACGACCGCGAGATGGCGGATGTGTTCGCGATCCAGGACGACATCTCGCAGGCAATCGCCAAGGCTTTGCGCGTCATCCTCACCGAGGGCGAAAGAGCAGCGATCGGGGCTCCTCCCACGGTCGATGTTCAGGCGTATGACTACTATCTGCGCGGCCGGCAGTTCTTTCACCTGCACCGGCGTAAGAGTCTCGAGTATGCGGTGCAGATGTTCGACAAGGCGATCGAGATCGACCGCGACTTCGCGGTCGCGTACGCCGGAATCGCCGTCGCTAGCTCACTGCTCTACACGTTCTTCGACGCGCGGGAGTTGAACCTGATTCAGGCGGAGATCGCAAGCCGTAAGGCGCTGGAGCTGGCGCCACAGCTGGCCGAGGCGCACCTCTCGCGCGCGATCGCGGCGTGGCTAAGCGAAAAGGCGGAGGAAGCAGAAGCGGAATTCGAGGCGGCGATCAAGCTCGATCCCCAGCTGTTCGAGGCGTTCTACTTCTACGGCAGAACGCGCCGCGCGCAGGGGCGGCACGCCGACGCGGTGAAGCTGCTGGCGCGGGCATCGCAGCTTCGTCCCGAGGATTTCCAGGCGCCGGCCTTTCTCGGAGGAGAGTACGCCGCGATGGGAATGAGAGTCGAAGCGACTGCCGCGCGGCGCCGCGCGGTGAAGCTGATCGAGCAGCGACTCGATTTGAATCCCGACGACGCGCGCGCCTGGAACCTCGGCGCCACGACTATGGCGAAGCTGGGGAATGAGCCGCGCGCGATCGAGTTCGCGACGCGATCGCTATCCGTCGATCCCAGAGATCCGATGGTGCTGTACAACGTCGCCTGCGTTTACTCGCTGATCGGCAAGCCGCAGGAAGCGCTCGCGCATCTGGAGAGCGCCATCAGCCACGGCTTCGGCGACCGGCTCTCGATGGCGAATGATCCCGATCTCGTGCTCGTGCGGAAGACGCCGTGGTTTAAGGCGATCGAGCACGCGATGTACGAGAAGCGCGAGGTTTAGATCAGGCAGCGTTCACGGATGCGGCGGCTCGCGCAAGCGTAAACGAAAACGTGCTTCCCCGGCCGGGTGCGCTATCGCACCAGATCCTTCCCCCATGGGCGTCGACGATTCCCTTTGCGATCGCAAGTCCGAGCCCGACGCCACGATGGTCGTTGCGCCGCGCCTGCCAGAAATTGTCGAAGAGGTGCTCGATGTCTTCGGGGGGAATCCCCAGTCCCGTATCGGTAACATGGATTGCCACGTGATTGCCGTCGGGCGTTGCGCGCATGGTCACAGCCCCGTGTTCGGGAGTGAACTTGATCGCGTTGCCCACGAGGTTACCGATGACCTGGGAAACTCGGAAGGGATCCGCGCGAACGGTGGCGCCATGGTCCGGTAGGATCGTTTCGAGCCGGACACTTCGCTCCTTGGCAAGCGGTTGGAACGTCTCCTCGGCCTGGCGGAACATCGCACCAACGTTTACGTCCTCGATATCCAGGCTCAGCTTGCCCGCCTGAAGGCGAACCGTGTCGAGCAGATCGCCTATGAGCCGGTTCATCTGCCGCGCCGCCCGGAGGGAGATGTCCAACAGCTCCTTCCGGCGCGCGGCGGCGAGATCGTCCTCGAGCAGAAGGTCGTTGCTGCTGATGATGGTGTGAAGGGGATTGCGAAGATCGTGCGCAACTACGCCGAGAACTTCCTCACGGGTTTGCGCTAGCAGCTCCGCGACGTGCCGTCTCTCGCGCTCCGCGTCGTAACTCCGTCCAACTTCCTCGTTGAGCCGTTTGAGCTCCGCGGAG
>JBDTND010000176.1:0-4442 GCA_039933915.1 Gemmatimonadales bacterium | reverse complement strand
GATATTCCACGAACCCCGTGATCAGCCCTTCGTAGCGCGCACCCTGCCAGACGATTCCGTAGCGCGGGCCCCCGCGCCGAGCCATCGCCTTCTGCGCGTCGGCAACCATTTCTTCGAGCGTCTTCGGCTCGTTCGGAACGAGATCGGTGCGGCGGTAAAGGAGGCCGACGTCAGCGAACCACGGCAGCGCGTAGAGCTTCCCCGCCCAGGTGTTGGCTGTGATCGTCGCGGGAAAGAAGTCCGCACGGGCCGGGCCGTACTTGTCGAGGGGCAACACCCACCCGGCCGCCGCGAACTCGGGCGTCCACACGACGTCCAGCTGGAGGATCGAAGGGTTCCCGACGCGCGCATTGAGCCACTGTACGTAGAGCTGGTGGCGCTGGGATGCATCGTCGGGCGTGCGTTGCAGCTCGACGCGGACACCGGGATTGAGCTGCATGAATCGCTGGAGCTGCTTCGCAACGAGAGTGCCTTCCGCGCCAAGCGCGGACCCGGAGAATGTGAGGACGGTTTCGCCGGGATTGGAAGCGGGCGCGCATCCCGCGAGAATGCCCGCGATGCAGAAAAGGAAAACGCGGAGTGTCTCCGGCACGACCTTTCAGTAAACCTGAAGCCGTTTCAGAACGAACTGCACCGCGAGGTCGGTAACGTTCCAGAGCTGCACGTCTGTGCTCGCTCCGTAACGGATCGGCTTGAGCACTCCACCGCTGATCTCGTAGCTCCACAGCTCGTTGTGCTTCAGCCCCGATGCCTCGACTGCGAGGTAAGTCTGCATCAACGCACCCTTCATGTGATCGACGTACTCGATGACGGCCGCGGTGGCCGGTTTGGCTTTCCCGGTGTTATCCGTCGCGCCCGTAATCTGATTGGCGAGACCGAGGAGGATGAGATTCACCTCCCTTCCCCACACCACCCGCGGCGAATGGTACGTGTCACTCCTGAACGCCTCCCAGACAGCGGGAGTCGCGTATGCATCGTTCGCGACGACGGGGCCGAGCCCATCGATGAACAGCCCCACCGGGTACTGGCGCATCATCGCACGGACATCGCGCTCCACAGCGCCGATGGCCTCCGCACTGACATCACTTCCGTCCCGCAGCATGAGCCAGGTCGCCGGATCGGTGTTGACGACGGGAATCGGCCCGCCCGACGAATCAAGTGAGATCGCCAGAAACCCGAGGGCTGATTTGTCGGCGCGCGCTCCGCTGAGAACTTGCTCCCAGTACGCACGCTCTCCCGCCGGCAACCATGCGAGTTTGCGCTCGACCCGCGCCTCAACGTCTTCGGCCGCGAGCGTAACGGCGAAATGCCGGGAGGCGCCCCTCCAGTTCTGGATCGCGCTCTGGAGCGCCGCCGGATCTCGCGCGAAACCTCCGAGCGGCGACGCCGCATCCGCGGGAGTGAGAGCGGCGATTTGCGCCTCGGTGAAGCCGATCGCACGGAAGGAGGCGAAAATCCGGGCGATCGATTCGAGCGCGCGCGGAACCCAGATGGCGTTGATATCCATCGCGAACCTGCCATTGGCGTAACCCGCGTTGCTGTCCCGCCAGCTGACCGACCGCCAATGCGTCGAATCGAGGCGCGGTGATCCGATGAGATTCCGAACCACGGGATTGCGTGCATACGGAGCGGCGAGAGTCGCCACGAGTCCGAGCTCTTTCATGAGGAGACCGATGCGTGGTCCCCTCCCGTCCGACGAATCCAGCAGGAACGTTTTCTTTCGCGCCGCTGACACCGCCGGGTTACCGAGGTAGCGCGCCACTACCACCGGCAGCTGGAATTCATCGTCCCGCATGTGATAGTTCTCGCGGACCTTCTGCAGATCGGTGAGCAGCAATCGCGCGTGCAGGAGGGCCGTGTCCGCCGCCGCTCCGTTTTGCCGCCGCTTCAGCTGAAAGTACTCCGACATGTGCGCGTTGTACCGGGCGGCGTTCTCACGAATCGCCTGGCCGCCCAGCGCCTCTTCGTGACTGACGTCTCCTTCCGGTCCGAGTTTTCTGAGCGCGCTCGCGATCACGAACTCCGGCATCGCGTCGGTCCAGACGGGCTGCATCATCAGCGACGTCATCATCATGTCGCGGCCGAAATACGTGGCGTAGTTCGGCAGGCCGGCCATCAGCTTTTCCCTGGAGCTGAGGAGCTCGGTGCCTCGCACATCGCGCTCGAGCAGCCGATAGCGGGCGACTTTGGCGGCGTCGGCTGCATTTCGCGTGGCAGTCGAGCGGGCCCGATCGGCCGCGGCCTTCGAATCGGCGAGGAATCGCAGAAAGGCGCCGTTGAAGATCTCGTCGCGCGTGAGTGGATTGAGCGACTGCCCATCGGTCGTTACGCGAACCGTAAATCGAATCGGCTGATTCCCCGTGGCGCGCACCGAGACGACGGGCAGATTGACGAGGAGGGTCGCCGTTTTCGGATCTGGAATCAGCTCCAGCTGTAAATTGTTTTTGAGATCGAGGGTCGTTTGAATCGCTGTCGCCCCGCGTACGCCACGCACTCCTGTAGTGAGCAGATCGGGCTCGAGCCGGGCCCGGAGATCAGACGTGAACCCGGTACCGAGCATCCCCAGATGCCTTTGTCGTTCGGCGGGATCGAGTCGATCGATATTGGCGATCAGCTCTTCCTGCTCCGGGACCGGGAAGGCAGGCCAGTCGTAGGGTTGGAGCCCGCGACCGGAGTAGCCGAGGTCGCGCTCGACTCGCATCGAGCCGAGCAGGATCCAGCCGATGAGGAGCTGCGGTGAGTTGGCGATAAGCTGGTACTCGATGGTGCGCCGGTTGCCGGCCTGGGAGATGACTGCGTCTGGCGACCCCCATTCGAGTCGAATCGGCTTTCCACTCCCATCCCGCACCGTGAAGCCGACGCTCTCGTCGACGGCATCGGCGAGCAGGTTCACCACGCGTCCGCTACGCGCGTCGAGGTAGATCTGGACGACGTTTCCTTTGGTGTCGCGGAAGAACCGGGTCTGATACCCCTGATAGGCGGCCGGATCGTCGATACCCGGTTCCGGAAAACCGAGTACCGGGTGTACCGGAGTCATCTGTGCGGCGAGGTAGGACGCCGAAGAAACCAGGCAAGCGGCCGTCACGGCGCAAAGAAAGACGCCAAATCTCATCTTTTTCATTCGCATTATTCCGCTTGGTGTGGAGAGTGAATCTGCAGAATTTGCGGATCCCGCGATACGGCTTGTGTCGTCTGTTCCGGTGTCCAGCAAAGTTGACACCAGGGTCAGGCCTGGCTATTATAATATGTGGGACCCCACGCATTGCAGGCTGCTGGTGTACTGACCGGAATCAGACGGCTCGAGCGGGGGCTGAGGCTGGCGGCGCGCACCGCTGAGCGAGCGACCGCGCTCAGTGCGGCGCAGTTGTTCGTGCTGGAGAAGCTGGCCGAGGCCGAGGCTTCGTCGATCGCGGATCTTGCGGCACGGACGCATACTGACCGCAGTTCGGTATCCGCGGTCATTGACCGACTCGCCTCGGCGGGCCTCGTCAGTCGGTCGGCCGCCCTTCAGGACCGGCGCCGGACAGAGACTCGGATAACGAAACGCGGACGTGCTGTCCTGGAGAGGGCACCACTGTCGCCGACCGCAACGCTCGTCCGCGCGTTGGAGCGACTTCCGGCCAGCAGGGTGCGCCAGCTCGACGCCGCGCTGGCGGCGCTCAACGAAGCGCTGGGCTACACCCAGACAACGATGCTGTTCGAGGATGACTAGCGCGGGAGTATCGAAAGTGAACGGGCGCAGACGGGAAAGCTGCCGGATTCCTTCAAATAAATTTGACTCGGAGGATGACATGTCAACTCAGAACAACGATACGCAGCCGCGGGCGAATTCTGTCAAGGTGACAGGCCACCTCACTAACATGGCCTCATCGCTCTCGAACAATCACGCCTCCTATGTGCTTCCGGCGCGCCAGCTGCCCCGATTCCAGCTCGGTGATGATCGCGTCGATATCATAAGCTGGCCCGTCTTCGCCGCCGACGGACGCTTGGTCGGAGCCGTCGAAAAGCTCATCGTCCAGCCCGTACCGCAGAAAGTCCGCTACATCTCGGTGTCGCTGATCACCCACGCCGCTCACGACTACCGCCCAAATGAGGTTGGCAGCGTGCTGGTTCCCATTGGGGTTGTGCGGCGTATCGATGATCGTCAGGCGGTAACGCTCGACACGATCAGCAGCAGCGAGCTCGCCGTCGCCCCGCGACTCCGTGCGCGAGCCATTACCCGCGGCGATGAGGAAACAACGCTGGCTGCTTACGGGATGCCGACTTCACTGGAGAGCCGGGCCGCCGATTTCTACAAGCGTTCCTTTTTCGACGATTCGACGCTCATCGCCTGAGAATCGCTGTCCCGGCGAGATCTGCGGATGCGGTTCCGATGAACTGGAGCGCAGACTAGACTACGAAGCATGACGGAGCCTGCCTTTTGAGATTGTCCCTTCGCTTCA
>JBDTND010000175.1:0-4455 GCA_039933915.1 Gemmatimonadales bacterium | reverse complement strand
CTAGATCCGCTTCCTCGGCAAGACAGGTGTAAGCTTTCCTGATCCCGTGCGAGCGATGATCCCGAGCTTCAAAACGGTATTCCAGTTTCGCCCGGTGCTGCGGCCGAGACGTTTCTCGATGATCGCGTGCGTCAGCTTTGATTTCCCCTGTCCGTTGGGATAGAAGATGTAAGCCTGCCGTCCCTTCGCCACGACTGTCTCGGGGCCCTTGATCTCGGCCTGCAGCGCAGCGATGTCTTCGGCGTCGGGGGCGTTCTTCAGGAACAGCGCGACGAGGTGACCCGGATCCTTCTCCGCCTCTTTGCGGAAAGGATTCTGCCTGATCAGCGCCTTCCACTCTTCCGGCGTGCGGACGAAGAAATCGGCCTCGAGCTGCAGACGGTCGAGCGCTTCTGACTCGAGGAACCGCTCGAGCTCCGCTCCAGTTCGCACATTGCTGGTGAAAATCAGATTGCCGCTCTGCAGCAGCGACCTCACGTCGGCGAGTCCGATCTCCACGATGAAATTGCGCAAATCGGTCATGCCGACCTGCCTGTGGCCGCCGACGTTGATGCCGCGGAGGAGGGCGATGTGGGTGGTCAGAGGGTGGCCCGTCCACCGTTTCGGGGCTTCGTAGACCGGTACGGCCGCTCCCATTCGCGCAGGTGGTCGAGCAGATAGTCGAGCGAGAAAATGTGGCGGGAGTTGTCCGCCTTACGCCGGAAAATCACGCGAGACCAGCCCCGCATTCCGGTCGGCGTGTACCACTCTCCATCCATGTGGAGCTTGTCGCCGGATATCGCTCTGATGAGAACACGCTCGTATTGCGAGCGGGGAAGCACACGCTCGGGGAAAAGATTGTCCCAGGTGCAAAGCCGTCCAACATCCTCGTAGCCGTCGGGCCGGTCGTCGAGATCCAGCAGAGAGGGCGCGCGGCCCTTCATTACGGAACCGATCAGACGCAGCGTGAATGGATCGGAGTATCGACGAATATAGGGCCAGAAATGTTTCGTGATGAGCCCCGCTATTTCTCTCAGCGAGAGAAACCGCCCATCGGCCGTCGGCCACTTGTCCTCGTCGATGTCGCACGTGAACGGATTCTCGGGATAGCAGTCGAACCGCGCCAGCCAGCCTTTACGCGTGGTGTGGGGCATCGGATGGAATCCCCGGATGATCGGGAGATCCGTCTCCTCGAGCGCGCTGATCTCGTAGCTCGGCCAGCTCATTACCTCGCGGACGATCCCAACGATCAGGGTCGCCGTCGCGATCATGAGCGGCGCGTCCGGCGTGAAGTCGGCCGTGATCTCGATGCGATCTCCCCGCGGGCGCACTCCGATGCCCGTCGATCTCCGGTTCGCGGCAAGGAGCATCACCGGAACGGGAAGTATGTGCGCGAGGAGATATGCGAGTTGATCAATAGTCCTGTTCGATCCCTGCTCCGTGGGCGGAAGATCGAAGGAGATGTTGTAGTGGGTGCTGAATCCGGCGAGCTGCACGTCGGTGTCGTGGGCCTGCTCCCAGGCATCGAGCTCCTGCCGAAGGAACAGAATTCCCTCCCAAAGCGATCTCCCCGCGCGCGCGGCGCAGCCCCGCTCTATCTCAATTACTGGAGTCGCGACCTCTATGACGCCCGTGTCGAAATAGACCGCGCCCCCGGTCGGAAGATGATACGATCTGCCCTTTCGATGCATCATCTTCTCGCGAATGATCCGGCGCGGACTGCCGAACATGTCCTCCGGCCGCACCTGGACGCCATCCATGATCACGGCGAATTCGGCTTCCATGCCGATGGCCGCGAGCTGGATTCGCTCCCGAGTCGATGATTTGTTTTCCGGTCCCTTTTTCTTCTTCTGCATCATTCTCTTCTTTGTGCCAGAAACCTGCCTGAGTTACCTGAAAATGCGGCAACAAATTGATCAACTTCTGACGTCCCGTGGCACCGACAGCACGTATCCGAGATCGAGGTGCAGGTGGTCCTCCGAGTATCCTGTCGGCGACCCGTATGGCCGCGTCCAAATGCCTGGAAGAGTCTCTCGCGCGATCAGGCTGAACCGCTCGATCGCACTCCGGTTATCAAGGTAGGTGTCGCCAATTCGATAGATGTTCGCGGCGGTCCCCCAGGCATGCGGCGTCGCGTTCTTCGAGAACCGGTGGGATGGCGAGCGGTAACCCCCGTTCGCCGATATGTGGACGAGCGCCCCAACGGCCTCGCGGAACCTCTCCAGGCACACTGCCAGGAGGGTTATTGCGCACGGAACGTACCGGGGGAATGTCCTCAAGGGAGGAGCCTCCCTGACATCGACCTGAATGAACTCCCATAGCAGGAAATGACTCGCCAGCTCGATCTTCATGGCCGAGTCCCAGGAGGGGATTTCGTAGAAGTAGCGAGGCAGCTGACGCGGAAAGCCCGTGTCGTCCTTCCACTCTTCCCCCGGCCTCAGCGCTTTACGATACTCGGGTGGCAGGCTAAGGCCATCCACGACCCGAAGCGGGAAGTTAGGGACCTCTTTAGCACGGTCATTCTCTCCGAAAAGCGCGGCACCGCTCATTCAAGCCCTCGGCCTTGGGTGAGAAACTCATATATGGTATGCGAGATAGATGCGATCGTGCGTGAACGGCCGGTCCCTTCCGGATCCCACTCCGTGAGGATCACCAGCGAGTAGGGCTTTCTCTTAGGCAAATAGACGACCCCGGCATCGTGAGCGACGGTCGAGATCTCGCCGGTCTTGTGGGCGACACGCGTTCCCTTTGGCAGCCGCGCCGGAATTCCCTGGTTGAATTCCTGACCATGGAGGATGTCCATCATCCGCCGCGACAATGCAGGGGAAAAAGCCTTGCCCTCCGCCAGCATCACCAGAATCCTGAGCAGCCCATCGGCCGTTACCATGTTGTTGATGTCTTTCTCGAATGCCAGCTCATCCTCGACCCCGCGCCTGAGCTCGATTCCTTCGTCCAGGTGCAGTGCGTGGAGCGTCTCGGTCACCGACGCGGGCCCGATGACGCCGAGCAGAAGATTCGTGGCGAGATTGCTCGACGTCGTGATCATGTGATAGGCGAGCTCATCGACGCGCATCATCTTTCCGATGGCGTTGTGCACGGCCGAGTTCGCATCGCGGCCCGATTCGACGCGAAAGGGAATGTTCTCGACGACGCTCAGAAAACGGTTGCGCACGTGCACGCGCGAATGCGGGAGCAGCTCTCCGCGGTCGATCGCGGCGAAAACGCCCAGCAGTATCGGAACTTTGATCGTGCTGGCGGCGTGGAACCAGCGATCGGCGTGATAGTGGATCGCGAAGCCGGTCTCGGCATCGTGTAGAGCTACGGCGATCGCCCTGGCGCCCGATTCCGCTTCGATCTTCTCGATCTTCTCCCGGAGCGTTAGGTCGCGCGAGGTCGCGCCTGGCGCCGGTCCTTCCTTGGTCGTCATCGCGGAGCTTAGGAGTACGCTACGCGGGGATCCGCTTTGGCGTAGGCGAGATCGGTGAGGAGATTTACCATGACGAACACGACGCTCAGAAAGAGCACCGAGCCCTGTATCGCGGGGAGGTCGCGCCGCGTGATCGCGTTGACCACGTAGCGCCCGAGCCCCGGCCAGCTGAAAATCGTCTCGGTAAGAATGCTGCCCGTCAGATAATACCCGAAATCGAGACCGAGCACGGTGATGATCGGTATTAGCGCATTCCTTAGTGCGTGGCGCACCACGACCACGCGCTCCTTCAATCCCTTCGCCCTCGCCGTGCGCACGAAATCGCCGCCCAGAACGTCGAGCATCGCTGACCTGGTCACGCGCGCGAGAAACGCGATGGAGCGGGAGCCCAGGGCGAACGCGGGGAGAATGAGGTACTTGATACCGCCGTAGCCCGAGGGCGGCAGCCACTTGAGCATCACCGCGAAAACCAGAATGAGGATGAGCCCCACCCAGTACACGGGGAACGAGATCCCGAGATAGGCGATTCCCAGTCCGAGGCGGTCGAGCCAGCCGCCGGGATTTCGCGCGCTCAGGACGCCGAGGGTGATTCCGAGAATCGAGGCGAGGAGCATCGCCGAGCCGGCGAGGAGCAGAGTTTTGGGAAATCGCTCCCGGATATCGGTGATGATCGGCCGCTGTGTGATGTAGGAGTTGCCCAGATCTCCGCGCAGGACGCCGCTCGTGTAGAACGTGAATTGTTTGAGAAGAGGCTCGTCCAGGTGCAGCTCTTTTCTCAGACGTGCGATCGTCTCGGCATCAGCCCGCTCGCCGACCATCTCCTGCACCGGATCGCCGGGCGCGACGTAGAGCAGCAGGAATACGACGACGAGGACGCCGAACAGCGTTGGAATCGAGAGCAGCAGCCGCCGGACGATGAAGGAAAGCACCGTTCTACTTGCTGATCGACACGTCGGTCCAGCGCTGGCCGTTGAAGACGACGGGCACGGTGAATCCCTTTATCCACGGCTGGACCGCGTACATGTCCTTGTAGAAGAAGAGGTAGATCA
>JBDTND010000174.1:0-4540 GCA_039933915.1 Gemmatimonadales bacterium | reverse complement strand
GTAAATGAGAATCTCCAGACGGAAGTTCATTGAAGTAGGTGCAGCAGCGGCAGCGTCGGTCACGTTGAATGGCCAGGCCCGGGCTGACGTGCTAGGCGAGGCAATCCCGAATCGGATCGCGGCTGCGGGACCCGCCGGCCGCACCGTCGTCGTCGCGTCCGCCAACGGTATCCGCGGTGTCGCACGCGCGTACGACATGCTCACGCGACAGAACGCCGACACCCTCGACGCCATCATCGCCGGCGTCAACATCCAGGAGCTCGATCCCGAAGACCAATCGGTCGGCCTCGGCGGCCTGCCGAACGAGGAAGGAGTCGTCCAGCTTGATGCCTCGTGCATGCACGGTCCGACCCGGCGTGCGGGCGCGGTGGCTTCGCTGGAGGACATCGCGACGCCATCGCTCGTCGCGAAGGCCGTGATGGATCACACCGACCACATCATGCTCGTGGGCGCCGGCGCGAAAAAATTCGCGCTGGAGATGGGGTTCAAGGAGCAGAATCTACTCACCGAAAAGAGCAGACAGGACTGGCTGAGATGGAAATCGTGTCTGAATCCAGCCGACAACTGGCTCGACCCACGCAGCGATAGCACGCGACCGCCCGGAACAGCAAGCCTGCCGTTCGACGATCCGCTTCACGTGAAATTCACGACGGGAACGATCAACATGAACGCCGTGAACGCGGCGGGAGAAATGTCCTCGGTGACGACGACCAGCGGACTCTCCTGGAAGCTCCCGGGCAGAATCGGGGACTCGCCGATCGTCGGCGCGGGTCAATACTGCGACAACACCGTTGGCGCGGCGGGATCGACCGGCCGGGGTGAGGCGAACATCAAGGTCTGCGGAGCGTTCCTGATCGTCGAGCTGATGCGGCAGGGAATGTCGCCCGATCAAGCGTGCATGAAAACGATCGAGCGCGTGATTGCCATGACCGAGTCTCGGCTTCTCGACCGGAAAGGCCGGCCGCTATTCGACCTTCAGTTCTACGCCCTCGCGAAGGATGGGCGGTTTGGCTCAGCGAGCGCTTATGAGGGATATCACCACGCGGTCGCCGATTCCGGCGGAGCGCGTCTCGTGCCGATGCCGTTCAAGTTCTCGAAATCCGAACGGCCGCAGATGCCCGGAGTCAGCTGTCGCCGAGCTTGAAGGTTCCAACCAGCACCGAGATCCGAGTCGATGCATCCTTGAGCGCGCTCGCGTTCGCCGCGATTTCAGCGATGCTCTTGCTGTGCTCCTCGTCCGAGACCGCGACGTCGTGCATTGACTTGGAAAAGGCGGACGTTCCGTAGGCCAGTGCGGCGAGACCCTGGGTCATGTGAGAGATCAGCTCGTTCGAATCGCGAACAGCTTTCTCGATTCGCCCGCTCAGATCCGCACCTTCGATCGTACCCTCCTCCACCCTCGTCAGAGACTGGCGCCCGGCACGTGTTGCCTCAACGACCTGCTCCACCGTCGACAAGGTGCGCGAAGTAGCCTCGCGCGACTGCGAGACGCTGTCCAGCATTTCCTGCACGAGTGAAGTGGTCCGCTGCGCCGCTTCAGCGGAGCTGCTGGCAAGGCGGCGGACTTCGCTCGCCACAACGGCGAACCCATGACCGTGCTCACCGGCCCGCGCCGCTTCCATCGCGGCGTTGAGCGCGAGGAGCTTGGACTGGCGGGCGATCTTCTGGACGAGGACAAGAAACGCTCCGATCTCATCGACCGCCGCGGACATCGCGTCGATGCCCTCGGCGCTCTGAAGCGCATCGGAAGCGAGCGACTGAAGCGAAGTCGCGGTGGTCTCGAGACGGACCCTGTTGTCGCGCGCGAGCTGCTTGAGAGCCTTGTCGCGCCGCAATCCTTCCTGAGCCGCCTCACGTAGCTCTCCCGAGATCTCCACCAGCTTGGTTCCCTCGGTGGTCAATTCCTTGAACGCGCGTTCCCGCGCGAGCGAATCACGGCTCAATGTGTTCGTCGTAGTTGCGCCTTCGCGCGACGAGACCGCCGCCTTCACTGACGCCTTCGCAATCTGGGCAGCGAGCTGGCTGTTCTCGTCGGCCGATGCCTGCATCTCGGTGGCGACGCTGCGAAGCTCGGTGAGCATGGACATCGTCGAGCGCGTGAGGCGATCGACTGACTTGTTGGAGGCCACAGGATTGTAGCCGCTCGAGAAATCGCGCTTTGCGATTGCCTCATGAGTGCGCGCGAGCGCGGCGGCCGGTCCGCTCACGTGCTGACGGACGAAAATGAGCGCGGCGCTCGCGGTTGCAACGAGTGCCACTGTGATCCACAGCGCAGCGATGAGGAGCGCCGTCTGCACACCGCCTACCGTCAGGACTTCAGTGCGCGTCGCCGCCGGGATCAGACGATACAACTGCCAGATGATTGCGCCGAGTCCGATCAGGAAGACTGAGCCGAAGCCCACGCTTGCCCTGAGCGCGCGATGCTGCAACGCGCTGAGCACCGGCTTGAGCAAGCCGGCGGAGCGGGAAACGAGAGGAAGTGGCGTAGCTGTCATCTTGAGGAGCAATGGTGGAACGTCTTGGTCAGCTTCGCCGACAGATGAAACTCTGTCGCCGAGCGGCTAGTTTGTACAAATGGCGAATCCGGTAATACGAAACGACCTCTCGGAACCTCTTTCCTACGACCCTACGGCGGTTGAGGAGAAGTGGCAGCGCCTCTGGCAGGAGCGTGGAACGAACCACACCGACCTCAAGCGCGCCCAAAGGCCGTTCTATGCATTGATGATGTTCCCTTACCCGTCCGCCGAAGGACTCCACGTCGGGAATCTTTTTGCGTTCACTGGGAACGACATTTATGGACGATTCCAGCGTCTCATCGGACACAACGTGTTCGAGCCGCTGGGATATGACGCCTTCGGGATCCATTCGGAGAACTACGCTCTGAAGGTCGGGATCCATCCGATGGACCTGATCCCGCGGAACATCGCCAACTTTCAGCGACAGCTCGAGCGCGCCGGTTTGATGGTCGACTGGCGCTACCGACTCGCCACGACCGACCCCGATTACTACAAGTGGACCCAGTGGCTTTTTCTGCAGCTGTACAATCAGGGGTTGGCCTACAGGAAGCAGGCGGCCGTCAACTGGTGTCCGGACTGCAAGACGGTTCTCGCCAACGAGCAGGTCGTGGGTGGGCTGTGCGAGCGGAGCAAGACCCCCGTCGAGCAGCGGCTCCTCGAGCAGTGGTTTTTCCGCATCAGCGATTATGCGCCGAGGCTGTTGAAGAATCTCGACCACATCGACTGGTCAGAGACCACCAAGACCGCGCAGCGAAACTGGATCGGTCGCTCCGAAGGTGCGGAGATCGCTTTCGAGGCAAAAAACATAGACGGTGGCCAATGCGAGATCCGGGTATTCACGACCCGCCCTGACACCATCTACGGCGCGACCTACATGGTTCTGGCGCCGGAGCATCCGCTCGTCAACGGGCTCACGAAGCCAGGCGAGCTGAAGAAGGTGAACGCGTACCGCGAGAAGACCAAGAAGCAGGACATCATCACGCGGAAGACGAGCACCGAGAAAACCGGGGTGTTCACGGGCTCGTATGCGATCAACCCGGCGACCCGGAAGGAAATTCCGATCTGGGTTTCCGATTACGTGCTGATGGAGTACGGCACGGGCGCGATCATGGGCGTGCCCGGCCACGACGAGCGCGACTTCGAGTTCGCGACGAAGTTCAAGCTCCCGATCGTCCGCGTCGTTTGTGGCGAGCGAGAGGATGCGAACACTCCTCTGGACAAGGCATTCACCGAGTGCGAATCGGGCACGCTGGTGAATTCGGGCGAGTTCGACGGATTCGAGGTCGAGGCGGCGAAGAAGGCGATCGTGGATTTCCTCGTTAAGGGCGGCTCGGCGAAGCCGGTCGTGCACTATCGCCTGCACGACTGGTGCATCTCGCGGCAGCGGTACTGGGGTCCGCCGATTCCGATCATCTACTGCGAGTCGTGCGGAACGGTGCCGGTGCCGGAGAAGGATCTGCCGGTGGTGCTGCCGTTCATCGAAGACTTCAGGCCGGATGACTCGGGAGTATCGCCGCTGGCGCGCCACGAAGAGTGGTACCGCGTCGAGTGTCCCAAGTGCGGAAAGCCTGGCCGCCGCGAGACCGATGTGTCGGACAACTTCCTCGACAATTCGTGGTACTTCCTCCGCTACCCGAGCGTTGGAAACGAGGAAGTTCCTTTCGAGAAGACCGTCACGAAGAAGTGGCTGCCCGTCACCTCGTACATCGGCGGCAACGAGCACGCCGTGTTGCACCTGCTGTATTCCAGGTTCATCACGATGGTGCTGCACGACGCGGGGCAGCTGGAATTCGAGGAGCCGTTCACGCGATTCCGCGCGCACGGTCACATCATCCGCGAAGGCGCGAAGATGTCGAAGACCCAGGGCAACATCGTGAATCCCGATGAGTACATCGAGCACTGGGGCGCGGATGCCTTTCGCATGTACCTCATGTTCCTCGGCCCCTACGAGCAGGGCGGCGACTTCCGTGATGCGAGCATCTCCGGGACGCGGCGCTTTCTCGACCGGCTGTTCGCGTCAGTGC
>JBDTND010000173.1:0-4563 GCA_039933915.1 Gemmatimonadales bacterium | reverse complement strand
GCGCCTGGCGCGTGCATCATCAGCATGTATCTCATTGTTCGTTTTCCTCTTGAGTTTGGCGCCCTTGTTGGCGCTTTCGAAGAGAAGTCGGAGCTGGCAGCGGGTTCTCTACATCGCCAGAAAGAAGGAAATCGGAAAGATTGACCGGTACAGACTAAGTTGAGGTATCGGGGGGTGTCTTCACACACCCGAATCGCATTACCGCACCACCCTTGAAGTCTGGAGGAGCGGCCCCACCGTGCCCAAGAAAAAAACACCGACCAAGGCTACAGAGAAAGCGGTTCACGAGGTTGAGCAGGCCTTCTTCTCGATCTCGATCGACCTGCTCTGCGTCCTGGACTTCAGCGGCTACTTCAAGCGGCTCAATCCGGCCTGGGAGCGAACACTGGGATTCACTCGCAAGGAGCTGATGTCCCGCCCCTTCATCGAGTTCGTGCATCCCGACGATCGCGAGCGCACCATGCACCAGAACATCAAGGTCAGGGAGGGGGGTCAGGCGCTTTCCTTCGAGAACCGCTATCTATGCAAAGACGGGTCGCACAGATGGCTCAGATGGAATGCAGCGCCGGATTCCGGGGAGAAGATCATCTACTCGGTGGCACGTGACATTACGGCGGACAAGCAGGCGGAGGAAGAGCGCGAACAGCTTGTGAAGAAGCTGCAGGAGGCGCTGGCCGAGGTCAACATTTTGCGAGAGATACTGCCGATCTGCTCGTATTGCCGAAAAATCCGTGATGACGAGAACTCCTGGCACACAATGGAGGACTACATCTCCCGGAACACTGTCAGCCTGTTCAGTCACGGCATCTGTCCGACTTGCCTAGCGGACAACCACCGGTAAGAGCTTCGGAAAGAAGCGCGTCCAGCCCTTGAAGGCGAGGTCTTCCTGGCGAACTCGGTACATCAGGGGAGGCGGGAGGAATGGCCAGACACGAGCTGCCAGCGCCCGTCACGCCACACGAATACATCCGTGAACCGGTTGCGACGCGAAACCGGGGTGCCGTCCCGCCCGGCGAACGTCGTCGTGCTTCGTGCGCTCAGTACCGCCCAATTGCCATGCGGCTGCACGACGACCTCGTCGAACGTCTGCGTCGACTGATTCTTCCGGCAGTCCTTTTCGCCCGCGAGATCCTGCGCCCTCGTGCTGAGATTGCCGCTCGCATCGGTGTAGATGAACTCGTCAGCCTCGACGCGGGCGAAATACTTGTAATCGCATTCGCGATTAGCCCGCGCAATCTCATTCTCTACGCCCAAGAGCTCGCGCCGGACGATAGCCGTATCGCGCGACTGCGCGGAGAGTCGGGATCCCGGGAGCAGAGCGGCAACTGCGAGGACCAACAACCTCGTCGTGAATCTCATCGTTCACCCCATGATGTTCTGCTGCGGGTCGCGGGTCGCGGGTCGCCGGTAGCGGGAAGCAGGTAGCCGTACCTTCTACCAGTCTGTCGACCGATAATCCTTCAGAAACTTTCCCCAGATGTGCTCACCGGTGTTGAATCCTGATATGATCGGATCCACGATCCTCGCCGCCCCGTCCACAATGTCGAGCGGGGGATGGAACCGGTGCTCGGCCGTTTTGCGAGCTGCGATCTCCTCGGGATCCTCATCGGTGATCCATCCGGTATCCACGCTGTTCATGTGGATGCCCGCGGCGACGTAGTCGGCGGCCGACGTGCGCGTCATCATGTTGAGCGCTGCCTTCGCCATGTTCGTGTGCGGATGCCGGATCGTCTTGTGCGGCCGATAGAACTGGCCCTCGACGGCCGAGACGTTCACGATATGCTTGTCGCGCTCGGGACTTTGCATCATTAGCGGCTTGAGCCTCGCATTGATTATGAACGGCGCAATCGCGTTGACGAGATGGACCTCGAGCAGCTCGACGGACGGCACCTCCGCCATCAACAGCCGCCAGGAGTTGCGTCCGCGCAGATCCAGCTGCTGGAGGTCCTGATCGAGAAGACCCTGCGGGAAGAGACTGTTTTCCGCGTCACGCTCGCCGGCGGCGAGTGAGGTTTCCGTTGTGGCTCCCGACTCGTCGAGTGCTGCGACCGCCGCGACGCCGCGAGCGAGTGCCGGCGGAATTCCCATCCCTGCATCGATGCGAGTGCCATGTGGAGTCTCGTATTCCCTCAGCAAGCTCCGCACGTGCGCCGGCATCGAGCTCAACGCCGCCGTCTCGCTCTCCCGCATGTGCTCGTAGAAGTCCGCGGGACGCCGGACGGTCTGGCACGCGTTGTTGATGATGAAGTCCAGTCGCTGCTCGGTCGCCATTATTTCCTTGCAGAACGCCTCGACGCTCGGCGTATGCCGCAAATCGAGGCCGAAGATCTCCAGCCTGTCCGACCACTCCGCAAAATCCGGCTCGCGCGCGTAACGAGCGGCCGAGTCGCGAGGGAATCGCGTGGTGACGATGAGACGGGCGCCTGAGCGCAGCAGCTTGATGCCTGCCTGGTAGCCGATTTTCACGCGGCCCCCGGTGAGCAGGGCGACGCGGCCTCTCAGGTCGGCGAGCTCCGTACGCTTCGCGAAATTCAGTTCGGCGCAGGGGCTGCACAGCCGGTCATAGAAATGGTGGACGGTGGAGAAATCTTCCTTGCAGACGTAGCAGTTCCGCTCCTCCTCAGTCTCTACCGCCTGTTCGCGCGCGCTGATCTCATCGGGCGGCAAAGGCGGGAAGATATTGGGCGATGTGATCATCACCCGCTCGCGGCGCAACTTGCGGATTCCCGTGGCGGCGAGGAGAACTTCCTCGCGCTGCACTTTCTCCGCTCTCTTTTTCCGTTTAACGACCTTGAGCAGCTGGCGGCGGTCTAGCGCATCAGGCCGGGACACGCGGCCGGCGGCATTGAGAAGCCGGTTGCGCTCGGGTTCCGGAATGTCCGCGAGGACAGTGCGATCGGCGACTATCTCCTCCAGCAGCTCGACTGCTGTCTGGAGCCGGGTTGCCAGAGAATCGCTCTTCGCTTCGGTCGCCTTGGGGCGAACGGATGCGTTGGTGTTGTGCATCACTCAAATCTACTCGGTCGGGCTGCGAAGTCTGGGCTCCGCTATGTAACTACTTGCGCGCGTACGCTAACTTGCAACATCTCCACTGCCCGGAGGAACGACCCGGAATGGCCTGCTACACCGACGCTTCGAATCCAGAGAACTACCATAAGGTCGTGGACTGCCAGTACGCGTGTCCAGCCCACACCAATGTGCCGGAATACCTGCGACTCATAGCGCAGGGCCGGTATACGGAGTCGTATCTCCTCAACCGGGAGTCGAACGTCTTCCCGGGCATCCTTGGACGCACCTGTGACCGGCCCTGCGAGCCCGCTTGCCGGCGCGGGAGAATCGACGGGAAGCCTGTCGCGATCTGCCGGCTCAAGAGAGTGGCGGCGGATCTCCGCGACGATATCACGGAATATCTGCCCAAAGCCCCGGCTGTCAAAAACGGGAAGCGCATTGCTCTCGTGGGCGCCGGCCCCGCTTCACTCACGGTCGCCAACGACCTTCTGCCGCTCGGCTACGAGGTCGTGATCTACGAGAAGTATGCCCGCCCCGGCGGTCTGATGCGCTTCAACATTCCGGCCTTTCGTCTTCCGTCGGAGGTGCTCGATGAAGAGACCGGCTACATCATCGACATGGGCGCAGAGGTCCGGTACGAAACGCCGGTCTCGAGTCTGAAAGATCTGCTGGGCGAGAAGAACGGATTCGATGCGGTGTTTGTCGGCAGCGGTGCGCCGAAGGGAAAGGAGCTGGAGATCCCGGGCCGCCGCGACGAAGGCGCCCGCGACCACATCCACATCGGCATCGAGTGGCTCGGCTCAGTTCACTTCGGCCACATCACGAAGATCTCGCCGCGCGTCCTGATCATCGGCGTTGGCAATACCGCGATGGACTGCTGCCGCACGTCACGCCGGCTCGGCGGCGTCGATACGAAAGTCGTCGCGCGACGCTCACGCCCGTACTTCAAGGCGTCCCCGTGGGAGCTGGAGGACGCCGGTGAAGAGGGAATCAAGATCGTCGAGAATCATGCGCCGAAGCGCTTTGTCGTCGAGAACGGAAAGCTGGTCGGGATGGAGTTTGACCGCCTCCGCTGGACCGATGATAGCGCCCGCCAGACGAGCACCGTGATCGACACCGTCATCCTGCCGTGCGACGAAGTCATTCTCGCCATCGGGCAGGACAACGCATTTCCGTGGATCGAGCGAGACATTGGAATCGAGTTCGACAAATACAACATGCCCGTTATCGACAAGACTACGTTCGAGTCCACGCGGCGCGGCGTGTTCTTCGGCGGCGACGCCGCGTGGGGCCCTCAGAACATCATCTGGGCTGTAGAACACGGGCATCAGGCGGCGATCTCGATACACCAGCATTGCCAGGGGATTCCGGTAGAGCAGCGACCGAGCGAGGGGATGCATCTCGAGAGCACCAAGATGGGTCTGCATTCGTGGGCTTACTCGAACGACTTCAATCCCTCCCCCCGATCCAAGATGCAGCACGCCGAGCTGGTCGAGAGATTTTCGGCGATCGGCGTCGAGGTGGAGCTGGGCTTCACGCCGGAGCAAACGGCGA
>JBDTND010000172.1:0-4585 GCA_039933915.1 Gemmatimonadales bacterium | reverse complement strand
ATCGCGGCGGCGTCAGTGCTCGCTTGTTCGGGCGGCGAGCCGGAGACTGCATACGCCGCGTCCGGGCCGGCGAAGGAGGTTGCGGTTGAACAAGCCTCCGATGCGGCTACGTCCGCGGCCCTTCGGTTCGTTTTGTCACCGGCTGGAAGCGCCGCGCGCTACAGAGTGCGTGAGCGTCTCATGGGACACGATTTGCCGAATGACGCCGTGGGTGAAACGAAGAGCCTCGCGGGCGCGATCGAGTTCGACGCCAACGGCAAGGTGATTCCGCAATCGTCAAAGTTCACCCTGGATGCGGGAACTTTCGTGAGCGATCAGAGCCGTCGCGACGGCTACGTGCGTGGGCGCCTTCTGGAAGCACAGGACTACCCGAGTATTGTGCTGGTTCCAACGGAGGTTCGCGGAGTCACTCTGCCGTTACCAACCTCTGGAACTCTCCCGATCGAGATGACGGCGAATCTCACCGTCCATGGCGTCACTCGGCCCACCACCTGGAAGGGTTCGGCGAAATTCCAGGAAGGCAGAGTCACAGGCTCCGCTGCAACTGAGTTCACATTCAACGATATCCAAATGGAACAGCCACGCGTGCCGGTGCTGCTCAGCGTCGCGGATACGATACGGCTCGAGATCGATTTTGACCTGCTTCGCCAGCCCTAGATAGGTCGTCGGAGCGTCGTCTTCGGCTTCATCGCTTCCCCGGACTATATTCTTGCCTCGGCCGTGAGATCGTCGGTCTCTTGCGGCACGTCGATCATACTCCGGGAGTAATGCGATGAGATTCGTCGTTCGTGCGATCTTGCCGGTTTTGTTTTTCACCGTCGGAAGGCTTTCAGCTCAATCCGGCCAGAGCGCGCTGAGCGGACACGTTACCGATCGGAATGGGGAGCCTGTTTCCGGCGCGGTAGTCAGCGTCGTCGAGCTTAATCGGGCGGTGAGCACTGATCGTTCCGGTTCCTTCCGGCTCGGCGCGATGCCTTCGGGCCGCTACACGATTCTTGTCCGCCGCCTGGGATACGCGCCCGCGGCGAGAACGCTCGATATCACGGACGCCCCTGCCGTCATCGATCTGAAGCTCGAACAAACCACACAGCGGATCGAGCCGGTGAACATCACGGCCGCCCGCACACCCACGACGCCACTCGCATCACCGCTCTCGACCAGCGTCCTCACGGGAGATCAGGTCGATAGGGAAGGAGGAGTGTCGCTCGCGCATTCGATCGCCCGCCTTCCCGGCGTTCGCAGCGTCAGCACCGGCCAGCAGATCGGGAAGCCGATGATCCGCGGGCTCTTCGGCCCACGCGTTCTCGTTCTCTCCGATGGCAATCGCATTGAAGACTACTCGTGGAGCGATGAGGACGGACCGTCCATCGACGCGAGGATCGCTCAGCGCATCGAAGTAATTCGCGGACCCGCGAGCGTGCTGTACGGATCCGAGGCGCTCTCCGGGGTGGTGAACGTCGTCCCGGCCGATATCCCGTTCTCGGGCGCGGAGTCGAGCGTGCGCAACAGTGCGATCGAAACCTACGGCGCGAGCAACAATCTGGAATTCGGCGGCGCGGCGATGATGCAAGGAGCCCGGCCACGAATGGGGTGGCGCCTCATGGGCACCGGACGCTTTTCACAGAATTACAAGACACCCGACGGTGACGTTCCAAACTCCAGCTTCTGGGCATTTAATGGAGAGGGAGGCCTCGGCATTTTGCGCGACCGCAGCAGCACGACGTTTCGCGCCGCGCACTACGGCGGAGAGTTTCACCTGCTCGAAGCGACAGGGCCGGATCCCGCTGATCCGGAGGGCGGACCCGTTCGCCAGGTGATGGACGACCGGCTTCAGATGACGAACGAGCTGCTCGCTCGCGGTGTTCGCTTCGAGACGAAGGCGCAGTTCCAACGCCATTCGCTCGCTGAAGTTTCGGACGATTGTGTCCCTCCACCCGGGCAAACCACCTGCACCGCGGTCAAAGATCAGAAGACGTTCGGCCTCGTGCTCAACACGGCGACGCTCGACTTGCTCGCACACCACGCAGGCGGAGATGCGCTCCACGGTACTGTTGGACTGTCGGGGAAATATCAGACGAGCAGTTCTGAAGGCCCCGTTTTTCTCGTCCCGAGCGCGAAGATCAACTCGCTCGCTGCCTTCGCATTCGAGCAGCTCGCGTTGGGCCGGTTGACACTCGTCGCCGGTGCGCGTGGAGATCGCACCAGTCTGTCGTCAGACGCCCAGCCGGAGATCAGTCGCGCCTCGGATCACCGATCCTGGTCGGCGACAAGCGGCGACGCCGGTGTGGTGTTCCGCCCCGTCTCTTCGCTCGCTCTCGTCGCGAATTACGGACTTGGCTGGCGCGCGCCGACGCTGTTCGATCTCTACGCCAACGGCCCCAACATCGCCGAGGGACGGTTCGAGCTCGGCGATCCGACGCTGGCGACGGAACGCGCGCGGAATATCGAGGGCGGAATCAGGTGGTCCACCGATCGAGCGAGCGCGGATGTCACGGTGTATCGGAACACCGTCACTAATTTCATTTTCACCGCCCCGACGCAGGTGTTCCAGAACGGGCTGCGAGTTTTCCGGCACGAGCAGACCGATGCGCGTCTTACGGGTGGCGAGGCGTCCGTGGAAGGTCGGGTCACAGACATTCTGACGCTTCGTGCCGCCCACGACTTTGTTCAGGGGGATGACCGGCGAGCCGGCGAGCCGTTGCCGCTCATACCTCCCGCCCGAACGATCTTCGGCGCGGAGCTTGGTCTGGGAACCCTTGGCTCATTCCAGCGCGTATCGATAGAAGCGGACGTAGAGATCGATCAAACCCAGAGGTGGCTCAGCCCCGATGACTTCCCGACAAGGGGATATTCGCTCCTCAATCTCGACCTGACCGCGCAGCAGTCGGTGCGGGGCCGCCCGATACGATTCGACCTCATCGTGCGAAACGCGCTCAACACATCGTACAGGGATTACATGAGCCGCTTCAAGGAGTTCGCCTCGGCGCCCGGTATCAACGCGATCCTGAGGGCGTCAGCCGGAGCCTGGTAACCTGGTTCGCGATTGCGGTAATCTTCTTCAATTGCGCGGCGTACTTCGCTGCGCCCGCCTTGTCGCCGGACGCGGACGCGGCCCGTCTCGCGCCATCGAGTGTGCGGTACCGGTTTGGCTCCTTGATCAGAGTAGCGCGATATTCCACGAGCGCCTCGCGCGGCCGCCGGAGTTCCATCAACATGTCGCCGAGCAGCTCACGCGCGGGCGCCAATGGCCCCGGCGTCACGGCGGATTTCTCCGTTGCATCCTCGCGCTCGGCGGCTTGACGCATGTTCGCGAGCGCCGCGTCCTCACGATGCTCGGCGTGATCCACCCATGCCTGCGCGCTCACTTGCTGAATCGCGACCTGCTCAGCCCAATAGCTCTCCCCCTTCGCCTGCAGTCGATGTTGAATCGCTGACAGCGAATCCACCGAGATCCGAGCGGTGGCGAGATCGCCGGTATGCGACGCGCCGAGAGCGCGCGCATAGTACACCATCGCCTCGGTCCACGGAAACTCGCTCGGCTCCGGCACCAGTTTCGCTGCCTGTGCCCAGTCGCGTCGCTCGAGCGCGAACCGCGCCGGAATCGCGGCGATCGCGAAGACTCCCGCGGAACCGGGCGCGGCGCCCGTCACGGCACTCACGTCGAACCGCGCCTTGAGTGCCGGTAGTCCGTCCACTATCGCTTTCGCCGAGGAGTCGCGGCCCATCTGCAGATAGGCGTATTCGGCGTAATCGGACGCGTGCAACGCCTCGGCGATTGACGAGGTGCGCAGCGCCACTTCGATCGAATGGAGATTCGTCTCGACCGATTCTTTCCACCATCCCACCCGTGTAAATGTGTGGGACGGCATGTGCAGCGCGTGCGCCGCCGAGGGCGCGATTTCCGAGTAGCGTTGCGCCGCCGCCTTGGCCTTGTCCGCCAGTGGCGGATAATCGTAGGTGTGGATAATGTAGTGCGCCAATCCCGGATGGTTTGGCTGCGCCGCCCAGAGCGGCTCGAGAATGGCGCCCGCCCTGAGCTGATTCGCGTACGTCTTGTCCGTCGGCGGCGCCGATGCGGTGAGAGCAATCGCCCAAAAGATCTTCGCTTCGGTGTCCGCCGGTTGCTTCACGACGAGGTCGGCCATCGCCCGCTCGTACGCCACGACACGCGTCTGTTGATCGACGTGCTCATAGTCCGCGTAGAGCTGGGCCACCGCATTGATGTATTCCCGTTCGCGCTCTGTCGCACCTGCGCCCAATCGTATTGCCTCGCCCGCAGCTGCTCTTCCCGGCTGCAGCTGCGCGGGCGTACGGCGTCCCGCCGCCATGGGATTGGACCAGCGACTGAGCGCGATACCCCACTGCGCCATGGCACAGCTGGAGTCGGCGGCGAGGACGTCCGTAAAGGAGCGAATGGATGCGCCGAACTCGAATGAGTGCAGCAGTGTGACGGCGCGATCGAATTGCGGCGCGGCAGCTGCGCTGCATGACGTCTGAAAGTGCACCGTTCCCAACTTCTCCGCGACCGCGCTCGGAGGATGAGCGTGATCCTGCGAAAGCGCTCTGCCGGCGGCGGCGAAGAGCA
>JBDTND010000171.1:0-4591 GCA_039933915.1 Gemmatimonadales bacterium | reverse complement strand
GGCGAGAGGTAAAGAGTGCTTTGGCCTCGGGGTTCTTCACGGCGGCCGCAGCGGTTCGGAAGCCGTTGACGCCATCCTTGCAGGTTTCGATCAAGTCGTTGAGGACCGATACTGTCGCCTTGTTGTCTTGTGCCATCGTCGTGCTCCTGGGAGAGGTGACATGTCTTCCTCAGGCACAGCGCGTGCCCCGCCTGCGCAAAAAAGATGGAATTTTCTGGTCGAAGCCCTTGTACATAATGCATCGATCGCCCGGCAGAAAATCGACACGGGCGCGGGGCCTCCGTCGATACTGCGCGCAACACGGCGTAACTTGGTGGCAATGAATCACGTGGCGCGGGCCGTCATTCAGGTCTCCGGCATCCGGAAGACCTACGGCAAGACCGTGGCGGTCGACGATGTATCGTTCGAGGTGAGCGACGGCGAGATCTTCGGACTCATCGGCCCCAACGGAGCGGGGAAAACCACGACGATGGAATGCGTCGAGGGCATCCGCAGGCCGAACTCCGGCTCGATCAAGGTGCTTGGCCTCGATCCTTTCCGCGATGTCTACGAGGTGCAGGAGCGGATCGGCGTGCAGCTCCAGCAGGCGCAGCTCCAGAAGCGGATCAAGGTATGGGAGGCGATGCACCTCTGGGCGTCCATCTATCGGAAAGCGCCCGCCGCGGGCGACCAGCTGCTCGATCAGCTCGGGCTCGCCGAGAAACGGAACGCGTGGTTCATGACGCTCTCCGGCGGGCAGAAGCAGCGCCTGTTCATCGCGCTCGCCCTGATCAACGATCCCGAGGTTGTCTTTCTCGACGAGCTGACCACCGGACTCGATCCGCAGGCGCGGCGAAAAATCTGGGAGCTCGTGCGGGGCATTCGTGAGCGCGGGAAGACCGTTTTCCTCACGACCCACCTGATGGAGGAAGCCGAGCGGTTGTGCGACCGCGTGGCGATCATCGAGCACGGGCGGATAATCGACATCGACCAGCCGCGGCAACTCGTCGATAAGTATTGTCCCGAGCGCAGCGTCATCATCGCGACCGATGACGCGCGCGCCGCCGATTCCCTCGGGCAGGTTCCGGGGGCGCAATCAGTGGTCCGACAGGATTCACGCATAACGGTTCGAGGCGTCGGGAACGGATTCGTCACGGAAGTGATCCGCTCCCTTTCGGAGAACCGGATCACGGTCACTGACTTCCGGACGGAGATGCCGAATCTCGAGGACGTGTTCATCAAGCTCACCGGCCACTCCATCCGCGACTGAGCATGACGAATAGCCTGCGAGGACTCCGTCAGCTCACCTGGCTCGAGATCAAGATTTTCGTTCGCGAGCCGCTCGGCGCAATCGGGTCGATCGTCGTCCCGGTGCTGGTGTTCGTCCTGCTCGGTCGAGCCACCGCCGGCACTCCGGCACCGTCAACCTCTGCGTTGAGCGGGCTGCTCGGTCCCGGCGGGATACCGACCCTCGTCTCGATGCTCATCACCATCAGCGCGGTGTTGTCACTTGTAGCGATCATCTCGATCTATCGGGAAGGCGGCATACTCAAGCGGCTGCGCGCGACGCCGCTCAGGCCGTGGACGATTCTCACCGCGCAGGTTCTGGTGAAGCTGCTGCTCACCGCCGTGACGATGGCGGCGATGGTGCTGGCTGGAAGGCGTTACTTCGCGATCGACGCGGGGGTCCCGCTCGTGAAGTTCACGATTGCGCTGCTGATAAGTACGCTCAGCATCCTGTCCGTCGGGTTCATCATTGCGAGCATCGTCCCGACGGCGAGGTTCGCGCAGCCAATCGGCGCTGCCATCTTCTATCCGATGCTCGGACTCTCGGGGTTGTTCGTGCCGATCGAGTCGCTTCCGCCGGCGCTGCATGCGATCGCACGCGTGCTGCCTCTCGGCCACTCGGTGTCACTGCTCCAGGGGATATGGACGGGCGATCCGTGGTCGGCGCATTTGGGCGACATCGCGGCGTTGGCGGCGGTGTTCGTCGTTTGCATTGCGCTGTCGGCGCGCGTGTTCAAGTGGGAGTAGCCCAGACCGATGCAGGCCGGCGTCTGGGGGAGATGCAAGAACGGCGCGGAGATGATCCGCGCCGTTCTTGAAACTCTGTTTCAGTTCAGGCGGACAACTAGTGTCCGAGTCCGAACGTAACCCCGAGGCTGAAAACCGTGTCATCGACGAGATCTGCACCCGCTGCCAGAGTCAGCGCGGGGCGGATGACGAGCGACGGCATGAGCTGGAACCCGGCGCCACCGCCGATCAGCAGGTAGTTGTCGGAGCCTGACGTGGACACGCCATTCAGCTTCGCAGCCGCTCTGGTGTGACCGAACGACGCTGAGGCGAAGGGTAGGAGCGTCACCGTCTTGCTCAGTGGAACTGGGGTGCCGAACGAGGCGCCCATGGTAATGGTCTGCGTCGAGAGGCGCATAGTGCCTGCACCGGTATCGAAGCTGGGGCCGAATCCGAGTGTCAGATTGCCGTTGGGGCAAACCTGCCACCGGCTCTTTGCCTGCAGCGGCATTGAGTATCCGAGACCACCGTTGATCGCGACGCCGTTGCTGTTGACACCGCTGTAATCAACCAATCCGACGGAGGCGCCGCTGTACCAACCTTGCGCGTGCCCACGCGACAATCCCGCTCCGTACGAGGTGACGTTGTTCCCCGATGCCAGCGCGGCGTTAACGTGAGTAGAGCCGGCGCGCCGGAACGAGAGCTCGCCCTGGCAAACCTGTCCTGCCGCTGCGGTCGCGCACACCGCGACTCCTGCTAGCGCACTTACGAGTATACGGAACTGCACATGGCCTCCGGGCCAAGGTGGTAAAAGTTCGCGAGCCCGCCTCTCCACAGCGGGGAAGCGAGCTCTCCCATTCAGACGACGATTGGCCCCGCGGAGTCACGGGTCGGCATGCGTCGATCGGCTCCCACAACCGGGTCTCCCGGGGAGTTTGCGATCTCGGGAGTCGGGCCGGTTGGCGCCAGCGCGACTCGCGACGCCGATTCCCACAAAAAAAATCCCACTTGACAACCCGAATCACTGGTCGTAATAGAGGGTGTCTCCCGAGCGAGCTTTTCGGAATTTGCGGGACTCGGGCGGCGCGTTGGAGAAATTGGCAGAACTCCCGGACCTCCTCATATCGAGGGTCGCACGCTGCTGCTTCGTTCCTTCGCAATAATATTTTGCGGTCTGTTGTTTATCGCCGCGGCGGCTGACGCTGCCGGTCAGGCCAATGCATCCAGGCATCCATCTGGCGCCGGTCCGGTCTATCTCGTCATCCGCTCCGGCGACGCCGGGATGAGCCACAGCGTCAACATTGCGATCGAGACGCTGATCAACCGACTTCAACCGCGCTCAAACCTCGTGGTCGCACACGTGGGGATCGACGACGCGGAGCTGGCTGCACTACTGGACATGAACACGGACGGCGCCCTCCCTGACATGAGCAGGAACGGTCAGGGAAGCTCGACGCGCTCACGTCACAGCGTTTCAGCGAGGCCATCAAGGCTCGGAATGTACGCCTCGTCACGTACAGGCGGTTGATAGAGATGCAGGGCCTGAAGTCCATGAAACGACCGGAGGATTAACAACTGATGTCCGCAACTGGGAGGCAAGTCATGGAGAAGATGTTTGGTAGGGAATCATTCGTGAGCACCCGCGCACACTGGCTCCGCGCAGTGGTGATGAGCCTGCTTTGCGCAGCGGCTCTGAGCGCACCCGCATTCGGCCAGAATTTGCCGATCTCCGGAACCGTGACCTCGACCGGAGGCAGTCCGCTTCCCGGGGTTACCGTCCGCGTGCAGGGGACCGATACGCGGGCGCTTACCGACGCGAGCGGGAGATACCATCTCCTGGCCCCCGCCGATGCTGTTCTGACTTTTTCGCTCGTTGGACAAAAGCCGGTTCAGACCACCGTTGCGGGCCGGAACACGATCGACGTCACCCTGGCGCAAATCGCATATCTGGAGCAGGTCCTGATTACTGCGTATACGGAACAGCGACGGGGCGACATCACCGGCGCTGTCTCGAGCGTCGACATCGCGAGTGTGGAGAAGCAGACGGGTGCGAGCGTGTTGCAGCGACTTGACGCGTCCGTGCCAGGCGTGACTGTGGCAAGCAGCGGATCTCCTGGATCCCGCAGCACCGTCAGAATTCGGGGTATCAGCTCGTTCCAGAACAACGATCCTCTTTACGTCATCGACGGGACGCCGGTCGAGGAGTCGTACCTGAACTTCCTCAACCCCGACGACATCGCCTCTGTTCAGGTGCTGAAGGATGCATCGGCGTCGTCGATCTACGGTTCGAGAGCCAGCAACGGCGTCATTCTGATCGAGACCAACAAGAAGGGAGTTCAGGGACCGCCCAACACGACGCTACGCGTCAGAACGGGCGTGACCAGTCCGGTTCGGGGCTACAACGACATATTGATGACGAACGCACTGGACTACGCCGCGGTCGTCAAGGCCAGCTACCTGAACGCCGGTCGGGCAGTTCCGACCAACATTTACGGCGATCCGAACAACCCGTCCATTCCCAATTACATCTTTGCGGCACCCGGTACAGCCACTGCCACTGACGGCTTTGGCCGGCCCACCGCAGTCAACGCGGGTCTCT
>JBDTND010000170.1:0-4620 GCA_039933915.1 Gemmatimonadales bacterium | reverse complement strand
ATGCAGGTCAACCCGAGCGAAGTCCTGACCAGCTTCGGCGCGGTGGAAGGAATGCCGGACAGGCCGGACAATCCTTCAAAGCTTCACGCCGAGGACATAGGCCAGCTGATTGTCGGCATGCTCGAGACCCAAGATAGAGGTTTCGTTACCGAGTCCACGATCTGGGCGACGAACCCAAAGTAGCGAAGAAGCGGTCCGAGTTCGTTACCGATCCAGTATCTCTCGAACTCTCAGAGTCAGTGCATCCGAAGTAAACGGCTTCTGCAGGAATTCGACGCCCGGATCCAGCTGCCCCTGATGCACGATCGTGTCGTCCGTGTAGCCCGAGACGTAGAGGACTCTCAGGCCAGGAGACATGCGGGAGAGCGCCTCGAACAGTTTCGGCCCACTCGACCCCGGCATTATCACGTCGGTTACAAGCAGAGTGAAAGTGTTCTGCTTCTCGAACAAAGCCTCAGCTTGTCGCGGATTCGGTGCGTCGAAAACCGTATAGCCCGCTCCCTCGAGAATTCTGCGGGACATGGCGCGAATTGCATCATCGTCCTCGACGATCAGCACCGTCTCCGTACCGCCGCTCTGTTTGTCGCGCACGGCACTATGCTCGAACCTGTCCGGGGCATCGGCCTGCGGCAGGTAGACTTTGAAGGTTGCTCCCTTGCCGAGCTCACTGTAGACCCAGACGTAGCCGGCGCTCTGCTTCACGATTCCATAAACGGTCGCGAGTCCCAATCCGGTTCCCTTGCCAATCTCCTTTGTCGTAAAGAACGGCTCGAACAGCCGCTGCTTCGTCGCCTCGTCCATGCCGGTACCGCTGTCGCTGACGGCCAGCATTACATAGGACCCGGGATGAATCACCACATCACGCATGAATGACTGGTCGAGCTCGACGTTCGCCGTTTCGACGGCGATCCTGCCACCCGCTGGGATCGCGTCCCGGGCGTTGATCACCAGGTTCATGAGGATTTGTTCGAGCTGGCTGTTGTCCGCCAGCACGGCGCCGAGGTCGGGAGCGAGAATCGTGACGAGCTCAATGTCTTCACCGATCAGCCGCCCGAGCATCTGCCCCATGCCGGTAACCAGTCCGTTCAGATCTACAGCGGTCGGCCGCAATACCTGTTTGCGGCTGAACGCCAGCAGCTGGCCCACGAGCTCAGCCGCGCGCTTTCCCGCCTTCAGTACCTCTTGCATATCCGAATTGCGCTCGTCTTCGGGCGCGAAAGACTCGACCACGAAATTCGAGTATCCGAGAATGACGGTCAGCAGATTGTTGAAGTCGTGCGCGACTCCACCCGCGAGCAGGCCAACCGCTTCCATCTTCTGCGCCTGGCGGTATTGCGCCTCGAGCAATTTGCGAGCACTGACGTCCATCCCCGAGCCAATCAAGCGCGCCGGCTTACCATCCGCACCCGCTAATACTCTAGCCCGGCCAGCCTGCCAGTGGACACTGCCGTCGGGCAGGACAACACGAAATTCCAGCTCGCAATCGGTTCCTCCCAGCGCGGCGCTTGCCCAGTTCTCGACCATCTTCCGGTCGTCGGGATGGATAAGCGAGAAAAAGCCATCGGCACTGGTAGGAGCCTGATCGGGCGTCAGGCCGAACAGCGGAGCGAGCGTCTCGGACCAGGTGAGGCGCTGGGTTGCGATCTCGACCTCCCACACACCCATCCCCGCGGCGCCGAGCGCGTAGTTCGTTCGCTCCTCAGTCCTCCGCATTGCGATCGAGTTCTGCTCGAGAGTCTTCGTTCGCTCGAGGAGATCGGCCGTGCGCGAGACCACTTCGCCTTCGAGCATCTCGCTGTACTTGCCGTAATAGTCGCCATACGCCTTGAGGCGCAGGAGGTTTCTCACGCGCATGCACAGCTCACCACGATCGACGGGCCTGGTGAGAAAGTCCTCGGCACCGGATCGCAGTCCGAAGACCCTCGAGTCCCGATCGTCCAGAACCGTAATCATGATGATCGGGATGTTGCTGGTGTCAAGAGAATTCTTGATATTCGCCGCCACCTGATAACCGTCCATGCCCGGCATCATTATGTCGAGCAGCATCAGGTCGGGCGGTTTGTCTGCCACAATGGCGAGCGCCTGCTCGCCGCTGCCAACCGCAACGACGTCGTAGCCTTCTCCGGTCAGCATGGCCTCCAGCAGGTCTCTGTTGGCAGGCTCATCATCGACGATCAGAATGCGTGATGGCTTGTCCATGAGATCTGGCAGCAGGCGGTTCATATCAGAGCCAGGTGCTCCGCGATGACGGCCAGAAATTCCTGGTAGCGCATCGGCTTGGCGATGTAGCCATCACACCCCGCCGCTCGGATGCGCTCCTCGTCGCCCTTCATTGCCAGGGCTGTGAGCGCGATCACTCTGATGGACCGCGTTTCCTCAGCTTTCTTGAGCAAGCCTGTGGCTTCGAGCCCATCCATGCCTGGAAGCTGGATGTCCATGAGGATCAGATCCGGCTGCTCCTCGCGCGCCATTGCGATGCCGACCTCGGCGTCCACCGCTTTGAGGACGGTGTGCCCCACAGACTGAAGCAGGAAGACCGCCAGCGTCATATTGGCGGGATTGTCTTCTACAACCAGCACTTTTGCCATATCAGATGATCACTTCGCGCCCCGCCATTGCGCGACGGACTTCGGCCATGAAGTCATCCGGCTGGAACTCGGCTTTCTCCATTATTGCGTTCACATACCCATTCAGCCGCGTACGGTCTTCGGGCGTGACTGTCTTGGCCGTTACCACGATGATCGGAATACGAGCGGTCTCGGGATGGTCGTTGAGTGCCGTTACGACCTGAAAGCCGCTCACTTCCGGCATCATCAGATCCAGCACGATCAAATCGGGCAGCTCGGTTCTCGCGATATCGATGGCTTCGCGGCCACCGTACGCGCGCAGCACTATGCTAGCCATGCTCAAGATGCGGACGGCGACGAGCTCGACTGCTTTTGGATCGTCATCGACCACGAGGACCTTGAGCTTTTTACCATTCGCAATCGGCAGCAGACCAAGACCCACGAGGGAGTCGTACAGCTCCTGCCGGGAGATCGGCTTCTGCATCACCGCTGCCGCTCCAAGTGAGAAGCCCCTGTTGGGATCCGCCACGATCGAGATGATTACGACGGGAATGCGCCGCAGCTCCGGCACCTGCTTGAGCCGGGCGAGGAGATCCCAGCCGTCCATGTTCGGCAGCATGATGTCGAGCGTGATTAGCGATAGCGCATGCTGCTGCGCGAGGACAAGAGCGTTTTCACCAGTAGTGGCGTGCAGCACCTCGAAGCCCTCCGCCTCCAGCTGCACGCGAATGAGCTCGGCGGATTTGTAGTCGTCTTCAACAACGAGCGCTATGCGGGAACCCGGCACCGGCGCCCGCCGTTCTGCCTGCGAGGCAAGACGGATAGCTTCCTGCGCCTTTGTCGGTGTAATCATCGCACCGGGCGCCGAACGCAACGGCAGCCACACGGTGAAGCATGATCCCTGGTCGACGGCACTCTCCACCGCGACGGCTCCTCCATGAAGCTCGGTTAGGAGCTTGACCATTGCCAACCCGAGTCCCGTTCCTTCGAACTTGCGGGAAAGTCCGCTGTCGATCTGACTGAATGGCTTGAACAGGTGCTCCAATCCCTCAGGCGAAATGCCGATGCCGCTGTCGGTGACGCTGATCTTGAGAAACTGCTCGAAATCGTTGGTCGCCATGGGGAAGCTCCGGTGCTTCCAGTCTCCGGACAATTGGCCAACTTCCTCTCGCGGCACGCGGCCGACGAACAGCGTGACGTGGCCGCCATCCACCGTGAACTTCACAGCGTTGGAAAGCAGGTTGTACACGATCTGCTTGACCTTTCGCGCGTCCGCCTGAATCGAGCTGGGCGCGGAGGCCGCATCCATGGTCAGGTTGATGTGGCGGGCTGTCGCCTTCTCCCTGATGATGGAGAGGCTGTTCGTGAACAGCGACCACACCTCGACCAGCTCCAGGTCGAGCGTCATCTTCCCGGCTTCCACCTTGGAAAGGTCGAGGATGTCGTTGATCAGCGAGAGCAGGTGCCTGCCGCTGTTGAAAATGTCGCCAATGAATCCGCGCTGCTGAGGAGTGAGCTCGCCGATCAGGCCGTCCCTGAGAATCTCGGAAAAGCCCATAATGGCGTTGAGCGGCGTTCTCAGCTCGTGCGACATGTTGGCGAGGAACTCGGACTTCATGCGGCTCGCCTCTTCCAGCTCGACGTTCTTCTGCTGCAGCCGTTGTTCGAAGAGCTTGAGCTCCGTTACGTCGCGCGCCGCGGCAAACACACCCTGGAGCTTCCGGTCGCGATCGTGGAACGTGGTTGCATTGTATGACACCACCGTTTGGTGTCCATCCCTCGCCCGCGCGGTTAGCTCGTAGTTCGTGAGCTTGCCTTCGTTCAGCACGCGGTTGATCGCCGCCTCGGCCAGGTTGGGATCGGTGAAGTAGTTCTTGAACGGTGCGCCGATCAGCTCGTCCCGGGTGCACCCGGTCAGCGCTTCCATCTGCTTGTTGACGTCGGTGATGATTCCGCGCGGATCGGTCGTCATCAGCGCATCGATGTTCGATTCGATCAGCGAGCGGGTGTAGAAGTGCTGGTCGCGCAGCCGCTGATCGAGCTTCATCCGCTC
>JBDTND010000169.1:0-4663 GCA_039933915.1 Gemmatimonadales bacterium | reverse complement strand
ATGGATTCATCGTATACCGGGTAGCGCGAGAGGCCGCTCTCCTGTACGACGCCGAGCACTTCCGAGAGTGTCGCTTCAACCGGAAGGGCCACCAGCTCGGTACGCGGCGTCATCACCTCTCGCGCATTCTTCTGCGAGAATTCGAATACTGCGTCGATGAGGTCGGCGTCCCGTGCCCCCATCTGACCGCCCTCCTGAGACTGCTCGACGAGCAGCCGGATTTCCTCCGGGGAGTGCACCGCTTCCTCCGAGCCGGCCGACTGCTGGCCGAACAGGCGCAGGATGAACTGCGCCGACTTATTGAGGAAGTAGGTGAAGGGTGTCGTTATCCAGGCGAAGAAAAGCAGCGGCGGGGCGAGCCATTTGGCGACCGTCTCCGGATGATTGAGCGCTGCCGCCTTCGGCGTGAGCTCGCCGAACACCACGTGGAGGTACGTGACCACCACGAGCGCGAGAGCGGCGCCAAGGGTAAGCCGCACCGACATCTCGATGGCGAACGGCAGATAGGCGAACATGCTCGCGAAGATGTCGCCGACCGTCGATTCGGTGACCCATCCGAGGCCGAGGCTGGACAGTGTGACTCCAAGCTGGCTGGCGGAGAGGATGCGGGAGATATTGGAAGCGGCACGAACGGCGAAGTGTGCGAGTCTGTCGCCGCTCCGCACCATTGCTTCGAGGCGCGTCCGTCTTGAGCGGACAAGAGCGAACTCGGCGCCTACGAAGAACGCGTTTAGGAGCACGAGTATAACTATGGCGAGCAGTCGGCCGAGCACGGATACAACTTACCCCAACTCCGGTCACGGACACCAGCACGGTCCCGGCCTCGGCCATTCGCACGCACACGACGCCCCCGTCGCCAGCCTGCGTATCGCGCTCATTCTCACCGCGGTGCTGCTGGTCGCCGAAGTAATCGGCGGATTGCTCTCGAACTCGATCGCGCTGTTGGCCGATGCGGGCCATATGCTCACCGATGTCGCGGCGCTTGGTCTCGCGCTGTTTGTGGCGTGGTTCAGCAAGCAGCCGGGCACAACGCAGAAGACGTACGGCTATCTCCGCTGGGAGATCCTCGCTGCGTTCGTGAACGGAGGCACCCTGTTGCTCATCTCGGCGTGGATTCTCTGGACCGCCATCATGCGGTTTCGCGCGCCCGAGCAGGTGGAAAGCGGGCTGATGCTGGCCGTCGCGACCGCGGGACTGGTGGTCAACATCATCGCGGCGCGTGTGCTGTTCCGCGGCTCTGCTCACAGCCTCAACACCCGTGGCGCATATCTGCACGTGCTGGGGGATCTGCTCGCCTCCATCGGTACCATCGTCGCGGGCATTGTCATTCGCTACACTGGATGGCTCATAGCCGATCCAATCGCCTCGATCGTGACGACGGTGCTCATCATCAATGGCGCCTGGCGGCTCGTCCGCGAGTCGGTCGACATCCTTCTCGAATCAACACCGGCCCATATACCGGTCCCGGCGGTTCGAGGGCAGCTGGAGGCGATCCCGGGGATCGAATCGGTGCATGATCTCCATGTCTGGGCGGTAACCCCAGCGTTCGTGGCGATGAGCGCGCATTGCATCGTGCGCGAGCCGGACCACCACCAGCACGTCCTGGAGCACATCCACGACGCGATGCGCCTGTTCGGCATCCAGCACGTGACCATTCAGCTCGAAAAGGACGATATGGTCGACCGGGAGAGACACTTGCACGCCTAGCTATCTTACGAGGCTATGGCAAAGCAGCAAATCCGAAACATTGCGATCATCGCGCACGTCGATCACGGCAAGACGACTCTCGTGGATAAAATGCTCCGGCAGTCCGGCGCCTTCAGAGAGAATCAGGTCGTGATGGAGCGCGTCATGGATTCCAACCCGCTCGAGCGCGAGCGGGGCATCACCATTCTGGCGAAGAACACTTCGATCCACTGGAAGGGGACGAAGATCAACGTCGTCGACACTCCCGGCCACTCGGATTTCGGCGGAGAAGTCGAGCGCATCCTCCGCATGGTGGATGGAGTTCTGCTCGTCGTCGACGCGTTCGATGGACCGATGCCGCAGACGCGGTTCGTGCTCCGGAAAGCGCTGGCGCTGCACCGCACGCCCATCGTCGTCATCAACAAGATCGACCGTCCCGGCTCCGATCCGATGCGCGTCCACGATGAGGTGCTCGACCTGCTGATCGAGCTCGAGGCGAACGAAGCGCAGCTCGACGCCACCGTCGTCTACGCCTCGGCGCGGGAAGGCGTCGCCACGATGAGCATGGACGTCAAGGCGGTCGATCTGTCGCCGCTGTTCGATGCGATCATCGAGCACGTGCCGGCGCCGCCGCACGATGATGCGGGCCCGTTTCAGATGTTGATCTCGACGATCGACCACTCACCATACCTCGGGCGTCTGGGAATCGGACGGATCGAGAGGGGTACGGTTCACGTTGGCGATGCGGTCACGCTGCTGCCGCTCGATGTGTCCCAGAAAGTGGAGCAGTCGCGCGTGACAAAGCTGTTCGCCTATGAAGGTCTCGACCGCCTGGAGATCGCCGAGGCATCGGCGGGCGAGATCGTCGCGCTCGCGGGGCTCGAGGGCGTGGAGATTGGCCTCACTGTCACTGACATCGCCCACCCGGAGCGCCTGGAGGGAATTTCAGTCGAAGAGCCGACCATCTCGGTGGATTTCCTCGTCAACAACTCTCCGTTCGCCGGCAGGGACGGAAAATTCGTAACCTCCCGCCAGATCCGCGAAAGGTTGTTCAAGGAGCTGGAACGGAACGTTGCGCTTCGTGTCGAAGACACCGATTCGACCGATACGTGGACAGTCTCGGGGCGCGGCGAGCTGCACCTCACCATTCTGATGGAGACTATGCGCCGCGAGGGCTATGAGTTCCAGGTGTCGCGCCCGCGGGTGATCACGCGTGAAGGACCGCAGGGCGAGAGGCTCGAGCCGTACGAGGAGCTTTCGATCGATGTGCCCGAGGAATTCCTCGGCATCGTGATCGAGAAGCTCGGGTCGCGCCGTGCCGGAATGCTGGAGATGAAGAACCCCGGGCAGGGAATGGTACGCCTTCTTTACAGAATTCCGGCTCGCGGATTGTTCGGCTACCGCTCGGAATTCCTCACCGATACGCGTGGAACCGGGATCATGCACCACCGCTTTCTCGAGTACGGGCCGTGGGCGGGACCGTTGGCCGGAAGAACGCGGGGGACGCTCGTTTCGATGGAGGCGGGCGTGATAGTTGCTTTTGCGCTTGCGAATCTTGCGGAGCGCGCTACCCTATTCGTTGCCCCCGGTGATGCGGTTTACGAAGGGATGCTGGTGGGCGAGAATTCACGGCCGGGCGACATGGATGTAAATCCGACCAGGGAAAAGAAGCTGACCAACATGCGCTCCAAGTCGAGTGACGAGAACATCCAGCTCGAGCCTCCGAGGGAGTTGACGCTGGAAGGGGCGCTGGAGTATATCGAGGAAGACGAGCTGATCGAAGTTACGCCGCAGTCCATACGACTGCGGAAACGCTTCCTCAGCGCGAACGATCGTAAGAAGTTGTCCCGCGAGGCGAAGCGGGAGCGCGCTTCAGTCTAACAACCAGGAGATTACGGTAATGTGCGCCATGCTGGAGTCCGCGGAGAGCTTCCTGACCGGTAGAGCGGGTGAGGGGGAGCACGCACCGTGGCTGGCGAAGCGGACACCGGATGCTGATCCCGAGGACGAAGCTCCGGAAGGCGATCTGGAAGACGATGACGATCTCGTGGACGAGCTGGATGACGAGCTCGACGACGATCTGGAAGACGACCTCGATGACGATCTTGACGACGACCTCGACGACGACGACGAGCTTGACGACGAGCTTGACGACGACCTCATAGATCTCGACGACGAATTCGACACCGAGGAAATCGAGAAGCCGCACCCGGCGCATCCGCGCAAGTACGAAGACTGAGCTTCACGCGGCATCGATCGCGTAATGAAATGCCCCGCTTTAGCGGGGCATTTGTTTTTCAGGTGAGGAGCTCGGGCGAGCTAGTGGGGCAGGAAGAGTCCGATGGACAGGCTGTTGTCCGTCGTGCAGGTAGTCAGACCGCTCCGCATCTCACAGCTGTGCGTCGATTGTCCGTGCCGGGCAACCGCGGTCCAGTCGGCGAGCTGGCTGCCGAGTATGTTGAAGCCGGTCACTGTCACGGTCACGTCCTTCGACGTCCTGAATCCGTACAGCGCGCTATAATCGGTTGCCGTTCCGGAGAAATACTGTCCATGGTTCTCGGCCGCGTATTGCTCCTCATACAGCGCGACGCTGTGAAGGTCGGCCTTCATCGCTGCGACGAGCGCCTTGTCCTTGCTTCCGGCGTAGCGCGGTACCGCGACAGCGGCGAGCGTGCCGATGACGATCATCACGATCAGAGTTTCGATTAGAGTGAAGCCTTTTTGTTTTCCAATCATTTGCTGCTCAGCGAGAAAAGACGGGGCGAATCCCGGGATTTACCCGCCTTAAATCTTGGTCTTTGAGGGTGACGCGAGCGTGAAAATAGAATGACGCTTTCGTCACGATTGGAAAGCTCCGCCGATTGACCGTGCCCCAGGGTGCGGCTAACTTGCAAAACTCTACGTCACAGGCTTTTAGCCCTTGGCGAAGGGCCTGTAGCTCAGGTGGTTAGAGCGCACGCCTGATAAGCGTGAGGTC
>JBDTND010000168.1:0-4666 GCA_039933915.1 Gemmatimonadales bacterium | reverse complement strand
TCCGTCCAGCCGACTGCGCCGTCGTTGAAGTCGTTGATCATCGAGCGGCCGTAGTACTCGCCCAATCTCCAGTTGCCAATGTCCTGAGCCTTGAAGGAGTCGACCGTTCCCTCGGTGAAGAGGAGCTTCTTGTCCGGAAAGGTCTCGTGCACGAGCCTGACGTTGTCGAACATCATCTCGCCACCACTCCATGGCTCGTACCAGTGGAACCCGATGCCCCATACGTAGCGGGCGGCTTCGGGATCCTCGAGAATCGTGCTCACACGCTGGTAGATAAGATCGCGGTTGTGGTCCCAGGCGATGATCTTCCTGTCACCCAGCCCTTCGCGTTTCATCGTAGGGCCGAGGTAGTTCTTCAGGAAATCCCGTTCGTCCTCCGCGGAGTAGATGCAGGACTCCCACGTCTGCGTCGCCATTGGCTCGTTTTGAACTGTGATCCCCCAGATGGGGATTCCTTCTCTCTCGTAAGCCTTGATGAACTTCGTGTAATAGTTGGCCCACGCCTGATAGAATTCCGGCTTGAGCTTTCCACCGTGAAGCATGTCGTTGTTCGTCTTCATGAATGCCGGCGGACTCCATGGGCTGCCGTAGAGAGTGAGCTTTCCGCCGGCAGTCGCGATCGCCTGCTTGATGAATGGAATGCGGAACTGCTTGTCGTGGTCGACGCTGAACGACTTTAGCTGCTTGTCGCCTTCGGTGACATAGGTGTAGCTGGCCGACGAAAAATCGCAGCTGTGGATGTTGGTCCTTCCGATCGTGTAGCCGATGCCTTTATGCGGATCGAAGTAGGCGTCCAGAATTTCCCGCTGTCCGGCTGGCGGAAGTTTCGCAAACGTCTCCGCGGAGGCGTCCGTGAGTGCGCCGCCAACTCCCATGATCGTTTGCGATCTCTTCGACGGATCGACGAAGACGCAGACCTGGGTCTCGAGCGGCTGACCCATGCGCTTGAACGTGAGCGTGTCGGTCGCGGAGAGGCGGTACTCGGTTTTGTCGGCGGTGGTATAGACCGCGATCGAGCTCCCTTCGATCCTGTGATCTGACTCGGGTGGCTCGGGAGTCTCGGACGGCCGTTCAGGTGCCGCTCCGGCGAGATTGGGTTTCCCCAACACCAATGCCGAAGACGACGCTACCAGGAAACTGCGGCGATCAATTTTCATGGCCGGGTGAGTTTGAGAGAATGGAAATATGCGGACAGTTTCTGACGTTGTCTCGCTACTACTCGGCCAACTCCTGAAGACTAATGGTCTGTCCGGTGGCGGCGCTCGATCTCGAAGAGGTCGGAATCGAACCACTGACGCATCGTTACGAGCAGGTGCGCAATCGTTGGCGTTCCGGAGAGAGCACCCCGCATCAGGGGGTACGGGTCGGCATCAGCCTGTTGATCTCCGACGCGAGATCGGCGGCCGCACCTTCCGTGTACCGACCGTCGCCGCGCCAGAGCACGCTACCGTCCCGCGAGACGAGCAGCGTCACGATGCGATCCTCCGCAGTGATACCGAGCGCCTTCTTGAACGGTGCCTTGTCAATGTAGAGCGTGATCGTCGTTTCACGCGTGGCCTTTGCCGGAATGCCGCGCGCCATGCCGCCATCGATGAAGCCGCGCATTATGCGGTACGAACGGTTCAGCGTGGGCAACTCGTATGCCTTCAATCCGGCGTGTTTGGCCGCGATCGATTTAAGAAACGGCACCCAGGTATCCACGTCGGCCTGTTGCTCCCGACGGAACGCCACAAGCGCGATGTTCAGCTCGCCCTCAAAGTCGTTGGGCAGCGAAAAGCGTCGGCCCTCGAGATTGGAGCCTTCGACTCTAGGAAAACGAAGCGTCGAATCCGGCGCATCGGTCATGAACTGGGGCACGATTGCCTCCGCCTGCCCATGAACGGAGGCGATAAGGATAATGGCGATAAGGGTGCGCATGGCGTCCAGCGTTGGGGTAGAAATATTAATGCCATTACAGCGCGGTTGACCAGCCCAGAACGGTCGTATGACCTGACGAGCTTCGCGCTCAATCGCGCCTTCATTCAGCTACAGTGAGTTGCGGCACAAGCGGAGCGCGGCGTCACCCTACAAGTGACCGCGCTCCCACTCTGCTATGGGCCCATCAGCAAGGGTGAATATCGGATGTGGACGTACTTGACGGACAACCGCGAGGCCGCGCCACCACACCACATCGCGCTCGGCAACCTTCGCCAGCAGGTGCGACCACTCGAAAGCGAGCTGGGCCCGCGTGACCGTGAGTTGCCAACCGCGCTCCGACGCCCGAGCGACCTTTGCGCGACGAAACGAATAACCCCGATGTGATGCTTCATCGTGTACCACCCGCAGATAGGAGGCGAGAACGCTCACCGGCGCCCCACACTGGCTGAAACGCGTCAACTGCGGATGGTGCCGATAGCCGCGGGTGGCCCCGCGCAACACGGCCTGCGCGAGTAGTCCTTCTCGCCACAGCGCCACGAGCCCGCGGCGATCGAGATACATCGGGTGGAGACTCCAAAGGCGCATGACTACCCTCGCGTTCCGGCTAACGCCTTAGTTCAGGAGGATGGAAATATGCGAACAATTTCCGACTGTGTCTCGCCTTCTCTGCGTTGCGCGATGTCGCGCGGAAGCGTCCTCATATCGACGCTTCCCTACCCCCCAGCAGCGACGAGGTTGACCCATGGGCGCGACGTCGTCCTCAGTCGGTTCCAGCGATTCACCCCGCACCTTTCAGAGCTACGCGCGTCTCGCCCTCGCGGGCCTGCTGGCCGTGCTCGCATGGAACGCGTTTCGCGACCCGTACGGCAGCGTGCCGCTCGTCGACGGCATCGACACCGCCATTCACGAGTTCGGGCATATGCTTTTCATGCCCTTCGGCATCCAATTCCTCGGCTCCACAATGATGATACTCGGCGGATCGCTCACGCAGGTGGCCTTTCCGCTCCTGTTCTTCGGATACTTCCTGCGAAAGAGGGAAGACGGCCGGCGTCGCGACATGTTCGCGGCCATGGTGTGCCTCTGGTGGTCCGCGATCAACCTGCTGAGCGTCGCGATCTACTGCGCCGACTCGCGCGCGGGCGAGCTCACGCTCCTCGACGGACTGACCGGCCAGGAGAGCGATGGGCATGACTGGAACAACCTGCTCACCCGCTGGGGACTGCTCGAGCACGACACGATGATTGCGCGGTACATGCGCGCCATCGCGGCGCTGGTGTGCGTTGCGAGCCTCGTCATCGCATTCTGGAGCGCGCGACAGACATTGCGAGAAGAGGTCGTTTCAGCCGAGCCCGTGGGAGACTGACGACAGGACAGTTCGGTACTTCTCGATGTATGCGTCCAACTTCTTTCGACGGTACTGCATGATGAAACGCGGGTGGTCCAGTGAGTGAATCGAGCCGAACCAGCGGTGGTGATCGTTGAGGCGCGTGAAAAACTTCGAGTTCTCCCCGCGTCCAAGGATGACTACATGGTCGCGCCGCCCGCCGAGCGCTATATGCTGCTCGACCGAAGAGACAATGAACGGCGTCACCGCGCGCTCCAGCTTCCGGTCGTCATAATAGTTGAGGTTGACGCCATCCTGCGTGAACCCGAGCGGGCAGACGGCGGACAGGAAAAAACGAGAATGGAACTCGCTGGGTCCTCCGAGCGCGTTGACGACATCGTACACGAAGACGGACGATAGCTCGCGCCGGCGCGGTAGCTCGTTGGGAATGCCGCAGTAATCCGCGAGTGCCACAGGATCCGCGAACGTCACGCCGGTCACGCCGGCGCCGAAGCGGCCGGGATTTATCCCAAGAATCAGAACGCGTTCACGATTGTCGGAAAAGTATTTGTCCAGGTATTTGCGAAGGCAGCCTCGTACCGATGGTTCCATGTACGGATTCATCACCGCGACGCCGCGCGGTACTCGTGGCGTCACAAGCGAAGTGTAGAAGCGGAACGCGCGATCGCCGAATGTGAATGGTCCCTCGCTCTTGCTCACTACTATTCGGACGATTCCTGAAGGCTGACGGTCTGTCCAATGGACAATCGACCGGTGCGAATGACAGTGCCGTAAATGCCTGCGTTGTTCTGATTGATGCGGACAACCGACTTCAGCACCTCCGGAGTGGAACGTCCCGAGTCGGGATCGTAGTTGATCATCGAGCAACGAACATCTCGCGCCGTGACACTTACGCGTGCCCCCTCGCCAGTCTCGCCGAACGAGAGGACGCCTCCCAGCCACTTCTCCTCCTCGAAGGGATTTGGCCGCAGCAGGCGCACCACGATGTTCGGACGAAATCGTCGCGCGTCTGGATCGATCCCGGCCGACCTTCCGATCTCCCGGACAGTGTCCGTTGCGATCACGGAAATGCTCCCGTCGTCGAAGATGCCGTTACGCATGTGCATCATCTGGACGGGAGCACCATGGCGACGCTCGATGTCTGCGGCCAACTCTTCGCCGAAGACAGGCATCTCTTTGCCTTCCGGCGTCCGGACGTGTGTGGGAATGTCTCCTTCGCCGTCGGCCTCACGCCGGAAGGGATTGAACTGAAGCAGCTCGGGCAGCGTGGTTGCAGTCAGCCACGGAAAGTCGTTTTGCGCTTGCGTGCGCCGGAGTGCAAGACGCCGGTCGCCGTCGATCCCGTACCAGCCCACGTTGGCGAATTCAAGTCGCTCGCCGGCCATCGATTTCACCGGGTAGCGG
>JBDTND010000167.1:0-4691 GCA_039933915.1 Gemmatimonadales bacterium | reverse complement strand
GGATATGGGGCGATCCGTAACGCGGGGCAATGGCCATTCGTATATATCTATATATAGTAGCAGCAACCTTAGCCTCAGAGGGAGCATGAGCACGGCTCAGCGCACGGCTTCACTGCGCTACGACGCGACGACGTCCACTGTCGCCCCAGTAAAATCAACGCGCGAGAGACTGCTCTCGCTCGACGTGTTTCGCGGCCTCACTATCGCGGGAATGCTGTTGGTGAACGACCCGGGGACGTGGAGCGCCATTTTCCCGCCGCTCGAGCATGCGGAATGGAACGGCTGGACTCCCACCGACCTGATATTTCCATTCTTCCTGTTCATCGTCGGCATCACGACCCACCTCTCGATGTCGGCGCGCCGTGCCCGCGGCGACGACGACTCTGCGCTCGTCAAGCAGATACTCCGGCGCGGAATCATCATCTACCTCCTCGGTTTTGCGATGGCGATGATGCCGTTCTATCAATGGGGAACTATAGAGTCGATTCCCAACCCGACGGCGTGGGACAGGATCGTCTTCCGCATCGAGCACGTCCGGCTTCTCGGGGTGCTGCCCAGGATCGCGATAGTGTACATCTGCGCGGGACTCATTACGCTCAGGACGACACTCAGGCAGCAGATCATCATCATCGCGTCGCTGCTGTTCGGGTACTGGTTCGCGATGACTTTGCTTCCTGTGCCCGGTGAGGGGGGCGCGATCGGTGCTCAGCTGCTGCACACGAAGGACAGGAATCTCGCGGCGTATCTCGATCGCCTGATTCTTACGACGAATCACACGTGGGTCGGGAGCGTGACGTTCGATCCGGAAGGTCCGCTGTCGACGATTCCCGCGATAGCCACCGCGATGCTCGGCGTGATCGCCGGCCGCTGGATCGCCATGACGGAGAAGCCGCTCCTGGAGAGAATCACCGGAATGTTTGCTGTCGGCTCTCTCGCAATGGTGGTTGGGCTCATGTGGAACTGGTCGTTTCCAATCAACAAGAGTCTGTGGACGAGCTCGTACGTGATGTTCACGGCCGGGATGGCGTGTGTCGCGATCGCGACGATCATGTGGCTGGTGGACTATCTGAACGTGAAGTGGTGGACTAAGCCGTTGGTCGTCTATGGCGTGAATCCGATCGTGGCTTTTGTCGGCTCAGGCGTTATGGCCCGGCTGATTTATACGCTGTGGCACGTGAACTATGGCGGTCAGTCGGTGTCGATCCAGTCCGCGATTTATCAGGCGCTGTTTCTGCCGTGGCTGCCGCCTCGTGTCGCGTCTCTGGCTTTTGCGCTCGCATTCGTCTTGTTGTGGTATGGAATTCTGCTCGTTCTGTACCGGCGTAAGATCTTCCTCAAGGTCTAAGGCGCTGCGGCAGGCACCTCTGTTTGCGGTCGGCGCCGGCGTCCTCTTCGGCTCCGGGCTCTCGCTCGTCAGCGGGGGCGGCGGCGTTCCGCGTCGACGGCGTTAATCTGACTGAGCGGGCGTCGGCGACCCGATAGTCGCTCGTGGGTCGTCGCGAGGCCACCCTCACCTCCCTGGACAGTGTGTAAACAGCACGCGCGTCGGAGGGTGCGCGTCCGTCCCCCTTTGCACGGGGAAGCGGAGCTTCGCTCGGCGGGCTCCCGCCCGTGCGGCGAGGGCGCGGCGGAAGTCCGGTGTGCGTTACCGCAGCGCGCGAAAAGAGGCGCGAGTATTTAGCCTGTTCGTGCTTTGCACTCGTGGGGAAGGCGGGTGGGGGTCCTCGTAGTCGCTTTGAAAGCGAGCGCGAGGAGGAGACCCGCGACTGAGCGGAGCGAGGGAGCGTAGTTGGGGGCTCCGACCAAGCGAGCGTAGCGACGAAGAGGACCCCCGCCCGCCGCACCGGCAGAGATGCAACTGAGAACTAAAAACTCAGCGCACCGCTTTTGCCGGCGTGGGCCGAGAGCGCGAGGTTTCTTTCTCGGCGAGCGAGCTTGTCGCGATCATTTCCGTTTCGATCGGCACTCCCGCGCGCCTGACGACGTATGCTTCCATCGCGAAGTATTCGGGGAGACCGAGTCGGTCGACGCGCTGCGCGGTGTTGCGATTGCGCTCCTCGACGCGCTGCCAGAATTCCCGGTCGTCCTGTCCTGGAAACGGCGCGCGATCCTTCTGACTCTGGTGCTTGAAGATCGCCATCTTCTTCGACCGAAGCTCCTCCTCCGACAGCGGCACCAGCACATCGGCCTCCGCGATCTCCCACTCCTGCCAGGCGCCGCGATAGTACCACATCTCGGGAGGCGCGCCCGAGTACTGCGTGAGCGCGTCCTGTACCGCCTCGAGACACATGCGATGCGTGCCGTGCGGGTCAGAGAGATCTCCGGCGACGAAGACGAGCTCGGGCTTCTGTTCCTCGAGCAGATCCAGAACGATGCGGACGTCCTCGGGACCGATCGGATCCTTTCTCACCTTGCCCGTCTGATAGAAGGGAAGGTTGAGGAAGCGCGCCTGCTCGCGCTTCATCCCGAAGGTCTCGATGCCTGATACTGCCTCGGCTTCGCGGATCGCGCGCTTCATTACCTGCACCGGAAACGCGTCGATCTCTCCGACCTGCTTGGAATTGAGGAACTGCTCGACCTCTTCGACCAGGACCCCCGCTCTTGAATCGTTGATGTCGAAATCGTGTCCGAAGCGCCGCAGGAAATCGGCGTAGCGGCGCACCTCGTGGTCGAATACCGCGATGTTGCCCGATGTCTGGTAGGCGACGAGGATCTCGTTCTTGTTCTGGTGGAGCTTATTGAGCATTCCGCCCATCGAGATTACGTCGTCGTCCGGATGCGGAGAGAAAACCACGACACGCTTTCCGGCGGGCAGCTTGCTGCGGCCGCGAATCTTCGCGATTAGCGCGTTGAACACCGCGCCGTTGAGCGGCCCGGCCTTTCCGTACCGCGCGAGCAGCGAGCTGAGGTGGTGCTCCCGATAATCGTTCTCGTCCAGCTTGAGGACGGATTTGCCTGTAATCTCGCTGAGCCAGATCACGGCATCGAGCTCTTTCTCGCGAGTCCATTTCACTTCTCCGATCACCCACGGCGTGCGGATGCGAGTGAGATCGGCGGCCGCCGCAAAGTCCACGTAGAAGACGGCGTTGGGGTGCTGCTGGAGGTACGTGGCGGCGACATCGGGATCCGGCTCTCCCTCTACCGCGCGCTGGATGATCGCCGCCTTGTGTTCACCGGTGGCGACCAGCGCGATCTCCCTCGCTTCCATGATCGTCGCAACGCCCATCGTGATTGCTTCGGTAGGGACATTGTCCTCGCCGAAGAAGTCGCCGGCCGCATCGCGGCGCGTGACCGTGTCGAGCGAGATTCGGCGGGTGCGCGAATCAGAACCGGACCCAGGCTCGTTGAAGCCAATGTGGCCGGTCTTTCCGATTCCGAGGATCTGGAGGTCGATTCCGCCCGCCCTCGCGATTGCGGCCTCGTACGCCTCGCACTCGGTGTCGACGTCGTCGCGGGGGACGTCGCCGAGGGGGATGTGGATGTTCTCGGGGCGAACGTTGATGTGGTTGAAGAGGTTCTCCCGCATGAACCGGTGGTAGCTGTGGATGCTGTCCGGCTTCATCGGGTAGTACTCGTCGAGGTTGAAGGTCACGACGTCGGAGAAGTCGAGCCCTTCCTCGCGGTGCATTTTGATCAGCTCGCGATAGATGCCGATCGGGGTGCTGCCTGTAGCGAGTCCGAGCACCGCGTGTCCGCCCGCCTGCCGCCGTTCCCTGATTATCTCGGCGATGCGCTTCGCGATGGTGCGGGCGATCTCACCGTACTCGACGATGACGACGGGGACGCGCTCCTTTGTGGATGCCATGCTGGAAATCTATTAATTCGCGAGGTGGATGACTAATCCTCCCCTCACGGGCAAGGCCCCCGCGTAGTAGCCTTCAATCACGAAACAAAAGTTGAGAACCGTAAGCTTAGTCAGTTGGGGGTTGGGAGCCGGGCTGCCAGGCGTTCACCTGACAAAGCTTAGAGCACTCAACTTTAGGTGTGGATCCCGGCCAATCCACGACAAATCAGGCCTAACGAGCCTCCCAGTTGACGATCCGCGCGCCGAGCACAGACTGCTGAACCAGATCGGCGACGTCGCGCCGCAGCTGGACATGCCGAGTGTTGCTACGGGTCGGATTCACCCGGTTCGTGAGGACCACCACGAACAGATCCTTCTCCGGATCGATCCAGATCGAGGTTCCGGTGAAACCGGTGTGTCCGAAGCTCCACGGCGAGAAGAACTGTCCCGCGCTCGATCCGCCCTCGGGTGAGTCCCAGCCAAGCGCGCGCGTCGATTCCTTGCCCTGACGCGCCGTCCACCGCGCGATCGTCGCCGGCTTGACGATTCGCACTCCGTTCGCTCCTTCACCGCCGTTCAGAATCATCATCGAGAAGAGCGCGAGATCCTTTGCGGTCGAGAAAAGTCCGGCGTGTCCTGCGACACCGCCAATCGCCCAGGCATTCTCGTCGTGCACGGTTCCCCACAGAAGTCCGCCCCGCGCGTCATCCGTTTGAGTCGGCGCTATGCGCGAGCGCAACGTGAACGAAGGCTGGAACTGGGTGTCGATCATTCCCAGCGGCCTGAAGATTTTCTCGGCCGCGAGAACATCGAGTGTCTTGCCGGTGATTCGTTCCATCACCAGCTGCATGAGAATCATGTCCCAGTCGCTGTAGATCATGTTCGTGCCCGGCGTGTACTGGAGCGG
>JBDTND010000166.1:0-4694 GCA_039933915.1 Gemmatimonadales bacterium | reverse complement strand
CCGATGATGACGACCACGATCAGAAGCTCGATCAATGTAAAACCCTTTTTGTTGCGTGACATATTGATAATCCCGAGTGGTAAGCGGTTGGAATTGAAGCGGCGTCGCGAATTACGGCGCCGAGAGTGTGAAGACAATCGGCAAGCTATAGGTACCCGGAGCGTTGCTCGGTTGTGTGAAGCCAGCGGCCCATACGGTCTTGAAGAACACCTGCGCTGCTGCGCCGTTTGATGCACCCGCGCCGGAGGTCAACAGCTGGTCGGCCGTGCTGATGCCGACGTAGGTTCCTGCGGCTGCGTTCGACCAGGTCAGATCGCTGATCGGCTTGGTGCCGGCAAACGATCCTACGTACACCCAGTTCGACGCTGCGGTCGTCTTGAGGTTCAACGACCAGCTACGGTTCGCCTTGACTGTGAAGCTCGGCCCTGCATCGGCGACGATCGCGCCGACTTCTACCTGGTCCGCCGTCGGCGAAGTCAGCGACGTCGTAGTCCCGCTCATGCCGAGCTTGACCAGCGCGTTGACCGAGACGGAAGCGGTATTGGTGGTGTTGCAGCTACCGGCGTTGCCGGAGCACTGAGCCATCATCTGGTTCGCGCCAATGGCTGATCCAAGCACCATCGAGGCAAGAAGAAAACGGGTCGCCTTCATCGAATTTGCTCCCAAGATTCACGTTGTTAGAGACCGCCGGTAGTGAATTTTCCGACGGTCCAATTTCTAGGGATAAGACGCGAAACTAAGGCGTCCGCAACGTCGAAAATGGCGCCAAATTCGAAGACAGACGTTTGCGGTAAAGTGTTGTCGGGCAAGAGTTTACATATGTCACAAATGTACGCTTTGTGCACTGTTATTGGCGAAATGCGAGAGGCGTCGCACACTGCAAGCGAGCTCCGGATTTCGCACTGCCGCCGGTAGGCCGGTCGTGTTATGATGTGTGAGCTTCTCTCGAACCGAGAGAGCTTTTTGGTTTTCGGGGCGTAGCGTAGCCCGGTAGCGCGCCTGCTTCGGGAGCAGGAGGTCGCTGGTTCAAATCCAGTCGCCCCGACTGAATTAGGTACTGCCCTTACAATGCGTTGCATTGTAAGGGTTTTTTTCTGCGCACTGGCGGGGTCCGTTTTGGGAGTCAGTTTCTCGCTCAGCCCGTTCTTGCAGGCGCCATGCAACGGCCACCTGGAACTGAAAACCGCCTGCCGGACTTCCCTTATCAGATGACAACCTGTCGCACGGCTTCGCGATATCCCCTCACCTCTGCCTTCATCGCGCGCGGGGAAGGAGTCGGCGCTCCGGCCTTGCAATACCTGCGCGACATCGGCATCGCTCGAACGAGGATTGGCGAGCCATCAGCTGGAGGGGCTTGACCTTATACCCTCGTACAAGGTTAAGATCGATTGTGAATGCGTCCCGCGCTTCTTCGATGAAAATTGGCCAAGCCGCCGAGCTGGCGGGGGTGAATGTTCAGACCCTGCGCTACTACGAGCGAACGGGCCTTCTGCCGAAGGCGAGTCGCAGGCCTTCGGGCTACCGCCAGTACGATACGGATACCGTGCGACTCGTGCACTTCATCAAGAACGCTCAGGAACTGGGCTTCACGCTGCGCGACATCTCGGAGCTGATCGCGCTGCGCAAGAACCCGAGGAGCTGCTCGAGGGTCGCCACCCTGGCGCTGACCAAGGTCGAGGAGATCGATCGGCGGGTGAGGAGGCTCACCGCCATGCGGAAGACGCTCGCCGAGCTTGCGAGGGCGTGCCAGAACGGCGATGCGAATCACGAGTGTCCGATCATCGAGGCGCTCACCGACGGTCACGACTGAACCGGCTACAAGACCGGATTTTTTCTAAGCTTTTTTTGGAGGATGCGCGTATGAGTGCCGAACTTTGCTGCTGCGACTGTCCCAACTGCACCTGTGGTTGCGAGCCTGGTGGCGCGTGCTGCGGTAATTGCTGCGGAAGCAAGTGACCGTAGAAGATTCCGTCCAGCTTCTCTCAACGATTCGCTGCCCGCGCTGCGGTGGCGAGCGGGAGGAGCGGATGCCGACCGGCGCGTGTCAGTTCTTTTATCAGTGCACGCATTGCGGAGAAGTTCTCAGGCCTCTCGCCGGCGACTGCTGTGTGTTTTGCTCCTACGGCACGGTGCGATGTCCGTCGATGCAGGCTCAACCAGGCCGGAAAGGCTGTTGAAGAAGTCTCCTCGATTTGCGGACAGCGCCAGCGTGTTCGGCGCCATCTTCGCGGCGCTCTGCTGTGCAGGTTTTCCACTCGTACTCGGCGTTCTCGCTTCAGTCGGTCTCGGTTTCATCCGAAGGGATGCGATTCTGCTTCCTCTGATGGCCGTGTCTCTCGCGATTGCTCTTGGCGCGTTCCGGGACGATCGCCGGTTTCATCGATCTTCGGGCCCGATCGTGGCAGCGAGTGCCGGCGCCGCGGCGTTGGTCGCGGGAGTTCTGTTCGTGCACGGACCGCCCGCGCGGGCGGTGATCGGGCTCGGGGCGGTGGCGCTCGTCGCCGCCACGGTATGGAACGTGACGTTGCGTCGCGACTGCGCCGCCGGCTAGAGATGTCGACCGCGGGAGCCGACTTTGATCTGGTCGTCCTGGGGACCGGCGCCGGCGGCTCCGCTCCCGCATCGAAGTGTCGCGCGGCCGGCTGGCGCGTCGCCGTAGTCGACGACCAACCCTACGGCGGAACGTGCGCGCTTCGCGGATGTGATCCAAAAAAAGTTCTCGTCGCGGCGAGCGATGTCGTTTCCTGGAGCAACAGGATGCTTGGTCACGGGGTGACCGGTGAGGGGCAAGCGACGATCGATTGGCCCGCGCTCATGCGATTCAAGCGGACTTTTACGGATCCGGTTCCCGCGGCGAGAGAGCTGGCGCTGACGAAAGAGGGTATCGAGACGCTGCATGGCGAAGCGAGCTTCCTCGCCGAAGACCGGCTATTGGTGGGCGCTCGTGAGCTATCGGCCGGGCACTTCGTTATCGCCGCGGGATCGGGCCCGCGCCAATTGAATATTCCAGGTGAGGAGCTCGTGATATCGAGCACCGGGTTTCTGGAGATGAACTCGCTGCCCCGCCGCATCGCGTTCATTGGCGCCGGGTACATTTCGCTGGAGTTTGCGCACATAGCGCATCGCGCGGGGGCAGAGGTAGTGGTCATCGGCCGCGGCGCGCCACTTCCGCACTTCGATTCATCGGTAGTCGAAAAGCTCGTCGCCCACAGCAGGGAGATCGGGGTCGACATCAGGCTCGACACAACCGTAACAGCCGTGGAGCGTGCGGGAGCCAGCGGGAAATTCCTCGTGCACGCGAAAGCGGGAGATCGAGCGGACTCGATTGAGACGGATCTCGTTGTGCACGGAGCAGGCAGAGTGCCGAACACTGCGCGCCTGGGGGCTCAAGCGGGGAATGTTCGCCTCGAGCGGAATGGTGCCATCGCCGTCAACGAGTTTCTTCAGAGCACGACGAATCCACGCGTGTATGCTGTCGGCGATATCGCGTTACCGCCCGGGTCTCTGCCGCTTACGCCTGTCGCGGCGCACGAGGGAACGATTGTCGCGTCGAACCTTCTGAACGGAAACCGGAAACGGCCGGACTACCGCGGCATTCCAAGCGTCGTGTTCACCCAGCCTCCTCTCGCCAGCGTGGGTCTTACCGAGAAAGCGGCGCGTGAGCAGGGAATCAATGTTCGCGTGAAGACGGGAGACACGGGCGGCTGGTACTCCAATCGTATCGCCCGCGAGCCGGTCGGAATGTTCAAGACAATCGCGGACGCGGACAGCGATCGGATAGTGGGCGCGCATCTGCTGGGGCGTCACGCAGAAGAGGTGATCAACCTCCTTGCGCTGGCAATCAGGAACGATATTTCTGCTACTGAGATGCGGCGGATGGTCTATGCGTATCCGACCAGTGGGTCGGATGTGCCTTACATGGTGTGAGTTCTTGCATCCAACCCCATCGTCTCCGCTCCAACCGGATGACCGGCCCTCGCTCCTCACCGAGTCAGGCGGGAACTCTCAGAGGCGCGTGGAAGCGACCGCGAAAGGGTGACGTATAGTTCAATCCCAAACGGCCGTAGACCGCGGCGGGAATGCCTATGTCAGCCAGAAAAAGTTGGCCGCTGTTGCTGGGGACGAGGCCCGTTTTCGGCAAAGCCAGCGTCATCGTCCACCTCGGCCTGATAACCTCTCCCGGCGCTTCTCCCGTCGTGGCATTTACGCCCGAGGGGATATCGAGAGCCAGAATCGGCGTATCTGTTTGGTTAGCCCACCGGATCAGTTCTGCGGCCACGCCAGCCGGCGCACGGTTCAACCCGTAACCGATCACCGCATCCAGAATCAGATCCGGCAATTCTTCGCGAAGACGGCTCGGGTCCGTTTCCTTGCCGGTAGTGAAGCCAAAAATCTGGCGCTGAAATGAAGCCGCTTCGCTCATACGACTCGGGTCAGCCAGACAGAGCGTCACATTCGCCCCATGATTTGCCAGATGACGGCTGGCGCAAATCCCCCCACCGCCGTTACCTCCGCTGCCGGCGAGGGTGACGATTCTGGCTTTCTCCCAGCCTCGACCCAGAACCTCAACCGCCAACGAAGCGAGATTGCGCCCGGCGTTCTCCATCATCTGAAGGAGATTCGGTCCCGTCTCTTCCATGGCGACGCGATCCACTTCGCGCATCTGCTCCGCGGTGACGGCCGGAACTTCAATA
>JBDTND010000165.1:0-4716 GCA_039933915.1 Gemmatimonadales bacterium | reverse complement strand
TTTTCGGCGATCGGCGTCGAGGTGGAGCTGGGCTTCACGCCGGAGCAAACGGCGACTGAGGTCGAGCGCTGCCTGAATTGCGATATCGAGACGCATTTCGAGAACACTCTCTGCATCGAGTGCGATGCATGCGTCGATGTATGCCCTGTGAGTTGTCTAACGATCACGTCGAATACGGACGAAATGGACCTCCGCACGAAACTGTCTGCTCCCGCGCTCAACATGACGCAGGACATCTACGTGTCGAATGCGCTGCCGCAGACCAAGCGTGTGATGGTGAAGGACGAGGATATCTGTCTCCACTGTGGGCTATGCGCCGAGCGTTGTCCGACGGCGGCGTGGGACATGAGGAAGTTCGAGCTGGTGCTGCCGTATGCGTTTGCGCCTGAGGGCCAGACCCCGGTGGCAACGGTATGAGCGGCGTCAACGACTTCGCGTTCAAGATGGCCACCGTCAACGGGACGGGATCGGCCAGTGCGAACAGCCTGCTGATGCAGTCGATCTTCCGAATGGGAATCCCCGTCACCGGGAAGAACATTTTCCCGTCGAACATCCAGGGACTCCCGACGTTCTACGACATCCGGGTGAGCAAGGACGGTTACACTGCGCGGCCGCAGGACATCGATCTGGTGGTTGCGCTCAATCCGAGCACCTACGCGAAGGATGTCGCGACGGTTAAGCAGGGGGGCTTTCTCCTCTACGATTCGTCGTGGCCGCTCGAGCCCGAGCTGGTGCGCGAAGGGATCACGATTCTCGGCATCCCGTTCGGCAAGATGTGCGTCGAAGCGTTCGAGGGAGACCGGAATCGCACGCTGCTTCGCAACATCGTCTACGCGGGCGCCCTCGCCGCGTTTCTGAGCATCGACATGACGGTCGTCGAGAAGGTGCTGACCGAGAAGTTCGCGAAGAAGAAGGGACTGCTCGACGCGAATCGTCGCGCTATCGAGCTCGGATACAATTACGCGCGGGACAATTTCGACTGCCCGCTCCCGTTTCATCTGGAGCGGATGGATGCGAACGGCGACTCCATCATCATCGACGGCAATTCCGCCGCCGCGCTCGGCGCCGTTTATGCCGGTGCAACGGTCGGCGCGTGGTATCCGATCACGCCGTCGACCTCGCTCATGGAAGCATTTACATCGTTCTGCAAGAAGTTCAGAACGGAGAAGGACACCGGGCTGGCGAAGTATTGCATCATCCAGGCGGAAGACGAGCTGTCGGCGGCGGGAATCGTGATCGGGGCAGGGTGGGCGGGCGCGCGCGCATTCACGAACACTTCAGGCCCGGGCATCTCGCTCATGCAGGAGTTCCTCGGCCTCGCGTACTATACGGAGATACCGGCCGTCTTTTTCGATATCCAGCGGACGGGACCATCCACCGGAATGCCGACGCGCACGCAGCAGGCTGATCTAATGTCGCTCGCGTACGCCTCGCACGGCGACACCAAGCACATCATACTCTTTCCGTGCAATCCGGAAGAATGTTTCTACATGAGCGTGAAGGCGTTCGATTTTGCCGATCGCTTTCAGACGCCGGTGTTCGTCGCGAGCGATCTCGACATCGGGATGAACGACTGGATGTGCAAGCGATTGACGTGGGACGACAGCTTCCGTCCGGACCGCGGCAAATGCCTGACGGCCGACGAGCTGGAGTCGGTCAAGAAGTTCTCCCGTTACGTGGACGCGGAAGGCGATGGCATTGCCGCGCGATCGCTCCCGGGTGTGCATGGACACGGTGCGTACTTCGTCCGCGGCTCCGGTCACGACAAGCACGGCACGTACACCGAGGATGCCGACGCGTATCAGGAAGTCGTCGACCGTCTCGCCCGCAAGTTGAAGCTCGCGGCCAAGGCCCTCCCCGCACCCGAGATCCGGAACGTGGCGGGCGCCGAGATAGGAATCGTGTCACTTGGCGGGTGTCACGCCGCGGTGCTCGAGGCGATCGACAGGCTTAGCGCGATGGGAATCGTCGCCGACTACATGCGCATCAAGGCGTTTCCGTTCGGACCACAGGTTCGTGAATTCCTCGATGCGCACACGATGAACTTCGTCGTCGAGCAAAACCGCGACGCGCAGCTGAGATCGCTGCTGGCGATCGAGACCGGCAAGCCGCGCGACGAGATGATTCCGATACTGGACTACGGCGGGATGCCACTCACGGCAAAGTGCGTCGTCAACGGCGTGTCGGGCCGGCTTGCTAAACCTGGCGGTCCAGGTCCTTCGCGCCGGGCGGAAAGGCAGGTGGAAGCATGACATCGATTACCAAGCCCCAGGTTCAGCATCCCGGGCTCAGGAAGAACGCGCTCGGCTTCACACAGCGCGACTATGAAGGCGCGATGTCAACGCTGTGTGCCGGGTGCGGGCATGACTCGGTGACCGCGGCGCTCGTACAGGCGTGCTTCGAGCTCGCGCTGCCGCCGCATCGCGCCGCGAAGATGAGCGGCATTGGGTGTTCGTCCAAGACGACCGCGTACTTCATGCGGCAGTCGCACGGATTCAACTCCGTTCACGGCCGAATGCCTTCGGTGACGACGGGGGCCAACGCCGCGAATCGCGACCTCAGCTACATCGGTATTTCGGGCGACGGCGACTCGCTGTCGATCGGACTGGGGCAATTCTGTCACGCGATTCGGCGCAACGTGCGGATGTTGTACCTGATCGAGAACAACGGAGTGTACGGCCTAACGAAAGGCCAGTTTTCCGCGTCAGCCGATGTGGGCTCGACATCGAAAAAGGGCGAAGCCAACATTCAGCCGCCTATCGATCCAGTGCTCCTGGCGCTCACGCTCGGCGCGACCTTTGTGGCGCGCAGCTTCTCTGGGGACAAGGCGCAGCTCGTCCCGATTCTCAAGGCCGGTTTGTCTCACAACGGTCTCGCGCTCGTCGACGTGATCTCACCGTGCGTGACGTTTAACGATCACGAAGGCTCCACCAAGAGCTACAAGTTCACGCGCGAGCACGAGGTCGAGATCTCGGCCGCGGATTTCGTACCGCTGCGTCGCGAGATCAAGGCGCCGAAGACGAACGAGGCCGTAACGACGGTGACGATGCACGACGGAAGCGTCGTCCGCTTCCGAAAGACGCACGAGGGGTACGACCCCACGAATCGCGAGGCCGCGTATGCGCACATTCGCGCTTGCCAGGCGCGGCATGAAGTCGCGACGGGACTTCTGTTCATCGACGAGAAGGGCGCGGACATGCACGCCGTGTGGAAGACGGTCGGGACGCCGCTGGTCGATCTGAAGTACGAGGAGCTGTGCCCCGGAAATGCCGCGCTGCAGTCGCTGATGGAGAAATATCGGTAAGTGCGAAGCCGTTATTTTGGCTTTCGGTATTTCCCCCGACTAGCTAGCGGCTCGAAATAAACCTAGCTTGGGTTCGTTTCTCGCCTCGCGCCAGCAAGCACTCTTTCCGGAGCAGCCATGGCCGAACCCTCCGCACCTCCAGTCTTTACGTACGGGCGCATTGCCTTCTGGGTGGTCCTCGCCCTGATGGCCGCAGCCGTTCTCTACGCTGCGTCACGCGCCCTTGCCAACTGGGGAGCCATCACAGTCTGATCGCCAGTGTGCTGTGACAGCCCAACCGCTGCCTTCTCGCCGAGGAGTAGGTCTGAATGACGAAACGACAAACGCGCATGTTCTTTATCGGCGGCACGCTGCTGTTCGCAGCCGTCTTCCTTGGCATGACCATCGACAGCCACCGTCAGTTCAACACTCTCACCCACGCCGACCGCATCACCCCCGCCGTCAGCGAGGGTAAGGACGTTTGGCACCGGAAGAACTGCGTCAACTGCCACACGCTGCTGGGCGAAGGCGCGTATTACGCCCCTGATCTCACCAAGATCACTCAACAAAGAGGCGTGCCGTACCTGACGGCGTTCCTCAAGGATCCATCTCAGTTCTACTCGGAGCGTGTGAACCGGCGACTGATGCCCAATCCCAAGCTTTCCGACACCGAGATTACCGAAGTCATCGCATTCCTCGACTGGGTCTCGCACATCGACAACAATGGCTGGCCGCCGAGGCCGATCCTGGTTTCCGGGAGTGCATTCCCCAGCGCCGAAGTACAGCCGGCGACCGGTGGCGCCGCCTCCAACGAACCGATGGCTCTCGGGCAGGCGCTGTTCCGCACCACGCCTCCCGGCTGCTTTGCGTGTCACTCGACGATTGCGGGGACAGTGCTTGCCGGACCATCGCTCGCCGGGATCGCGACCCGGGCGGCAGCGACGGTCGGACAGCCAGACTATCATGGCACCGCCACCGACGCAGCGAGCTACATCCGCGAATCGATCAACACGCCGAGCGCCCACTTGGTGGCCGGCGCGATGTATTCGGCAGGGGGGCGATCCTTCATGCCTGACAACTTCCACACGATTTTGACTCCGAAGCAGATAGACCAGCTCGTCGCCTATCTCCTCACGCTCCCATAGGAGGTCGAAGCAATGCGTTTTCGCTCACAATGGGTGGCGTACCCGTATTTCGTCGTCGCACTCCTGCTCTTCGGATTGCAGATGGTGTTCGGGCTGCTCAGCGCGGTGAAGTATCTTGGGCCAGACCCCCTCATGAATCTGCTCCCATTCAACGTCACCAAGGAAATCCACACTAACCTGCTCATCGTCTGGGTTCTGACAGGGTTCATGGGAGCCACTTACTATGTAGTACCCGAAGAATCACGAACCGAGATATACAGCGAGCGACTCGCTTATTGGCAACTCGGT
>JBDTND010000164.1:0-4723 GCA_039933915.1 Gemmatimonadales bacterium | reverse complement strand
GACAAACCGCTCTCTGTTTGGGAGGAGATGTTCCTTCCGGTTCGGATGGCGAACGACCTTCGAACTGTCACCGTCACCGACAGCACGGGCGCCAGGATTCCGTTGGTGAGATCCGAGATGGCAATGTTCACGGCAGGCCGTCCTCCGGAGCCTGTCGAACCGCCGCACTATCTCCCGCTCTACGTCACCATTGGGCTGATCTACGCGGGGCTCCTGGTCGTTTTCGTGAGAAGCGCCGAAGGCGGACACCGCTTCGCCCTGTTCGGCGCGACGGCGCTGGCCACTCTTTGGAGTCTCATCTCGGGCCTGTGCGGACTTGCGCTCATCTTCGCCTGGTTCTTCACCAAGCACTACTTCATGGGCAGGAACGAGAATCTCATGCACTTCGATCCGCTCTCGATCGCGATGGTCGTCCTGATTCCACTTTCGATCTATGCCCGGCGCGGGGTTTCCAAAGCGATGAAGCTCGCTGGATGGATCGCGGCGATCTGCCTGTTCGGATTCGTCGCGCAGGGGATTCCGTTCTTCGGTCAGAAGAACGCAGAAATCATCGCGCTGGCGCTGCCGATCAATCTGGCCGTGTGGTGGACGGTTTACCGCCTCACCGTTTACAGACGCACTTCCTTGCCCTCTTCCGCCGCCTTGTAGATCGCTTCCATCAGCCTGATAACAGTAAGCTGATCATCGGGCGCCTCGTAGGGTATCGTCTCATTGACGACTGCGATGAAGTGCGCCAGCTCCGCGCGATACGACTGCAGGAATACGCTCTCACGCGCCGCTGCTCCGCTGGGCGAGACGTCGGTCGGTTTTCCGTTCAGCATCTTCACGACGCGCAAAGGAGCCAGACGCGCGCTTCCGCGACCGGTGAGGGCCTCGAACCACCAGCGCTCCTCCTGTCCGACGTACGCCCATGAAACGTCGAAGCTGAAGCTCAGGCCGCCCACACATTCGACGTGGACGATCATCGAATCTTCGACCGCGCCGGCGCCACGCGCGCGATCCATGTGAGCGGTCACTCGAACGGGCTCCGGGAAGTCCGCGACCCAGAGCGCGAGGTCCACCAGCGGATAGCCGTGCTCGAAGAACGCGCCGCCTCCTGCTTCCGGCCTCCTGAACCGCCAGCCGGTGCGGCTGCTTGCGAACTGATACTGGCCGGCCCGGACTCCGATAAGACGGCCCAGCTCTCCGCCCTGAAGAAACCGATAGAGCTGCTGCACATCGCTCCGAAAGCGATGGTTGTTGCCGACCACCACTTTGCGTCCTGATGCTTTCGCCGCGGCAAGAATTCGCTCTACACCGCGAGACGTGAGAGACAACGGACGCTCGCACAGGACGTCGACTTTCGATTTCAGCGCGCGAAGGACGTGCGGCTCGTGCAGGTGATTCGGTGTCGCGATGACGACCGCGTCTACCTCATCGAGCTCAAGCAAGTCTTCGATATCCGTGAACACATCGGGAATAGCCAACCGCTCAGCGATCGCGCTCGCCTTGGGTCCATCGTTGTCGCAGAGCGCGACGAGCTCCGCGCCTTTGAGCTTGGACAGGACGGGTAGATGCGCGAGCTGGGCGATCGCGCCCGCCCCGACGAGACCGAGGCGGACCGTGTCCTTTCCCGATTTTGTTTCCTTGCTGCTAACCGGCGATTCGGCCAATCGTCGTCCCCGGATAATAGGTCTCTAGAATCGTACGATAATTCTGCCCCGCGCGCGCGCGACCGATGGCGCCCCACTGGCACATCCCGATTCCGTGGCCGTAACCGCGGCCTGTCACAGTGAGAGTGGAGACTTCACCATCGCTCTTCGATTCCTCAAAGCTAAAGTAGGTGCTGTTTAGAATCGCGCCTTTCGGGTCTCTGAGAACAAACCGGATGTCGTTTCCGCGGAGAGTATAGCTGCCGCTTTCGGTTTGCACGGCCAGCGCTGCCATTCTGCCCGACGGCGTTCGTCCCTGCTCTTTGATATCCGTGATTTTGCCGAGGTTCGACTTGGGCGCCTTGGTATAGTTGGCGAGGTATTTCTCCATCACCGTTCGAAGGCCCGCTGCATCATAGCTTTGCGACCAGCTGAATCTGGGCGATGGATCGCAATAGTAGTGGTCCGATCCCGGAATCTTGTCACTCACTGAACGCAGATACGGCTGGTTCGGCTGATCGTACCAGACTTCGCTGACTGCCGCCGTACTGCCACCACATGTCGAGCTATAGGGCGTCGTGATCGGCTGGCCGTTGTATAGGACGACGACATCCCCCGTTGTCGCTATCGCGCTGTCCGCTTGAGGCTTCTCGGCGTCGACACCGCCGTAGACCTGGTCCTGCACCGTCGCGTACATGTCGAAGGCGCGCGAGCTCGTGAGATGCTTGTAGGCATACGTACGCGCTGCTACCGCCTGCGCCTGTACCGCGGCGAACTCGGCGGCAGTGCGGTTTCCAATTTCGAGAGGAACGACGCCCCTGAGGTAGGAGTCCATCGTAAGACGGTTGACGATCATCGGGCCAGAATCAGTCGCGCTGATCAGGAACTCGCCGCGATAGCGTTTGCCGTTCCATGTCAGGAACGAGTCGCCAGACAGCGGACGTGCGACAACCGGGCTCTGGCTCAATCGGACCGTCGAGAGTCCGACCTCCTGCCCCGACTGAAATCTCATGGTCGGCGAGCCATTTCCAGAATCAAAGAGTGCCCACTCTCCAGTCGCGCCGATGCGGACTTCAGGCACAGTGGCGGCAAGGATGATCCGCACCGGTTGGATTGCACCGCTTTTGTAGATGCCGCGCACGACTGGGACATTCCCCGTCCCGCCGCGAGGCGAAGAGAGCGAGACGCATGCAGCAACGCCGAGCAACGCGCACGCGGCAACGCCCGCCGGCGATCGGACGCGCCGGTATCTGCTAACCAATTGCCTGCTCCATTGCATCTCTCATCCTCGATAGTGCGCTTTCGACCTCGTCGTCTCCGTGAGTCGCCGACATGAAGCACGCCTCGAATGGTGACGGCGCCAGATACACGCCCCGCTCCAGAGCCGCATGAAAAAAGCGCTTGAAGAAATCCACGTCGGACGCCTTGGCGTCGCTGAAATTACGTACCGGCGCAGAGCTGAAAAAGAATCCCCACATTGACCCCGCGTATCCGCTCGTAAATGGAACCTCGAGATCATCCGCGATCTTTTGCAAACCTCTGACCAGCGTGGCGGTTCGCTTCTCGATTTTTGTGTGAAGAGCCGGAGTTAGCGTTGACAGCGTGGCAATTCCGGCCGCCATTGCCAGTGGATTTCCAGATAACGTGCCCGCCTGATACACGGGCCCCAAGGGCGCGACACGTTCCATGATGTCCCGACGTCCGCCGTAGAGCGCAACAGGAAGTCCCCCACCGATGACCTTGCCGAGGGTGGTCAGGTCCGCAGTGACGCCAAAGCGCTCGCGAGCTCCGCCTGGCGCGATTCTGAATCCGGTCATCACTTCGTCGAAGATGAGCAGAGCGCCCGCGCTGTCGGCCAAGGCGCGCAATCCTTCGAGGAATCCCGGGTTTGGCGGAATGAAGCCCGAGTTCCCGACAATCGGCTCGACGATGATCGCCGCGACACCGCGCTTGTTTCTCACCACGATATCGGTCGCGGCATCCAGATCGTTGAAAGGCGCGGTCATCGTGAGCGCCGCCAGCTCGGCCGGTACTCCAGGGGAATCTGGTAATCCAAGCGTGGCAACGCCGGAACCCGCACGCACGAGAAAGGAATCGGCGTGCCCGTGATAGCATCCCTCAAACTTCAGAATTGCGTCGCGCCCCGTGAATGCCCTGGCGAGTCGAACAGCGCTCATCGTCGCTTCGGTTCCGCTCGAGACGAAGCGCATCATCTCAATGTGCGGCATCCGCGCGCGAATAATCTCGCCCAGCTCGATCTCGAGTACAGTCGGCATTCCGAAGCTCGTCCCGTTCGCCATCGTGCGCTCTAGCGCCTGGAGCACAATCGGGGACGCATGGCCGAGCACGAGCGGGCCCCACGACAGAACGAAGTCGATATATTCTTTACCGTCGGCATCCCAAATGCGGGGGCCTTCGCCTCGCGCCGCGACTATCGGTTCCCCGCCTACGCCGCGAAAAGCGCGAACGGGAGAATTGACGCCACCCGGAAACAGCTCCCGGGCGCGCGCCATTATCTCGGAAGACTTGATTCCGCTTTGCGAATCCACGACGGACGGCGAGCGCATCTAGCGCCCGTAACTTCCGATTGTCTGCGTTACCGGCAGCTCGCGCGAAATCCGGCGAGGCTCGGCAACACTCGCCGGAATCGCAACGCGAATCACCGACGCCTGGAAATCGTAATCGTCCACGACCTCCTCGACCGCAACCTCAGCGAACGTGCCGGGCGGCAGCGCTTCATCGATCTGTGTGACGCCGTCGATGTCGTCCGCTTGCCAGGGAAGACGAGCTTGCGACGTTCCCGTCTCCGGATTGCTTCGATCGACTAAAGCCAACGCGCGCCGACCGACGCGCGATTCATACCTCTCCGCGGTGATCGAACGCTGGAGCTCGGTCAGCTTCTCGAGTCTCTCACGCTTGACGGTCTCGTGGACATCGTCGACATACTCCGCGGCGCGCGTCCCTTCCTGCGGGGAATACGTGAATGCACCGACGCGCTCGAACTGGATCTCCTCGAGAAACTCGAGCAGCTCACTGAACTGCTCCTCGGTCTCGCCGGGAAAGCCAACGATGCAAGTCGTGCGAATCGCGAC
>JBDTND010000163.1:0-4728 GCA_039933915.1 Gemmatimonadales bacterium | reverse complement strand
CGCGCGAGATTGGCGCGGTAATGCTGGAGCGCGTGAAGATATTTCCTGTCCGTGAGCGCCAGCACCAGATCGAGGTAGCGGCGCCGCTCGGCGGGAGCGCCGCTCACCAGCTCTAGATCTCGCGGCGAGAACATCACCGACGGAAGTGAGCCCAGCGCGTCGCTCATGCGCCGGACTTCGGTGCCGTCGATCGAGATTTTCTTGCGCTTGCTGGCGCGGTCGAATCCGATCGCGATCTCGCGTTCATCCGGGGTGATCGCGCCCGCCCGGATGTGAAATCCCGTGGTGTCGAACCGCGCCAGATCCTGGTCGCGCGCGTCGCGAATGGAACGGAGGATCTGGAGATAGTAGATCGACTCGAGAACGTTGGTCTTTCCATGACCGTTGTCGCCGACGATGACCGCGCCATCAGGAGGGAGGTCGAGATCGATCCGCTCGAGATTGCGAAAATCGCGAATCGCGAGCCGGTTGAGCCTGATGCGATCGGTAACGGATTCCGAGGTCGAGGCCGTCAGGCTGGAGTCAGGCGTCGCGATTGTCACTTGCCTTTGAACGCGGGAGCACGCTTCTCGAGGAAAGCGCGCATCCCCTCGCGCATGTCTTCGGTCGCCGCGAGCAATCCAAAGTGATTCGCCTCGAGAATCAATCCTTCCTCGAGCGACATCTCGAGCCCGCGGTCGATTGCCTCGATGCAGAGTGCAATCGCGAGCGGGCCATTCGCGAGAATCGTCTTCATCATCTCGCGCGCCTCGCTCATCAGTTGCGCGGCCGGAACGACCTTGTTCACGAGACCAATGCGATAGGCCTCCGTTGCGTCGATGACTTCGCCGGTCATGAGCAGCTGCATCGCGCGTCCCTTGCCCACCAGGCGCGGAAGACGCTGGCTGCCGCCGTAGCCTGGGAGTATCCCGAGCTTGCTCTCCGGCTGGCCGAACTTCGCGGCGTCGGACGCGATGCGGACGTGACACGACATCGCCAGCTCGCAGCCGCCACCGAGAGCGAATCCGTTGACCGCCGCGATGACTGGTTTCGGGCAGGTCTCGAATCTGCGGAACACATCCTGCCCAGCCCGTGAGCGGGCCTTGCCGAGCACAGGGGTCTGGAGCGAGAGCTCGGAGATGTCTGCGCCGGCGACGAATGCGCGTCCGGCGCCGGTGAGTATCGCGCCTCCGATGGCATCATCGACGCGGATCTCATCGATCGCGTGGCCGAGCTCGGCAATCGTCGCGTCGTTGAGCGCGTTGAGTTTGTCGGGGCGGTTGACGGTGAGTGTTGCGACGCGGTCCGCGACCTCCAGCGTCAGGAATTTGAAGGGCATGGAGATATGTTTGTGGGTAGATTTGCCGGCATCTGTCGTGCGGGCGGCGACAGTCAAATCTACCAGAAAGTTTCCCTATTGGGCGTCGGATAAATGGCTCAGAAGTGGATTGTTCGTGAAGGCTCCAAGGCGAAGGGATTCAGTTACAAGGGGCCCGGCGGAAGCACACTGAAGGATGCGGCGCATCTGGAGCGTATCGACGCGCTCCGGATACCTCCGGCGTGGCGCGATGTGCACATCTCCACGAATCCGCGCGGCGCGATCCAGGTGTGGGGATTCGACGCGCGCGGGCGAAAGCAGTACAAGTATCATCACCGTGCGGTGGAGAAGGGCGAGCTTCGCAAGTACTACCGTGTGCGGCAGATGGCTCGTGATCTCCCGACGCTCCGCGCCCGTATCGAGCGCGATTTCCGCTGCAGGGGATTGTCGAAGAAAAAGGTGTGCGCTGGGCTTGTCCGCCTGATCTCGTCGGGTTTCTTCCGCGTCGGCAGCGATAAATACCAGAAGGAAAACAACACCTTCGGCATTACGACGATGCGAAAGTCTCATGCGATGGTACTGGACGATGAGACCGTCGAATTCGAGTATCGGGGCAAGCGTTCGATCACGCAGCGGAATGTGGTCGTGGGTAAAGACCTAGTCCGATTCGTGATGGAGCTGCTGAAGACGCCGGGCCCGAGGCTCTTTCGTTATCAGGAAGATGGAAAATGGCAAAACGTGGATTCGCGCGACGTCAATGACTACATCGAGAGCGTGGCGGAGTTCCCGTACACAGCAAAGGATTTCCGGACCTGGGGCGGCACGCTGCGCACCGCAACTGTCCTTGCTGAGCTGGGGAAAGGAAAGAGCCAGAACGAGCGGAAGAAGAACGTCGTGACGGCCGTGCGTCTTGTCGCGTCAGAATTGGGGAACACCCCTACTATATGTAGGAAGTCCTACGTGCACCCGGTGGTCGTCATGAAGTACCTGCGAAGCGGGACGACTATCACGCTTCCCAAGGCGACCGATCATGCGGACAACGGTACCGGACACGCACCCGAGGAAACCGCGCTGATCTCCTTTCTCGACGAATACTTTCCTGAGCGGCGGAAGACGCCGCGGGACGAGTGATGAACGACGCACTGCTCTCTGAAGATCCCGGTGTATTCTATCCGGCTCGCCAGATCGACACGGCGATGCAACACGTCCTCGCCATCGATCAGGGGACGACCGGCACCACTGCGTTGGTGATCGCCGCGGATGGTCGCATCGCCGGCAGAGGGTACCGGGAGATCACGCAACACTATCCCGAGCCAGGCTGGGTTGAGCACGACGCCGAGGAGATACTCGAGCGTACGCTGCTTGCCGCGCGCGACGCGATTGCGGTGAGCGGCGTCAAGCCGGACGTCGTCGGAATAACCAACCAGCGCGAGACGATCGTCGTCTGGCATCGCGATACCGGCAAGCCACTCGCCCGCGCCATCGTCTGGCAGGACCGCCGAACGACGGAGCGCTGCGCGCAGCTAAAGAGCAAGACGGCCTTCATCGCCGAGCGAACGGGCCTGCGCCCCGATCCCTATTTCTCGGCGACGAAAATCGAGTGGCTTCTCAGGAAGCCCGAGATTGCGTTTGTCGCGAGGAACGGGCGGCTGCTCGCCGGCACGATCGACAGCTGGCTGATCTGGAAGCTCACGGGCGGCCGCGTGCACGCGACTGATCCGACCAACGCATCGCGCACGCTGCTCTTCGACATCAACCGGATGCGATGGAGCAGGGAGCTGTGCGACATCTTCAAGATCCCGATGGAGATTCTGCCCGAGGTGCGTCCCTCTGCCGGAGATTTCGGAAAGACGGTCACGTCCTTCTTCGGCAAATCGCTGCCGATCACGGGAGTCGCGGGTGATCAGCAGGCTGCCCTCTTCGGACAGGGATGTTTCGCCGAAGGGCAGGCGAAAAACACCTATGGCACCGGCGCGTTCCTGCTGCTCAACACCGGCAAGAAGGTCCCCCGCGCGGGTGAGGGATTGCTTGCGACGGTCGCGTGCGATGAGACGGGCGGCGCGGCGTACGCTCTCGAGGCCTCGATCTTCGTCGCCGGCGCTGCGGTGCAATGGCTGCGCGACGGGCTCGGCATTCTGTTCAACGCCGCGGAGAGCGAAGGGCTCGCACGCTCTCTCGATTCCAACGACGGCGTCTACTTCGTTCCCGCCCTCGTCGGGCTCGGCGCACCGAATTGGGAGCCGCTCGCGCGCGGAACGATCGTCGGACTCACTCGGGGGTCGACTCGTGCGCACCTCGCCCGCGCCGCGCTCGAGGCGATGGCTTACGGGTCAGCGGAGATGTTGTCGGTGATGGCGAGGAGGAGCAAGGTCAAGTTCGCGTCGCTGCGAGTGGACGGCGGCGCGTCGGCGAACAACTGGCTGCTGCAATTCCAGGCCGATGTCCTCGGCATCCCCGTCGAACGTCCCGACATGATCGAGACGACCGCGCTCGGCGCCGCCGGTCTGGCGGGAATCGCGGGCGGAGTGTGGCGCGATGCGGCCGAGTTCATCGGAACGAGGAAGTTCACGCAGTTCACGCCGGGGATGCCGCGCGAAGCGGCGGGCGAGCTGGTCGCGGGATGGCAGCGCGCGGTGAAGGCGACGCTCTTCTGGGCGCGCGACAAGGGCGACGACGCCGGGGCGAAAAAGAAAAAACGGTCGGGCGCGAAGGCCGCAAAGCGCGCATCGACAGGGGGAAGCGCGAAAAAAGCGACGGCGGGCAAATCGAGCAGAGCGGCGCCCAGGCGTTCGAAATGAATCAGCTTCTGAGTCTTTCGCTCGCGGTGAATCTACTTTACGGCCAGGCCGCCGTCGTCCGGGACAACTGGTTCGGGATCGACAAGATCAAGCACTTCTTCATGTCGGCGTTCATCGAGAGCGTGTCATACAGCGCGCTTCAGGCTGCAGGTGCGAATCATCGCACGGCGATGACCGGTGCGATCGGAATCACGGTTGGATTCGGAGTGGCGCGCGAGATACACGACAAGCGTACGCCCGGCAACATTTTCAGCGTGCGCGACCTCACGTGGGACGCCATCGGCACAGGGGCAGGAGCGGTCCTGCTCGCGCACACCGTGAGATAGTCTGCGATGCGCGTCTCGGCAAAGCAGCCATCGCTTGCGAGACAGATCGTCGGGATCCTGATAAACGCGATCGGCATTGCCGCTGCGGTCTGTGGTGGCACGCTCGCTTACAACGCGACTACTTCCGCGATCGATCTCGTCCGGCTAATTCACGCTGCCCCTCAGGGTGGACTCGCCGGCCCTGGGATCGCGGTCGTCGGGATGTTGGACGTGATGATTGTCTTCGTACTTGGGACAGTGGCGGTGCTGAGCCTGGCGCTCGCCGCCTGGATTCTCGAGCCAATGCGACGCTGGAGAGAATGGCGCG
>JBDTND010000162.1:0-4742 GCA_039933915.1 Gemmatimonadales bacterium | reverse complement strand
GGAGACGTAGCGGAACTCGCACTCGAATGCCTGCTCGGCGAAGGTGTGCGCGTCGCGATCGTCGCCAACCGCACGCACGAGCGGGCGCAAGCTCTGGCAGAGCGTCACGGCGCGACCGCGATGCATTATGATCAGTGTTGGGAATCGTTGCGCGACGTCGATGTGTTAATCTGCTCGACGGCCTCGCCGGTCCCGGTTGTCACTCTTCCGCGGATCCGTGACTCTGTCGAGGCCCGGGGTGACCGTCCCCTCTGCATTCTCGACATTGCATTGCCCCGCGATGTGGAGGTGTCCGTGGGAGATCTCGACAATGTCTTTCTGTACGATCTCGATGACTTGCGGGCCGCTGCCGCGGCGAACCTCGAGCAGCGCGTGGAGGATGTGCCTGCCGCGCGCGAGATAATCGCGCGGGAAGTTCAGAAATACTGGGATTGGCTCGGTGGCCTTGCGGCGGTTCCTGTCGTCAAGGAGTTCCGGGAGGAGATGGACAGACTGCGGAGCGCGGAACTGGCGGCGGCGCTGCGGCGTCTCGGACCGCTCTCACCTGGACAGGCGGAAGCGATCGAACATTTCTCAAAGGCACTGATGAACAAATTCCTGCACGAGCCCAGCGTCCGGCTGAAAGCTGCGGCCGCGAATGGGCGCGGACTCGGCGTGGTGGACGCGGCGCGGTACCTTTTCGCTTTGGAGCAGAAGCCGGCCGACGAAGCGGACAAAGGAGCTCAATCCGACAATGCCTAAGGCACTGGTGACGGGAGGTGCGGGTTTCATCGGCTCTCACGTTGCCGACCTGTTCATCGAAAAGGGCTATGACGTAGACGTCGTCGATGATCTCTCGAGCGGCAAGCGCGAGAACATTCCGAAGAAGGCGCGGTTCCACGAGATCGGCGTCAACTCGAAGGAATTTGCGGGGCTCGTCGGTGACGGGAAGTTCGACGTCATCGCGCATCTCGCGGGGCAGATCGACGTGCGGAAGAGCGTCGCCGATCCGGTAGTCGACGCGACCATCAATATCCTCGGCACGCTCAACCTGATGGAGGCTCTCAGGACGTCCAGGGGGAAGGCGCGCGTCGTGTTCACTTCGACCGGCGGCGTCCTTTACGGCGACTTCAATACGCCACCAAACGCCGAGACGTATCCCAAGGATCCCGAATCGCCATACGCTATCGCGAAGCTGAGCATAGAGCTCTACCTCGCGTACTACGGCAGAGTGCACGGACAGGATTCGATATCCGTCCGATTCGGCAACGTTTACGGTCCCCGACAAGATCCGCACGGCGAGGCGGGAGTGGTGGCGATCTTCTGCGGACGGATTCTCAACAACCGCCCGCTGACTGTTTTTGGAGACGGCCTTCAGACGCGCGATTACGTCTACGTGGGTGACGTCGCGCGCGCGGTATGGCTTGCGGCGACGAAGCCGCTCCCGGAGAAGGGGCGGCTCGATGCGCGGGCGTTCAACATTGGAACGGGTGTCGGCACCAGCGTGCTGGAGATCGTGAAAAAGCTGAAGGCATCGACGAAGAGCGACGTGCCGGTCGAGTTTGCGCCTCATCGGCCGGGGGAGCAGCAGGAGTCTTTTGTAAATCCCGACAAGGCGAAGGCGGGACTGGGTTGGATACCTGAAGTCTCGCTCGCTGATGGACTCGCAAAAACGTACGCCTGGTTCGCGGCGCGTATGAGCGGAGCGACGGTTTGACACAAATGCTTCTTCTGCAGGCCAGTCAGGCGGTGCCCAGCTCGCCGATGGAGCTGATCACGAGCTCCACTGGGGCGACGAAGTTCGTGCTCGTGATACTCGTCATCCTGTCGCTGATCAGCTGGGGAATCATCTTCGCCAAGTGGTACGAGCTGCGACGCGCCGCGAAAATAACCCACTCCTTCGCGCACGAGTTCGCGGGTGCGCGGAGTGTCGAAGGGGCTGCACGTATAGCTCGTGAAAGAGCCGGACCACCGGCTATTGTGATGGAGCGCGCGATGCGCTTCATCGAAGAGACTACACCAGCGCTGGCCGGGACCACCGATCGGGCGGCGCGGTTCAGCAGCGCGCAGGTAGAGGCGCTGCAGCTCGTACTCGATGCTGAGACGACGTCGGAGCGCGACCGGCTGGGCAAGTGGGTGGCGGCGCTCGCGACGATCGGATCCGTCAGCCCGCTCATCGGCCTTCTCGGTACCGTGCTCGGCGTCATCGATGCGTTCATTGGCATCGCGTCGAAGGGATCAGGAAACATTGGCGCGGTTGCTCCGGGTGTGGCGGAAGCGCTGATCGCGACCGCCGCGGCGCTCAGCGTCGCGATTCCCGCTGTGTTCGCGTACAATATTTTCGCGGCGCGACTCAACAAGATCGAGGGACAGCTGGAGAGCTTCAGCTCGGAGCTCATAGCGCTGATGGTCAGAGAGGGAAGGATCTAGTGGCGCGCCGCGGACGCGGGCGTGGCAGGCTCGTCCTCAACGCCGAGATCAACGTCGTCAGTCTGATCGACGTGATGATGCTGCTGATGATCATCTTCATGATCACGGCGCCGATGATGCAGGGCGGAGTGGACATCTCACTTCCCAAGGCGCAGGCTCGTCCCCTCGAGTCGAAGAGCGGACTCACGGTGACGATCGACCGGACGGGTACCATCTTCGTCGACGAGGCGCGTCTTACGCTGAGCCAGTTCTCCTCGAGCTTCAAGGCGCTGGCGCAGCGACGAGGGAGCGGTGGCGTTTACCTGCGAGCCGACGATCAGGTTCCTTACGGTTCTGTCGTCAAAGTGCTCGCCATAATGCGGGCAAGCGGCATCGGAGACATCGGACTGGTAGCGGAGCCTCCAGAGGCGAAATGATAGCGCGCCGGGAGAGTGGATCGCGACTCGTTACGCCGTTCACGCTTTCGGCGATCCTCCACGCCGCCGTTGCGACGCTGCTGTTCAACACACTGAAAGAGCGCAAGACGGTCGCTCTGCCGCCGATGTACAGGGTGGAAATCGTAGCCGCTCCCGCGGGTCAGAGAGCGATCGGCGAAGTGAAGACCGAGCCAGCCAAGACGAATACATCTGTTACGGAGCCGAGCGCTTCGCAGTCAACCGTCAAGGAAATGCCCTTACCGAAGGCGAAGCCGGCGCCCAAAACGCCGGCGCGAGCGACGCCAACTGAAGGGAAAGTTGCGCCATCGAGCAAGGCGAGCGCTCCAACGGAAACCAAAGTCGCTCCGCAGCCCAGGACTGAAGCCCCGAAAGCGGGGGGCGGACCGACCGGCGGGAAGGGAACCGATGTGGCGAGCGTGCGCAGCGACGGGATCGAGTTCCCGTTTCCAGGGTATCTCAACAACATCGTTCGACAGATCGCACTCAACTTCAATCCACGGAATCCTGCTGCGCGTCTCAAAGCGGAAGTAAGGTTTCTGATTCACAGAGATGGCTCCGTATCAGACCTCACATTCATCAGACGCTCCGGCAACTTCTCCTTCGACCTGGAAGCACAGGGCGCGGTCGAGGCGGCTTCGAGCGCGCGCAGATTTGGCCCGCTCCCGGACGGATTCCCGGACGACGCGCTGCCGGTGGTATTCAGCTTCGATCCCGAGTTTTTGAAATGAGATGGGGCGTTCGCGCTTTTTGCGTTGCAGCACTGGCTTGCGCGGTCATTGCCACGGCTGGTCTGGCGCAGGACACAACCACGACTCCGGGAGTTCGACTCGGTCTCAGCTACGCCGCCGGCACCAGGCCAGGCGTGATCGTCCTGCCGGTGCGGGATGACGATGAGGATTCGCTGCGCGTGATCGTCCAGCGCGATCTGGATTACAGCGACCGGATGAACGTGATCGCGCTCGATATGCCCACGGTCACGGGACTGGTCCCCGCGCCCGGCGAGAAGATCAACTTCCCGCTCGTCGCAAAGTTGGGCGCAGCGGTTCTCGTTCGCATGACACCGACGACGCAGGGCCTTCACGTCGCGGCGTACGATGTCGCGCGTGGTCAGCTGCTCCAGTCGGAGCACTTTCTTTTTGATCGTCGTGACAGGGACTGGCGCTTCGCGCTGCACGGAGTTTCGGACCAGATCGAGCAGTGGGCGCTCGGGAAGCGCGGCATCGCGCAGACGCGCGTCGCGTACGTGAACGACGGCGAGCTGCGGATCGTCGACAGCGACGGTGCGGAGACGCGCTCGATCACGACGGGACGTGGCGCTCTGTCACCGGCCTGGTCGCCCACCGGCACGTCCGTCGTCTTCACCGTGCTCGGCAACTCGGGCACCCAGGTCCAGGAGCTGGATGTTCGCACTGGCCGCACGCGCAGAGTGAGTCAGATCCGCGCTGGCCTCAACATCACACCCATTTATCAGCCGGGCGGAAACGCGATTCTCTACGCGCAGGGAACCGGAAACGGCACCGATCTCGTTTTGGCGGTGCTCGACTCCGGGCAGCCGCGCAAAATCACGCTCGGCAGAGGCACGGACAACACGTCGCCATCCTATAGTCCGGACGGACAACAGATTGCGTTCATCTCGGGGAAGTCGGGCTCGCCCCAGGTGTATATTATGGATGCGGACGGGTCCAACGTTCAGCTGCTGACGCCGTACACGCCAGGGGTGCGCAGCTACCGTTCGAGCCCGGACTGGTCTCCTGATGGTCGCGCGATCGCGTACGAGCAACAGATGGGCAATTTCCAGGTCTGGATGATCGACGTTCGGGATCGCGTTCCCAAGCAGCTGACGAGCGAAGGTGAAAACGAAGATCCGTCCTGGGCGCCTGACGGGCGGCACATCGT
>JBDTND010000161.1:0-4753 GCA_039933915.1 Gemmatimonadales bacterium | reverse complement strand
CGGGCGCCGTAGATGGCCGCGGCCGATGAGCCCTTGAGGATGTCGATCGACTCGATGTCGTTCGGGTTGATATCCGCCGCGCGATTCTGCGTGACGTCTCCACCAGCGCCTGGCTGATTCAGCGTCAGTGTCAGGTCCGTTGAGATCGCCTGATTGTCGATCGGTTGGCCGTCGACGACGAACAGCGGCTGGTTGGTACCAAGGATCGTCGCCGATCCGCGAATCTTGACGGAGCTCCCGGCTCCCGGGTCGCCGCCTTGCGAGCGGACCTCGACGTTGGGCGCCTTGCCCGCCAGGGCGTTGACGAGGTTTTGGGGCTCCGACGATCGCCTCACCAGTGAGCTGTCGACGGTATTGATCACGTTGCCCAGTTTCGCGCGCGTGCTCGACGTGCCCGCTCCAGTCACCACGACTTGCTCGAGGTGGAGAGGATTACGCGGCAGCACGAAATCGATCGCTACTGGTCCCGCATTCAGCGTGACGGGCGTGCTCCGCGAGCTGAAGCCGATCAAGCGCGCCGTGAGCGCTACCGTTTGCCCGGTCGCGCGAGCCGGCGGGACGATAAAGGTGTAACGACCTGACGCGTCGGCCTGCGTGCCCAGGCTCATGCCTTCGAGGAAGACGGTCGCGCTCGGGACTGGCGTCCCGCCTTCGGTGGTGACCTGCCCGGATATCGTAGTCTGTGCTGCTGCCAGTGTGGGAAGCAACGCGACCAGAAACCCTCCGACGAAAAAACGAGACTTTCTCTTCATATCACACCCTCCTTTGCGCGGTCGCGGCAAAGCGGCGCGCGCGGTTTAGTGTTCCGCGAACACTGATGCTCGCAATGTGAGAGTGAGTACGAGGGCGTGATAGAGATTTGCGGTGCCGAAGCTGTGAACCATTCGTAGCGGAATTGTATACATATAAAGCGGGTCGAATGGATCGGCCCGATCATGGGCGCGCCGGCAGCTGTCGGACGATCCGTTAGCCCGCCATAGGCGTCGGCACGATCCCCTTTGAGACAGTGTTTACAATTCGCATACATCCCCCACCGGGCGGAACCAGCGCGGACGGAGTATTGTATGATCGAGGCCACCCGCCCAATACGATGTCTATCACTGGTCATATGCGATCCTATGGAGTTCGCCCATTCGTGCTTGGTGGGGCGCTGCTCGGCATCGTGGTGGTTTCCGCTCTCGCGGTGCGGGAGTCGATGGTCCACGCGCGGGAGCGCAAGACCGCGGCGGAGCGTACGGTCAGAGACTACGCGATGTTCGCGAGCTACCTCTATACCACTCGCGCATATCTCTTCGCCCGGGAGCGGTCACGAGCGTTCGACCCCATTCATCCGGGCGACCCGTGGGTGCGCGGCCAGCTGCCGCCGGTGACGGCGCTCGCCGCGATCCCGGACACCATGGAGCGCTGTGGACCGCATGCGAAGTGGCCGGTTTACAGGTTTCGCCTCGACCTGCCTTCACGTGCCGTTACATACGCGGGAGTTCATCCGGTTTCCCAGATCGACGAAATCATTCGCGACTCCATTCCAACCCTGGCCAATGCACCGTGGGTTAAGAGAGTAGGCTTCGGGTATCTCTTCGTCGACCCGCCAGGCGGCAGAGAAACCATCGCGTACTCTGCGGCGGTCGATACCGCCAACACTGTGATCGCGGTTTACGGTTACCGCTCCTGCTATGGAGTCCGAGATACCTCGGATTATTCGCAGATGTACAAGATCGTGAAGGTGCTGCCACCGATGGTGCCGGGCTACGTCGAGGAGGGAACTCGATCAACGCCGACTGAGGCTCGTGGAGACTCGACCGAGAAGATGAAGGGCTCGAGATGGCCTATGGGTATGCCCGCCGAGTCGTTGCTGACGCTCACCATTACCGACACCAAAGATAAAACGATTTACCAGATGCCCAAAGGCAGCGCACGATCATCGAACTACTATGGTGTGGCTCCGCTGGGATTTGTGGGAGGCACCAGGTATTGGGTCGCACTTCGCCCAGATGTGGCACGGCTTCTGGTTCAGGGCGGCATTCCGGAATCGCGCCTCCCGGCGTCGTGGATCCTTCTCGCCGGCAGCATCGTACTCGCGATCGCGGGGTTCGCTTCCCTGCGCAGCGAGATCCGCCTCGTCAACTCGCGCCAAAGGTTTCTCGCCAACGTGTCACACGAGCTGCGCACGCCGCTGCAGCAGATCCTGATATTCGTGCAGCTCCTCCGGCTCGGCCGCACGCGAACCGAGTCGGAGCGCGAGCACTCGCTCGAAATCATAGAGCGCGAGACCCACCGGCTCATCGCACTGTCGAATTCCGTTCTCTCGGCGACGAAGCACCGGGTGCAGCTCAAGACCACGCCGGTGGATGTCGGCGACGTCATACAAACCGCGGCCGATTTTTTCGCACCGCTCGCGGATGCGCGAAAGATGCGCCTGGAGGTCGACGTGCCGGACCATGCGGTGGCGCGCGGCGACCCCGGCGCGCTTCGCCAGATTCTCATCAATGTGCTCGACAACGCGGCCAAGTACGGCCCCACAGGCCAAACTATCACGATTGGCGTACGTAAGGAGGGAAAGATCTTGCGGCTCTGGGTCGACGACTCGGGGCCGGGAATCCCTGTCTCGCAGCGAGAAAATGTCTGGGAGCCGTTCTTCCGAATCGATGGCACTATGGACGATAGCACCGCGGGCGCCGGTCTCGGGCTCTCGATCGTGCGCGACCTTGTAATTGCGATGGATGCGGAAGCCGATCTCTCGGAATCGCCCGCTGGCGGAACGCGCTTCACGCTTGTACTTCACAGCAGTCAAAACGGATCATCACCATGACGCACGCATGGCAGCCGGTTGGAACCGAAGCAGCGACGGATCACTCCATCCTCATCATCGAGGATAACGAGACGCTCGCACTTGGCCTCCGCAACAGTCTCGAGGTCGAAGGATATAGAGTCGAGTGCATCGCGGATGGAAGCGACGGTCTCGCCTGGCTTGATGCACACAATCCCGACCTCATCGTGCTCGACCTCATGTTGCCGGGCATGAACGGCTTCGAGGTGTTGCGTCGCTATCGAGGTCGAGGGGGATCCGCGGCGGTGCTCATTCTTTCAGCACGCGATCAGGAAGTGGACAAGGTGCAGGGCTTCCGCATCGGCGCGGACGACTACGTAGTCAAGCCGGTCGGTGTGCTCGAGTTCCTCGCGCGAGTCGAAGCAATCATTCGCAGGCTGTCGCCTGCTGGCAAGACATCAGCCGCCGGCGATGGAGTGAGAGTCACCCAGCATCGATTCTCGGACGTGGTGGTCGATCTGCGCACGAGAACGGTTGTTCGGGGAGGAAAGCCGGTCGACCTGAGCCCGATGGAATTCGATTTCCTCGCTTTCCTCATCGAATCCGGAGGCGACATCGTGTCGCGCGACACGCTGATGCGTCAGGTCTGGCGATACAGCACGGGCGTGACTTCGCGCACGGTCGACCAGCACGTTGCACGGTTGCGAAACAAGCTGGAGCCGGACCCGGCGCAGCCGCGCTACCTCATCACCGTGAGGAAAGCGGGATACCGCTTTCAAGGGTAGCACTGCTATTAGCGCCTATCGCAAAACAAAAACAGGTAAGGGGTGCCAGGTTGGGCACGAGGGATGAGGAGGTGTTCCCTCTGACGTCTCGCCTATTACCTCGCACCCCTCACCTTTCTTGCAGTTGCTTTTCCAACAACTGCGACGCGCCTATTTGGTTTTCCGGTGGTAGTACAAATCGTAGGCGGTCGCCCAGGTCTTTCCACCGTCGGTTGAAATCTCCGCGTGCTGGCGGACCGTTTCCTTGTCGACTGGCGTGAACGTGAGGCGACCAACTGAGTCCGGCTTCGCATCGTTCTTCTCGAAGAACGTCAGGCTCGTGCCGTCGAACGCGCTGCCGCGATACTCGGTCACCTGGCCATCCTGTCCGATCCAGTACTGCTGCCACTGCTTGATCTGTGGATTGTAGGCGTTGAGACTTTTCCCATTGCCGCCGTTCAAGCTTGTCCAGTTCTCCAGCAGCGCGCACCCGCCACTTACAGACTGAATCACGCTTTTCCCCTGTGGCGATCCACTTTTTGTGGCGACATCCCACTCGCCGATCCAGAAATCGAAGCGATGCCGCTCCGGCTCGCTCGGGCACGGCATGGGCGCGCGTTTGGGTGGAGTCGTCTGAGCGGACATCGCGCCTGACGCCGTCGCGAGCGCCAGCATGGCGAATAACAGACTGCGCAGTTTGGTCATGAACTGATCCGTACTTGAAATGGCGGGATGAGGCCGTGTCGAGCAGATGATTCGAGTGACTCGCCGACTCGGGGAAATGGGCGTTCGGCAAGGCTGGCATCGGCTCATAAGCCTATCACTGTTTCTATGCGCCCACTGTCTATGGGAGGTAAAGGAATGGCGACCGAGTCGTCTACCTTGGCTTGACTATTACCGGAGTTTCTTGCCCTTTTCCTGCCCTCCGGAGGCCGGAAAATGAGATACGTCGCTATTGTGGCTGCTGTTCTCGTCGCGCTCGTTCTGATCGTGTTGGTCGTCGGATGGAGTCTTCCTGTCAAGCATCGCGCTACAGCCGATGTGACCGTCAAAGCGGCGCCAGGGGAGTTGTACCGGCTGATATCCGATGTCGATCGCCTGCCCGAGTGGCGGAGCTCGGTCAAGAGTATCGAGCGCGTGCCGGATAGTGCCGGGAAAAAGCGTTTCCGCGAGGTCGGAAGCAACGGCTCCATACTTTATGAAATTCAGGACGCCGTGCCCA
>JBDTND010000160.1:0-4774 GCA_039933915.1 Gemmatimonadales bacterium | reverse complement strand
CGGCAAGTGGCCAACCGCGCGACCAGGCTACTCGAAGTCACGACGGCCCTCTCGGAAGCCCGCTCGGTTGAGGAGGTCACAGCCGTCGTGCTCAGCAAGGGTCTGGCAGTCGTCGAAGCCACTCGCGGCGTCGTAGTGTCGCTCGAGGGGGATCGCCTCCGGCTGCTCGGCACCAGCGGAATGAGCAAAGCGCTAGAAGCGCACCTCGCCACCATCACCCTCCAAAGCGATATACCGCTGGTTCATGCGCTGCGCAAAGGGGAGATGATATCGATCGAGTCGGGAGAGGAGTTCCGCGAGCGTTTCGGAAACACTTATCAGGGACTCGGCGACCTCGGCGACATGCAGACGTATCTGGCGACTCCGCTCATCCACGCCGGTGAAACGCTGGGTGCGATGTCGCTTCATTTCAAGGAAGCGGGAGCGATCGGCGCGTCGGACCGGAGCTTCACGCTGCTTCTGGCGCAGAGTGCAGCTACGGCGCTGTCGCGGGCGCGAAGCTACGATGCGGAGCGCGAAAAGCGTGAGGAAGCCGAAGTTCTGGCTCACGCGCGCGAAGACGTGCTCGGCGTCGTCGCGCACGATCTTCGGAATCCGCTCAATCTCATTCTGATGACCGGCGAGCTGCTCCTCTCGGAGAATCTCACTCCCGAGCGGCGCACCGAGATGCTCAACATCGGGATGCGCGCGGCCAGGCAGATGAACCGGCTCATCGACGACTTGCTCGACACCGTGCGTCTTCAGGCGGGCAAGCTGTATCTCGACGTCGAAGATGTAAGTGTCGGGTCGATCATTCGACAAGCCGAAGAAACCTTCCGTCCGCTGGCGGAGCGGAGGCACCTGCATCTCGAGGCGACTTGTGAAGATGGCATAAACGTGCGGGCCGATCCGGCGCGCGTTTCGCAGATTGTCGGCAATCTGATTGGCAACGCGATCAAGTTCACTCCGGAAAAGGGTACGATCAGGCTGCGCGCAACGCCGGAAGAGAAGCAGGTCGTCTTCGAGGTGGCCGACGACGGACCGGGAATCTCGCCCGACAACATCTCACATCTGTTCGACAATTTCTGGCAGGCACGCCGCGACGACAAGCGCGGAATGGGACTTGGACTCGCGATCGTGAAGGAGCTCGTCGAAGCGCATGGAGGGAAGATCTGGGTGGAGAGCACCATCAATCACGGCAGCACCTTCTCCTTCAGCTTGCCGGCGGGTACCGCTGGAGCCCACACCACCAGTTAGCGGCTTACTGCGCGATCTTGTCCTGAACCAGCGCCAGAGCCTCATCGACGTTAGGGGCGCGCGTTGCGCAGCGGCCCCCTCGCATTCGCCACATCGCGCCGGCCAAGGACAGATTCTCTTCGATCGCCTGGTTCCGCGGTATCGCGGATGATTGCACCATGAGACTTCTGCTCACCGAGTCCAGCGCCGCCGCGACCTGCGGTGCCTCTGCGTTCAGGCATTTGCGCGCCGACGCGATCGTCATCTGCACAAGGTTTCTGCTGCGCTGAAGCTGCTCGGGCAAGGGAAGTCCCCGCTGAGTGGGGTCGATCGCCGTCGCGCTGTCCGCGAGCCTGATTTTCGACTTGATCGCGGTGTCATCGGGCGCGAGCTTCTGAGCGGACTGGTAGTAGCCGCGCGCTTCCGGATAGTTCCCTTGCGCCATCGCCGCGTTCGCCAGGCCAATGTAGGCGGATGTGTCGTTCGAGTTGTGCCGCAGGACGTCGCGGAATATCTCGCCCGCTCGCGTCGGCGATCCCGCCATTACGAACAGCTGCGCGATTCGCTTGCGCATCAACGTGTCGTCGGGGTACGCGTCCTGAATCGGCAGCAGCTCCGAGAGGAGCTCGTGCTTGGCGCCAGTCGCCGCCAGGAAATCGATCAGCTCGAAGCGGGACGCCGTGCGATTGCGCTCAGCGTCCTCGGTCCACAATCCGAAAATGGCGGTGTGATAATACGATTTCGCCTCTTCGATTCGTCCCTCTTTTGCCAGCACGCGCGCCATTGCCAGATTCGCCGCGCCATCCCTCTGCACGCGCTCGAGCAGCGGAATCAGCAATTGCTCGGCGTCGAGCGGGCGCCCATCCGCGAGAACCGCCTCCGCCAGCGCCGCGGTATACGCCGGCTTGTCGCGGTCGAGCGAGGCGGCGGTGCGAAGATGATCTATCGCGTCGCGCACTCTGCCGTGCACCATCAGTCGAGTCCCTACCTGGTATTCAATTGCCGCGACTGATCGCGTTTCCTTTTTGTCCACTCTGGCGAGACCTGCATCGACTGCCAGCAGCACGAGTATCGCGACCAGAATTGTGGCGAGAGTCATGATGAACCGGGGCGCGCTCACGGTCGGCGACGGCGGCGTCTGCACTACCATGGGATCGGTCATATGTCGATCGCGGGGCGGGGCCGGATGGGAGTGAAGCGCTCGACTCCGTAAGCCTTCAGCACGTCAGTCAGCGTGACCACGCCAACCAGATGTCGCACGTTGGAGCGGCTGACCACTGGAAGAACGTTGTGTCCGGTGTCGCCCATCCGGGCAAGTGCCTGTCCGAGCGGCTGGTCTTCATGCACGTGTGGGATCGGCGCGCTCTCTTCGCCTTCCGGCCTCGCTCTTCGCATGATCGTCGCGATAGTAACCGCGCGCTGATTGCCTTCCGTCGCCGCCTGGATGTCAACCACGCGAACCATTCCGAGCAGTCCTTCCTCATCCGAGACTGGCCACGACTCGAAGTCACTGTTTCCAATCTGCTCTGCCGCCTCGTCGACCTTCATATCGGGCGTGAACGGGAGGGGTGCTTCGCGAATGGCGATTGAAACCCACAATCCGGCGCTCGACCTGAATGTCCCTGTTGGAAGATGAAGTCCGTCCTGGTTGGCGAGCGCCTCGTAGATCGGCTCCGGCTGCAGCTTCTTCGAAATGAAGAAGGCGATCAGGTTCGCGATCATGACCGGTATGATGATCGTGTAGTCTCGCGTCAGCTCGAACACCATGATCACCGACGTCAGGGGAGTCCTGATGATTCCGGCGAAAGCCACACCCATGCCAACGAGCGCGTAAGCGCCGGGTCCGGCAGTCGATGCGGGGAGCAGCATGTGCGCCAGCGATCCGACCGACGCACCCACCATTGCCCCGATGAAAAGGCTTGGGCCAAAAAATCCGCCGGCGTTTCCGGATGCGTAAGCGACGGCAGTCGCGATAATCTTGAGCACCGCGAGAAGCGCGACGACTTTCAGCAGCGCATCGCCGTTGAGAACTCTTTCGATCTGATCGTAACCGACGCCGAGCACCTGGGGAACGAAGAAGCCGATAATGCCCACCGTGACTCCGCCGACCGCTGGCTGGATCCAGAGCGAAGATCCGGGGAGTCGCGCGAATCTGGCACGCAACTCGAGCAGAAGCTTGACGAAGGCCACCGATGCGAGTCCACCGACTACTCCGAGCACCGCGTATATGCCGAGCTCGGCGAGACTCACGAGATGGTATCCCGGGACCTGGAACAGCGGATTGTCGCCGAGGAGAAGGTGCAGCACCATCCAGGCGGTCGCGGATGCGAGGACGACGGAGCCAAGCACGCGCGCGTGCAAATCGCCCATGATTTCTTCAAGAGTGAAGAGCACTGCCGTGATGGGGGTGTTGAAGGCCGCGGACAGCGCCGCCGCTCCGCCGACTGGTATGAGCCATCTCATCTGCGCCGTGCTGAGTCCCAGTCGCCGCGCCATAACGGATGCGAGGCCGGAACCAATGTACATCGCCGGTTCTTCCCGGCCGAGTGGGATTCCGCTGGCGAGCGAGACGGACGTGGCGACGAATTTTCCCATGACGGATCGCAGCGAAATACGGCCGTCGTGAATGAAGACGGCTGCGCGCGTCTGGGGAATTCCGCTGCCGCGCGCCAAGGGGAAGTAGCGGTAGAGCAGGTATCCTGTGACAAGCGATCCGAATATCGGGATGAGGACGCGGCGCCATCCCTCCCCGCCGGCGGGGTACATCAGTGCGGCGAGACGTCCGGTGAGCAGGATGAACGCCACGACGACGAGCCCGACGAGGGCGCCGATTATGAGGCTGAGCACCAGCGCGAGGCGATCCTCCTTGCGGCGCAGATCCTCAACCAGACGGATGAGCCGGCGCGGAGGCCGCGGCGTCTTGAAGCGCGGCAGTCGCGGAAATTTGGGGCGGCGCATTGAGGGAAACTAAGCGCTGGGGGGCAGGATGGCAGGCGAGGCGCGACATTGCCTCTGCCGTTTCAGCATGACTTTAATGAGGTCTCGGCGCGGTAAGGAGAAGCCATACTTCTGGTGAGGGTTCTGGAGTCGCCAGCGCTACGCTTACCAAGAATCTCCCTACAGGAATTCAGGGCAACGCCGACGAATCCGACGGTTCGCCTATCGTATCCTTATACAAGAAGGGATGAACCGACGTCAACTACAATGGAGACCTCCATGATTCGTAGCAGATTTCTTTTGAGCGGCTGTGTCGCAGCCAGCCTGGTGCTCGCAGCGCCGACTACTGCGCAGACGGCCGCACGAGCGCCGACGGCAGCGCACCTTGTTGTGGTGAAGCTGGTCGAGCGGCCGGGAGAGAAGCAACGGTTCGCCTTCGAGCCGACGACCTTCACTGCCGAACGGGGTGACACCTTGGAGTTCGTGCAGTTCGCCAACACGATGCACAACGTGCACTTCACGACGCAGCCTGCCGGCGCAAAGCTCGGCCGCGCCGCGGTCAGTCGCTATCTCAGCACCAAAGGCCAGACGTACGACATCGTCGTGGACTCGAGGTTTGCCG
>JBDTND010000159.1:0-4782 GCA_039933915.1 Gemmatimonadales bacterium | reverse complement strand
AACGTCAGGGCCGCGATAGCCAGTCCCGCGTACAGGCCAACCCTGCGAAGCATCTTCATACCGCCTCGGCTCTGCCTATCACTCGGCGCTGCACGAGAACAACCGCGCCAATGATGATGGCCAGCGCTACGCCGATCGTGGCGGCGTAGCCCATCTTCTGATAGGCAAATGCGTTCGTGTAGAGGTAGAGCACAACCGAGTACGTGCGCCGCAGCGGTCCGCCCCCGGTCATAACGTATGGCTCGATGAAGAGCTGGAAGCCGTTGATCGTCGAGAGAGTAACGACGAGTATCGTTTGCGGCAGCAAGGATGGCAGCGTCAGGTATCGGAAGCGTTGCCAGGCAGACGCACCCTCGATCTCGATCGCCTCCTGACAGCTCCTGGGGATGTACTGAAGGCCGGCCAGATAGATGATCACATAGAAGCCTACGTTCTTCCACGTCACCATCACGGCGATCGCGGGCATGGCGGTGTTCGGATCGGTGAGCCATGGCACGGGCGACAATCCGATTCGAACGAGCAGCTTGTTGATCAGCCCGACGTCGGTGGCGTAGAGATTACTCCAGAGAATTGCGACAACGGCGCCGGAGATCACGACGGGCAGGAAGAACGACGCGCGCCAGAAGCCCCGAAACCTGAGCTTCCGATTGAGAGCCAACGCCAGCGCGAGCGCTGTCACGATTTGAAGTGGCACGTGGATGCTGAGGAACACGAACGTGTTCGCGACGGCACGCCAGAAGCGTCCGTCGCTCGCAAGCATCCTCACGTTGTCGAAGCCCGCCATGGATGGTGCCGTCACCAGGTCCCAGCGCAGAAATACGAGCACCAGCGCGAACACGATGGGATACGCGGCGAATACGAGGAGGAAGAGGGCATAAGGCGCAGCCATCAGTGAGCCCGAACGATGCTCATGCCGCATTCACGAAACTCCTTCTGGCATGGCGCCTCGAGCCGTTCGGCTGGTAAGGTCCATCACGTCCCTCTGCTCAACGCGCATTCACGATGTTCCTCGCTTCAGCCGCCGCCCTTGCCAGCGCCTGTCGCACGGGGACTTTCGCATAGATCGCTGATTCCTCGTAGGCTTCCGAGATCAAGTCGAATATCTCGACCACATCGGGATCGACATCGATGTCGCGTGTCCGCTCAACATATTTCGCATACGTCGAGAGCGTCGGCCAGGTCGCGAGAGAAGCCGTGAAGCGGGAATCGGTGGACAGTCCGCGCCGGTAAGGCAGCTGGCCGGCTTCCTCGAGCAAGAGGCGATCGGCCGCCGGCGACGTCAGATACGCCACGAACCGCGCCGCTTCGTCAGGATGCTTCGTCGTCGAGAAGATTGCGATGCTGCGCAAATCAGCGAACGCGAACTGATGTTCTGGGTCAGTGCCATCCGCCGCCGGCACGGGCACGACATCGAACCGCAGGCCTTGAACCTTCAGCTCGTTCAGCTCTTTCAGAAACCACGGTCCGATGATCTTCATCGCGACGGTGCCGTCGATGAACGGATCGCGCCCGATCGCAAAGTTCGATTTTGGCAGTCCCCCGTCGGCGAATCCTTGCCGGAGCAGCTCGAGCGCGGCAACCGCAGCATCATTGTCGAAGACGATCTTTCCATTCATGACGAGCGTCTTCCCGCCGGAGCCCGCGAGATAAAGCGGGTAGAAATCGTAGAAGCGCTCGTACCAGCTCGTCTTGAGTGTCGCCCAAAGCGCCCAGTGATCGTTGCGACCGTCGCCGTCAGTGTCGCGCGTCAGTCGCTTGAAGGCATCCAGAAGCTCGCTTTGCGTGCGAGGAGGACGCACTCCGGCGGCCGCGAGCTGATCGATGTTGTACATCAACATCATCGGATTGGTCTTCCACGGGAATGCGTAGATCCCGCTGTCGGGAAGACGGAGCGACGCGAGCATTGCCGGATTTTCACGCTCCTTGAGACGCGCGGCGGTCGCGACAAGATTGTCCAGCCGCACGACGCCTTTGGCGCGGACGAGCCGAGCGAGCAAAGCTGAGGAAACGTTCGAGCTGACGTCGGGAGTAGCTTTCGCGACGATGGCAGCGAGCAATACCTCTTCCGAAGAGCGGCCCGCTGGCAGCGGCTGCACTCGCACCTGCACGTCCGGGTTCGCCTTGTTCCACTCAGCTGTGAGTCGCACTGCGACCGCCGTTTCGGTCGGATTAGCGGCGGGCCAATAAGTCAATGTGATTGGCGCAGCCGTGCCGTTCGGGCCCACTCCAACGTTGTCGCGCGCGATCTCCACGCCAGCCGCCCCCCGGCGAAGTACAAGACGCCGTCCCGCCGGGCCTGTGTACTCTCTCTGATCGGGGACTTTCGCGAGTGAGGTGGCCGGATCTCCGACTGGCCGATAGTGCAGGTACTCCGCCGCATCAGGGTTGCTCGTGACGCTCTGAAGCGCGAGCAGTGCCTCGATTGTCGATTCAGCCCCCGAATTTCGATTGAGCTTGATTGGCGAGGGACCGTCGATTCCGTCGAAGGTCCGGCCGGAAGGCTCGTCGTACATGCTCACGCCGGCGGGATTCGCGCCGAGGAGCCAGCTCGCGGTGAGTCCGGCAAAGACGGCGTAACGGCGGTCGCCCGTCGCATCCGCCAGCGCCAGATATCCTTCGACGATCGGGCTGATTCCGTACGCGATCTGCGGAAACCACGTAGCGCTGCCGTCGGGGGAGACCGATGAAGGAATCCCACCCGCGAGCAGGAATCTTCCCCACAAGCCATCGGCTTCCTTTCTGGCGGACTCGACAAACTCCGGATGGGCGAGCGTCTTGCCGGCTGTCGCGAGCGCCTCGGTGGTTCGCGCTCCCCACGCGTGCCACGGCGCATCTGCTGCATCCACGTGTGCGCCCCACGGCGCGGTCGTCCTGGTTCCTGCCGAACGCTCGGCAAGCAATTGCGCCGTGCGTGTCGCGAGCGAAGTGGAAGACGTCGAATGATCCGCGTCCTGCATCGCGAGCAGTCCGAGGAGCGCTTCCGCCGTGGCCGTCGTCGATCCGCCAATCAGGCGTCCCGCGCCAATCTCGCGCTCCATTCGCGCGACGGCGCGATCCAGCACGGGCCGGCTCTTCACAACCGCCGAATCCTGTGGGCCGAGCACACGTGCGGCTTCGCCCAGCGCCCAGATGCTGCGCGCTGCCCAGTACGACATGCTCTTCTGGCTGCTCGGCGCGTTGCGGTTCAGTCTCCCCGCGGAGTCGATGAAGTTGACGAACTCGCCGTCGCCCTGTTCCATCGCGGTCACGAAGCTCAGAAGTCGAATGGCCTGGTCACGGGCCGTGGAGTCTCGAGTCGCATCGTACTCGCGGAGGTAGACGACCGCGGCACGAGCTGCATCGTCGAGGCTTGCGATTCCCTCGAATCCGTCCCGCGCTGGGGAAGGTGTTGGACGATAGTCCGGCGCCTCCGCGTAGAGGGATACGACGCGCACCGGTTTTCCCCCCACGACGGCGTTGAGGCCGAGGTGCTCGAGATGATCAAGTCGGACGGCGGTGGGGGAGGGGCCTCGGGGAGCGGCGGTTGCGGCGTCCCGACCACAAGCGATAGAGAGCGAGGTGACGGAAAGAATCATCGCCAGGAGAAGTCGCCGCGAGGTTGATCGTCCAGAGAGATACTGAACGATCACAGGCGAGGTATCCCTCCGAGCGAGATCAGCCACGATCACAACGGAACTCCGCCCTGCTTCAGTCTGATGGCTTCTTCGAGTGACGCGACGAGCGCGCGCTTGTTGACGCGTGCCGCCGCGACGAACACGTCAGCGGCGCCGTAATAAACCAGAAAATCCTCTCCGCGCTCGACGAACCCCTGCGGAAAGACGACGCGAACGCCTGTCTTGAAGTTGTTCATATCCACCTGCGGAATCGGTTCGAGCTGGATCTCGTAGGGCGCCTCCGGCGTGAGCGCGGGCGTATCGGAGACGTAGAGCACTTTCTCAGGCTTCTTCAGGTCGAGCACGCACCAGCCCATCGAGTAGACATTTCCTTCGTCGATGGCAGTTGCGCCGTGAAAAGGCAGCAGCCAGCCGACATCGGTCTTGATCGGCGGGGCTCCGGCGCCTACACGCGAGCTTCGCCACGTATCAGGCCGTGGGCCGACGATCGCAACCCCTTTCGCCGGCCACTTCTTCTCCAGCGCACCAACCCTGACGCAAACTATGCGGGGCATGGGGCGATGGAGAATCACATACTGGCCGTCGATCTTCTGCGGAAGGATCACGCAGTTCTTGTTTTCGCCGGCGATGCGCGGCCCGTGCCGCCGGTAGTGAGCGGGGGCGAGCAGATCGTCTGTCGTGATGAGGCACACCTGCGGACCGTCGCGCGAGTATCCGGTATACGTGATGGCGTAGCGCTTCTCGTCCTCGAAGTACGTGATGCGCGCGTCCTCGACACCCCAGTCCTCGTACGGCGCATCGCGCGCGACGGCGGGTCTGTCCCAGATCTCGTCGATCTTTTCTCCGTCCGAGGAGAGCGCGAGGCCGAGGCACGATTGTCGGGCGGCTTTCTCGAAAACGCGAACGAGAATCACGATTTTGCCGGTCTTCCTATCGATCGTGGCGCCCGGATTGAACGCTCCGCTCGCCCGGACGAACTTGATGTCCGATGGGCGAATGAGCGGATTCGTCGGCATACGCTCGAGCGGCGCGATCATAGCGGCTTCCCCGCAACCCACGTCGCGTACAGTCGCGCGAAATGCTCACCCGGCGCGCGGTAGTATTCGTCTGGGGTCACATCCAGCACGCGTGGCACTGCGGCCACCTTGGAATAGGCACCGGCATCTCG
>JBDTND010000158.1:0-4817 GCA_039933915.1 Gemmatimonadales bacterium | reverse complement strand
CCGGGCTCGAGCGCATCGCCGCGATCATGCAGGGCGAATCGAACAATTTCCACGCGGACGTATTTCAGGCGCTCATCAAGGCGGTCGAGAAGACCATTCGGAAGAAATACGACCGCGGTGAGGCCGGCGCATCATTTCGCGTCATCGCGGATCACAGTCGCGCGGTCGCGTTCCTGCTCGCGGACGGAGTTTTTCCGTCGAACGAAGGACGGGGCTACGTCCTGCGTCGCATCCTCAGAAGGGGAGTGCGTCACGCGTGGCTGCTCGGCCGCCGCCAGCCGACGCTCGTGGAGGTCGTGCGCGTCGTCATCGACCAGATGGGCGATGCCTATCCCGAGCTCAAGCAGCGGTCGAAGCACATCATCGATACCACCCGCGCGGAAGAGGAACGCTTCCTCGCGACGATCGAGGGCGGGATGCGCCGGTTCGACGAGCTCGCGCCCACGAAAACGACGCAGGGCTCGACGGCGATACACGGGACGATCGCCGGCGAAGACGCATTCAAGCTCTACGACACGTTCGGATTTCCGATCGATCTCACCGAGCTGATGGCGAGGGAGCGCGGCTACTCTGTGGACATCGCGGGATTTGAAGTGGCGCTGCAGGCGCAGCGGAGCCAGTCGCAGGAAGAGCGTCGCTCCAAGAAAGTCGGAGTAGAACAGGACGTGCTCGCGTCAGGAAATTGGACGACGGGCAGGGGTGAGACCACGCTTGGCGGGGTGTCGGCGAGCGCGATTGGTAACGTCTCGCCGCCGGGCTCTGGCACCACCCGTAAATCGTCGACGGCGAATGATGACACGACGACGTTCACCGGCTACGACTCACTCGAGGCCAATACTGAAGTAATCGCCAAGCGCGACCTTCCGGATGGACGCGTCGCCGTAATGCTGCGTGAAACTCCGTTTTATACCGAGTCGGGCGGACAGATCTCCGACCAGGGCGAGATCCTCGGCGACGGATGGCGCGTGGATGTCGACGAGCTTCGCAAAGTCGACGGCCGCATCGCCGCGCTCGGGAAGGTGACCGGGAAGGTCCAAATTGGAAAAGCGCGCGCCACCGTTCCACGCGACCGCCGCCGGGATACCGAGCGCAATCACACCGCCACCCACCTCCTTCACGCCGCTCTCCGCCAGGTACTCGGCGAGCATGTGCATCAGGCCGGGTCACTTGTCGCGCCCGATCGGCTGCGCTTCGACTTCACGCATCACGGGCCGATCACCGCGCAGCAGCTCAACGAGGTCGAGAATCGCGTGAACCGCGGAATCCTCGACGGAGTTCAGCTCACTTTCGAGCAGAAGCCGTTGGCCGATGCGAAGGCGGCGGGCGCGATGTCGCTGTTCAACGAGAAGTACGGGGACGTCGTGAGAGTCGTCTCGATTCCCGGTGTGAGCATGGAGCTCTGCGGCGGCACGCACGTGCGCAACACGGCCGAGATCGCGATGTTCAAGATCGTGAGCGAGACGGGCGTGGCCGCGGGAGTGCGTCGCATCGAGGCGGTGACGGGCAGGGGAGCGCTCGAGCTGTTCCGCGCGCGCGAGCACGAGCTGCAGGAGATCGAGCATCTCGTCCGCGCTCCGCATGGGCAGGCGGTCAAACGGATACAAACGCTCGTCGATGACCGTCGGGTGCTGGAGAAACGTCTCGAGGAAGCGATGCGCAGCGGAGGCGGCGGCGCGATCAAGTCTCTCGTCGACCAGGGATCAGTCGTCAACGGCGTCAAGGTCGTGGCGGCGAACGTGAGCGCCCCGGATCTTCCCGCGCTCCAGGCGATGGGCGATGCATTGCGCGCGCAGATGGAATCGGGCGTCGGCATTCTCTCCGCATCGTTCGACAACGGGAAGAACGCGATGCTTGCGGTCGTGAGCGACGATCTTCGCGAGCGCGGTGTGCGGGCGGACAACATCATGAAGGAATTGGCCGCTGCCGCCGGCGGGAAGGGTGGCGGGAAGCCGCACATGGCGCAGGCGGGAATTCCCGACGCGGCGCGGATGGCGTCCGTCGTCGCGGAAGCGCCGGAGATGATTCGCAAACACCTCGCGGCCGTCGCGTGACCGAGGGCAAGCAGCGTCCGGTCAAAGTCAAACGACGCCCGGCTGGGGGCAAGCAGCGTGCGCCCGAGGAGCTGGAAGCCGCGATGCTGAGCGCTCTCGATAACAATTCAGCTCCAACTGCGAGCGAGGTGCTCGATGCCGCAGGGAGGCTTCTGGACCGGGTTCTTCAGTCCGACTGCGAGGCCCGCGCGTCCGCGCTCGATCTGCTGACCGTCGACGCCCTCATGACTCGCGCCCTCGAGATCGCCAACAGGGATCCCGCCTCTTTCGAGGTATTCTCCGAGCAGGCGATGCGGCGAGTTGCGTCGGCCGGATGATCGTCATCCTCTTCACCGGCGGCACGATCGCGATGCGGAACGACCCGGGCGGCAGCGGGGCAATGCCCGCGCTCACGCCCGCGGAGATTCTCCAGGCGACTAAGGGAATCCGCGCGATCACGGGGATAGAGACGGAGGAGTGGGGGCAGTTTCCCGGGCCGCACATGACGGTCGAGCTGATCTGGGCGCTGAGGAACCGGATCGTCACCCACCTCGCGCGGCCGGAGGTGACTGGTGTCGTGATCACGCACGGCACCGACACGCTGGAGGAATCCGCCTATCTCGTCGCACGATCGATGTCGAGCGAGAAGCCGGTCGTGTTTACCGGCGCGATGCGGACGATGAGCGACCTTGGGTGGGATGGGCCGGCCAATCTGTTCGAGGCAGTGCAGGTAGCCGCGAGTCCGGAGATACGTGGGTTCGGGGTGCTGGTCGTGATCGGGGGGCAGATCTTCGCGGCGCTCGACACCACGAAGACAAACACGCACTTGCTCGACGCGTTCGAGAGTCCGGGGCTGGGGCCGCTGGGGGTGTTGGACGAAGGCGAGCTGATTTTGCGGCGCGAGATGCCACCGTCGCCCCCCATCATAAATCCTAACTCGCTCGCGACACCCATCGACATCATTTTTGCCGCCGCGGGAGCAGATGCTCGCCTTCTCGATGCTTCGCGCGAAACCGCGCGCGGCCTTGTGCTCGCGGCGATGGGGCGCGGCAACGTTCCTCCGGCGATGGTCCCCGGAATCCAGCGTTGGGTGAGCGATGGCAAGCCGGTCGTGATCACGTCACGCACGCAGGGCGGGCGAGTCGGACACACCTACGGATACCCCGGCGGAGGGCGCCGCCTCGAGGAGATGGGCGCGATCTTCGGAGGCTCCAGACGCGCGCAGCAGGCTCGCATCGATCTCATGCTCGCGCTCGGCGCCGGTATGAACGACAGCGAGATCAGAACTCTGTTCGCGCAATGAGAAATCTCATGTCTCGAATTGGGAACTGCAACAGAACGAGTCGTGAGCAATTAGCTAAACGCTCGCTAGCCGACAGCTGCGAACGTCGGGACGCCACACGGTGGCGTGAAGATAAGAGCGGTTGCTTGTATCAGGACGCCCAGCTAGTGACGTCCCGACGCAGTGAGGCTATCAGCTACAGAGCCTCATGCTAACGGCTCACGACTCGTTCTGTTGTATTTTGAGAAGGTGCGTCCTCGCCTCAATGATGACGTGGACTCCAGACGAGACTTTCCCGTGACCAAGCTTGCCGCTCCCGCGACCGTCCGCGCCATCGTAAAGACACTCGAGGACGCCGGCTACGAGACGTGGTGCGTCGGCGGCGCCGTCCGCGACGCCCTGCTCGGCCATCCCCATCTCGATTGGGATCTCGCAACCGCGGCCAAGCCCGAGGAAGTGCGAAAGTTGTTCAAGAAGACGATCCCCGTCGGAATCGAGTTCGGAACGATAGGAGTCGTCGACAAGAACAACGTCATGCACGAAGTCACGACGTTCCGGAAGGACGTCCAGACCGACGGCAGGCACGCGGTGGTGGAATTCGGCGTCTCGATCGACGACGACCTCGCGCGCCGCGATTACACTATCAACGCAATCGCGTATTCGCCGAGCAAGGACGAGATCAGGGATCCGTACCACGGCCGCAAGGACATAGATGACAGGCTCATTCGAGCGGTCGGTGCCGCGAGCGACAGGATGCGGGAGGACCGGCTCCGCGCGCTCAGGGCAATCCGTTTCGCGGCGCGGTTCGGGTTCGACATCGACCGCGACACGTGGGACGCGATCGTCGAGAGTGCCCCCGAGCTCACGCACCTCTCGGCGGAGCGGGTGAAGCAGGAGATCGAGAAGACGATGGAGCAGGTGCGGTTTCCGAGCAAAGCGTTCGCGATGTGGCGCGACACGGGAGCGTTCGGCTCGCTGATTCCTTCGCTCGCCGGCATCACGGACCGCGATCTTGCGCCGCTCGACCATCTCCGTCGCCCGCTCCTTCCCGGCCGGCCGATGCGGAGATCGACCCGGATGGCGGGGCTTTTTGCGGCGGTGCCGGGCCCGACCGTCCGGAAAGTGCTCAAGGACCTTCGCTTCTCGAACAGCGACACGGAATGGATCGCCAACCTCGTCGAGCGGTGGCAGCAGCTGGGCCCGTCGATGACCAACGCGCTCCTCAAGGCCGAGGAGATGTACGCGGCCGATCCGTGGGGTGAGCAGTACCCGCCGAGCTCGATGCTCCGGACGTGGGCAGCGAGTGCCGGGCGCACGCGTCTTGCCCCTCTTCTACGCCTGGCCGACGCATTCTGGTGGGCAGCGAGGAAGGCGGGCGATCCCGCGCCGTACAAGCAGACGGTGGCTTCGGTCTACAAGAGGGCGATCACGATTGCTTACAGAGATGCGATCGCGCTGGCGGATCTGGTGATCGACGGGAATGATCTGGCGACGATCGGGGTGAC
>JBDTND010000157.1:0-4930 GCA_039933915.1 Gemmatimonadales bacterium | reverse complement strand
CTCAAGAAGCGCGAAGGATACCGCAAAGCGAACGACCATCTCCTCGACTGTGTCCGGTACAAGGAGATCGTGCGATTGAAATAGATCTTTGGGAGTAACAACCAAAGTGCTGCCGCGGCATCCACAAAACCGAAGCAGGGAGCTATAAGCTTTGCAGCTTCTTCGCTAGGAGCTTCTCTAATGGCGTTCGAAGACGGCGCGACGCACGCATTCTCGATTCCGTAACGCCAATATGAAAGCTCCCAGCTGGATAGCTGCCAAGCATGGAGCTCCCTGCTTCGGTATTCCAGATATCATCGTAGCGCCAAGACGCTCACCATCTGTTGAAGGTGCCCCTGAAGGTTACCGCGCGACGCCGGCCGGCTCCCGCAACCACGCGTGGATGCTATCCGCGGCATCCCGTCCCTCGCGAATAGCCCAGACAATGAGCGACGCCCCTCGCCGCGCATCGCCGGCCGCAAAAACTCCAGGCACGCTCGTGCGGTGCGCTCCGTCGGTCGCCACGTTTCCGCGGGCGTCCAGCTCAACCGCGAGATCAGCGATCAGCTTGCTCTTGACCGGACCCACGAAGCCCATCGCCAGCAGCACCAGATCCGCCTCGAGCTCGAACTCCGTTCCCGGCATTCGCGCGAAGTCGGTTCGCCCGTCGGAGAAAACCTTCCTTTCCATGCGGACAGCGTGAAGCTTTTCGACCGCACCGTCCGAACCCGAGAACGCGGTGGTCGCGACGCTCCACTCTCGAGCGCAACCCTCCTCGTGCGCGTGCGACGTCCGTAGCTGCATTGGCCACAACGGCCACGGCGTGCTCGGCGCGCGACCCACCGGCGGCTGAGGCAAAAGCTCGAACTGCCTGACGCTGCGCGCACCCTGACGCACGCACGTCCCGGCGCAATCGGAACCGGTATCTCCGCCGCCGATGATCACCACTTTTTTGTCGCGGGCGTCGATCTCGCCCGCGAAAAGTGAATCACTTTCGAGGCTCCGGTTCTGCGCCGTCAGGAAATCCATTGCGAGATGAACGCCCGCGAGATCGCGCCCTGGAACATCCAGCTCACGCGCCGCACCCGCCCCTGTCGCCACGCAAATAGCGTCGAACTCGCCGCGCAATTCTTCGACTGTGATGTCCACGCCAACGTCGATCCCGCCGCGGAATCGCACTCCCTCGGCCTCGAGCTGCGACAGACGGAGATCGAGCACCGACTTCTCCAGCTTGAACTCGGGGATCCCGTAGCGAAGCAATCCACCGACGCGCTCGCTCTTCTCGAAGACTACAACCTCGTGCCCGAAACGGCGGAGCTGCTGCGCCGCGGCGAGTCCGGCAGGACCCGATCCAACAACAGCGACCGTGAACCCCGTTGCGCGGCGCGGCGGACGCGGCACCACCCATCCCTCTGAGAATCCACGATCGGCGATCGTCTGCTCGATGTGCCGGATCGCCACGGGCTCGTTCACAATACCGAGCACGCACGCTGATTCGCATGGCGCGGGACAGAGGCGCCCGGTGAGCTCCGGGAAATTGTTCGTGGCGTGAAGCGACTCGAGCGCCTCGCGCCAATCTCCCCTCTGCACCAGTCCGTTCCACTCGGGGATGATGTTGTGCACGGGGCAGCCGCTGTCGCCCTGACAGAACGGAACTCCGCAGTCCATGCAGCGCGCCGCCTGCGTGCGCACTGCTGCGTCCGGAACCGGGAGATAAAACTCGCGCCAGTGGCTCGCCCGTTCGTCCACCGCCTGGCGGTCCGGCGTCGCTCGGCGCAGCGTGAGAAATCCCTTCGGATCACCCATGGCGAGCGTCTCCTATCGCGAGTCCGCGCCGAGCGATGTTCGTGTTGGCCGCGGCGGCATCTGCGTCCGAGCGAACCTTGAGAGCCTGGCGGTATTCGCGCGGCACCACCGCGACGAACCGCTTTTGCGCGCGATCCCACTGGCCCAGCTCTCGTTTGGCGCGCGCGCTGCCCGTGTACCGCGCGTGCTGCTCCACCAGCCGTCGCAGCAATTCGCGCTCGCTCACGTCCGTAACCGGTGCAAGCTCCACCATTCCGGTGTTGCACTGCTGCTCCAGCTCACCGAACTCGTCCAGCACGAACGCGATCCCGCCACTCATTCCCGCTGCGAAGTTGCGGCCGGTGCGGCCGAGCACGATGACTGTGCCGCCGGTCATGTACTCGCAGCCGTGATCGCCGACTCCTTCGACAACCGCGATCGCTCCGCTGTTGCGCACCGCGAATCGCTCCCCGGCGACGCCGGCAAAGTAGGCTTCTCCAGAGGTTGCTCCGTACAACACAGTATTCCCGATGAGAACAGTCTGATCAGGGATGAATTGCGCGGTGCGTGGATGGCGCACGATCAACCGTCCTCCGGAAAGACCTTTCCCGACGTAGTCGTTCGCCTCTCCTTCCAGCTCGAGTGAGAGCCCGCGCGCGGCGAACGCCCCGAAGCTCTGGCCGGCAGAGCCGGTGAACTTGAACGAGATGGTGTCGTCCGGCAGACCGACATCGCGGTACCGGCGTGCAATCTCGCCGGAGAGAGTCGCGCCGACCGCGCGGTCGGCGTTGGTGATTGGAAACGTCTCCTTCACCTTGTCGCGTCGCTCGAGCGCCGGTTGCGCGCGCTCGACGAGTATCCTGTTCAGCGTCCCTTCTTCTTCGATCTGATTCAGCCGCAGCCTGACGTGCCGCCGCGTGACTCTATCTGGATGCGTGCGAGTCGCCGGCATCGCGAGATGCAACAGCGCGGAGAGATCGAGCGTGTTTGCCTTGGCGTTGTCCGACGCCGGTAGCGGACGCAGGAGATCCGTGCGCCCTATGACTTCATCCATCGTCCGCACGCCGAGCTGCGCCAGGAGCTCGCGCACCTCCTCGGCGATGAAAAAGAAGTAATTGACGACGTGCTCGGGTTGTCCGGCGAAACGAGCGCGGAGCTCGGGATCCTGCGTCGCGATTCCAACCGGGCAGGTGTTGAGATGGCACTTCCTCATCATCACGCACCCTTCGACGATGAGCGGCGCCGTCGCAAATCCAAATTCGTCTGCGCCCAGCAGCGCCGCGACGACGACGTCGCGGCCGGTCTTGAGCTGGCCGTCCGTCTGCAGACGGATGCGGCCGCGGAGCCCGTTGATCACGAGCGTCTGCTGCGTTTCAGCCAAGCCCAATTCCCAGGGACTCCCAGCGCGCATGATCGACGAGAGCGGGGAAGCACCTGTCCCGCCAGAATCGCCGGAAATCAGGATCAGATCGGCGCGCGCCTTCGCGACGCCGGCAGCGACCGTACCTACCCCCGCTTCGGCAACGAGCTTCACCGAGACCGCCGCCTTTGGCGCGATTGCCTTGAGATCGTAGATCAGCTGCGCCAGATCTTCGATCGAGTAGATGTCGTGGTGCGGCGGAGGAGAGATGAGCGTGACACCGGCTGTGGAATGCCGAGTGCGCGCGATGATCGCGTCGACCTTATGCCCTGGAAGCTGGCCTCCTTCGCCGGGTTTTGCGCCCTGCGCGATCTTGATCTGTAGCTCCGTCGCGCTGACGATATACTCGGCCGTAACTCCGAACCGCGCCGACGCGACTTGTTTGATGGCGCTGTTGCGCTCAGTCCCGAATCGCGCGGGATCCTCGCCGCCTTCGCCGCTGTTGCTGCGGCCGCCCAGTCTGTTCATCGCGATCGCGAGCGTCTCGTGCGCCTCTGCGCTCAGCGAGCCGAACGACATCGCGCCGGTCATGAATCGACGGGTGATGTTGGCGGCCGGCTCGACATCGTCGAGCGGGATGGGTTTGCGCTCGACGAAATCCAGCAGACCGCGCAGCGTCGATTGGTTGCGGGTCTCGTCGTTCGCGAGCTTGCTGAACTCCTTGAACGTCGAGTAGCTGTCGCTGCGAGTCGCGTGCTGAAGCTTGGCGATCGTCGTCGGGTTCCAGTTGTGGTGCTCGCCCTGCGCGCGGTACTGGTACTCGCCTCCGGGATCGAGGCGCGCCGTACCATTCGCGATCGAACCCGCCTGTGACGCGGCGCTCTCGAGAGGATGATCGGCGAGCAGAGTGTCGAAGTCTTCGAAGGCCTGACGATGACGGCGCAGCGTCTCCTCAGCAATGAGATCCATGTCGATGCCGCCGACGCGCGAAGGCGTGCCGGTGAAATGGCGGTCGACGAGCGATGCACTCAATCCCACCGCCTCCCACAGCTGCGCGCCGCAGTAACTCTGCAGCGTGGAGATGCCCATCTTCGACATGATCTTGAGCAGCCCTTTGCCCAGCGCCTTCACGTACTTCTCCTGCGCGCCGGCGCCGTGCGGCTTGTCACCCGTCGCCGCTTCCGCGCGCACCATCGCGGCGACAGTCTCGAGCGCAACGTATGGATGCACAGCGCTCGCGCCGTACGCGATCAGCAGCGCAAGGTGCGAAACCTCTCTCGCTTCTCCGGTTTCGGCGACGAGACTCACGCGCCAGCGCAGCCCCTGCCGAATGAGATGCTGGTGCACGGCTGAGACAGCGAGCGGAGAGGGAATCGCTGCGCGGCCCGCATCCACGCCGCGGTCGCTCAGAATGAGAACACCGCAACCATTCGCTGCAGCTTCGCTCGCGGCGCGGCAAAGCTCGTCGACGGCCGATTCCAATCCGCCAGCTCCGTCGGTAACCGGGAACAGCGCCGGCAGCGTAACGGCACGCAGCGCCGGATCAGTCACTCCGCGCATCGCCGACATCGTCTTCCCGGTGAGAACGGGCTGGTCGATGCGAAGCTGCTTCGCGTGCTCAGCGGTCTCCTCTAGGAGATTGCACTGCGGTCCGAGACTCATCGCAAGCGACATGACGAGCTGCTCGCGAATGGGATCGATCGCCGGATTCGTCACCTGCGCGAACATCTGCCGGAAATACGACGACAGGAGCTGCGGCCGCCGAGAGAGCACGGCGAGCGGCGTATCGTTGCCCATGGATCCCGC
>JBDTND010000156.1:0-4982 GCA_039933915.1 Gemmatimonadales bacterium | reverse complement strand
AGCGCGGGCACAGCGAGCCGCACGAGGGCGGCCAGCGTCGTCTGATAGTCGAACGAAGCACTGAGGACGCGGCTCGCCTCCGCCAGAAGCGAAGCCTGCTTCTGCGAGTTCTCGGCCTCCGCGCGCGCGGCCTGTTCGTGCGCGAGCGTGTGCGCCTGCTCTTCCGCCTGCCGGCGCGCCGTGACGTCCCTGAAGCTCCAGACCCTTCCGACCGGGACATCGTCGATCCGCTGCGGCTGCGAGTAGCGCTCGAACGTGCGCCCGTCCTTGAGCTCGAGGACATCGTAGCTCGCCATCTCCGGCTGCCGATACAGCTCGATCACCTTCGTCATGAACTCGTCCGGATAGACGAGTTTTTCGAGGGCCGCATCGATCGCGCGCTGGTCATCGCCACTGGCGAAGATCTCCGCCGGAAGGCCCCACATATCGGCCATCTTCTGGTTGAAGCTGAGAATCTTTCCGTCCAGATCCACGACGAGGATTCCGTCAGCCGTCGATTCGAGGGTTGCGCGCAAAAGCGACACCGACCGGCTCGCTTCCGCCTGCGCATCGCGCCGCTGCGTGATGTCCTCGATGAATCCGACCAGGTAAAGCGGATCACCATTGGCGGCGCGCACAATCGACACGGTGAGATTCACCCAGATCACCGCGCCGTCCTTCCGTATGTACCGCTTCTCGCTCCTGTATTCCGGGAGCTCGCCGTCGCGGATGCGCCGGATGAACTCGATACTAGCATCCAGGTCGTCCGGATGCGTGAGATCCGCCGCCCTGAGCCTGAGAATCTCCTCGCGCGTGTAGCCGGTGATCTCGCAGTAGCGCTGGTTAACCGAGATCCAGTCTTCGTTGAGCGTCAGGTGCGCAATCCCGATCGCAGCCTGCTCGAAGGTTGCGAGCAGAAGATGGCCGGGCCCACCAAGCGGCACGGCGTACTCCGCCGTCCACCCGGGAACCGCGGAGGACGGGGCAAGCACCGTAGAATCTGGAAGCGACGTAGAGCCTATCAAACTATCTCCATTCCGCTGGCGGGTTCATCTGCCCTGTGATCGCGCGGCCAGGCGCGGCTCGCCGTCTAATCTCGCATCGCGTGCACGCGAGGAACAGAAGGAATTTAGCCGCGCTATCCGAGCGTCAGGCAAGCTCATCGAGGTCGCGCAGCCGCGGGATCTTCCATGCCGTCCATCCCTGCCACGCCCCAGCGTTTTGAGAACCCCAGAGATCACGGGGCGCACCGTTATTTGGAGGTGGCGTGCGGCGTCCCAGCACTTACTATTATTTCAGGGGCAAACAGGGCACGAGGAGGCAAAGGTGACTACGGCGGCTGCGGTGAAAGCGAGCGCGACGAAACCGGCGAAGGCCGAGTTTCTTCCCTACTACGAGACGTACATATCTCTCGTGCCGGATGGCGATGTAGTCGCGACGCTCGCGAACCAGATCGGTGAGACGTTGGCACTTCTTCGCGGTCTTCCGGCATCCAGCTCGACCTACCGCTACGCGCCCGAGAAGTGGAGCGTCAACGAGCTCGTAGGTCATATGATCGACAGCGAGCGGATTTTCGCCGGGCGAGCGCTCCGGTTTGGTCGAAACGATCCGACGCCGATTCCCGGGTTCGAGCAGGACGATTACGTTCGCAATTCTTCGTTCGACGCCTATCCGCTCTCCGAGCTCGCGTCAGAGCTGGAGGCGGTGCGCCAGTCGACTCTTTTCCTCTTCCGGCACATGGATGAAGCGGCGTGGACGCGGCGCGGCGTCGCCAACAACGCGGAAGTATCCGTCCGGGCGCTCGCCTATATCATTGCGGGGCACGAGCTGCACCACCGCGAAATCCTCAACACCCGGTACCTCTAGCGTCAAAACGACCGCTTATGTGGTCGCCGTGATCCGGCAAGCCTCCCGGTCCAGCCGATCAGACAGAATTGCAGGTTCTGGGATCGCCAGACTCGAACCCGCGCTTGAATGCGGCTGATCTCTGCGCGGCCGATCCGTGTGTGAATGAATCGACGTTGATGCGGCCGGTAGTCCTCGATTGGATGCGGTCGTCTCCCACCGCGGACGCCGCGTTCAAAGCCTCGTCGACATCTCCCGCCTCGAGCTTTCCGCGCTGTTCGGCGGAATGCCCCCATACTCCGGCGTAGCAATCCGCCTGGAGCTCCAGATGCACGGAAATCTCGTTTGCCGCGCCCGGGTTTGATTCCTGCTGCTGTCGGGCCCGAGCGTCTGTCCCGAGAAGGTGTTGAACGTGATGGCCAAGCTCGTGGGCAACCACGTACGCCTGCGCAAAGTCACCTGATGCACCAAAACGCTGTTTAAGCTCGTCGAAGAAGCCGAGGTCGAGATAGACTCGCTCGTCGAGCGGGCAGTAGAACGGCCCCATCGCGGATTGAGCCGGGCCGCATCCTGAAGGCGTCGCGTCGCGGAAGAGCACCAGCTTGGCTGGGTGGAAGGGCGTGCCCGCAGAAGGCAAAACGTTCGCCCAGGTGCCCTGCACGTCGTCTAGCAGGGCCGAGATGAACTGAACCTCACCTTCCTGCGCGGCGGAATCTGCCGCGGACATGGGTGCGTTGGTTGCTACTCCCGGCTCGACGCCAAGATCCTGGAACAAGTTGCGTCCAAATAGCAGGCTCAAAGCGAGGACGACAACGGTGCCTCCAATGCCAAGGCCCCTTCCCATACCGCCCGAAGACCGGCGGTCTTCAAGGTTGGGGCTCCGATCCCCTGGTGTCCACTTCATGCGCCACCCTCCGACAGAGCGTTGAGGCGAATCTGAGGACCATGAAGGCAAGAAACCCGCCCCTGTGGGGCAGTTTACGCTGAAAGCTCCGCGCTGGCGCGCCAGTCGACCGCGTTGAGCGCCTTGGCGACGGCTGGATCGAAATGCGTGCCCGCTCTCAGCTTGATCTCGGCGAGGGTCTCGTCAATTCCCCAAGCCGGACGATACGGACGATTGTGGGTCAGCGCGTCGAGAAAATCGGCCACCGCTACGATGCGAGCCTCGAGGGGAATCGACTTACCGGAGACTCGGTCGGGATATCCCGAGCCATCCCACCATTCATGGTGGCTGCGGGCTATCCGCTGTGAGTAGCGAACGAGCTCGGACCGGCCTTTCGACAGCATTCGCGAGCCGATCGTCGTGTGGGTCTTCATGACCTCGAACTCTTCGGCTGTGAGCGGGCCCGCCTTCAGCAGAATGTTGTCGGGAATTCCAACTTTCCCGATATCGTGGAGCGGCGCCGCGCGCCTTATCAGCTCCACGGTTGGGCCCTCGAGCCCGAGCGCCTGTGCGAGCTTCGCCGAAACCTCGGCGACCCTTTTGGTGTGTTCGCCGGTATCGTCATCCCGAAACTCGACGGCGGCGGCCAGTCTTTCCAGAACTTCCAGCTGGGACTGCTCGAGCTCGCGGGTGCGCTCTGTCACCTTGCGCTCCAGCTCACTGTTCTGGGCGCGAAGCTTCCGGTAGAGAAAACGGATCTCGAGAAGATTGCGGATGCGGAGCAGTACTTCCGTAGCATCGAACGGCTTGCCGACGAAATCTTTGGCTCCGAGCGCGAGCGCGCGGCGCTTGACCTCCGCGCTGTCGTCCGCCGTAATCATGAGCACCGGAACTTCCTCGGCGCCGTTGTTGTGCGCCATGATCTCTTCGAGAACCTGGAAGCCGTCCTTCCCTTGCATGTGCACGTCCAGCACGACCAGGTCGGGCTTGAACTGCGCCTGAAGCTTCAGCGCGTCGGCGGGATTCGTGGTAGACGCCACGTGTTCGTAGCCGGCCTTTGTGAGTATTCGCGACAGCAGGCGGACGTTCTGCTCCTGGTCATCGACGATGAAGATTCTCGCCGGCTGTGCGTGGAGCGGCGCGCGAGAGGAGCGGGAGGGAGTTGGCACTATGCCGACGCTGTTGAAGGCTTGCTCAAAACCGTGCGGACCGCATTGCGCAGCGACTCCGCGGTAAACGGTTTTTGCAGGAATTCCGTCTCCGACGTTCGTATTCCGCGGCGCAATATCTCGTTGTCCGTGTATCCCGACATGAACAGCACCCTCAGACCGGGACTGAGCTCGTGGAGCTCGTCCACCAATCCGCGTCCGCCAAGCGTCGGCATCTCGATGTCGGTGAGCACGAGATCGATCTCGCCCACTTCTTCCGCGGCGACGCGGAGCGCCATTGCGCCATCCGACGCTTCGATTACCCGGTAGCCTGCCTCGGACAACACGCGCTTGCCCAATTTGCGAAGCGCCTTTTCGTCGTCGACGAGCAATATGGTTTCGCGTCCGGTCGGTGCCCCGTGAGCCAGTCGCCTCAGCTTCCGCGACCCCTTCTCAGTTGACTCCCGCTGCACCACGTCCTCGCTCGACTCTTTGAGCGGTGAACCGGGCAGCGGAACAGAGCTTGGGTTTCGATCGAGCCCCGTGGACTGGGGAAGGACACGACGGCTGGTCAACAGCAGCTTCTTCGCGATTGCCTCCGCGCGTTCAGCCGCCTGGCGGATATCGGCTGCTTCGGCTGTCGGCAGACCGACTTTTGCGAGAGCCGTCTCTACCAGGTCTGCGTTCATGCGGATGACTGTGAGCAGATTGTTCAGCTCGTGAGCGCCGCGTCCCGCCAGCTCCGCAAAGGTATTCAGCTCCTGCCTTTTGGTAGAGAGCTGTTCCTCGATCGGGCGCCCCGTGGTGAGATCGTCGATGGCAAGCAAAATCGTGGCATCGGACGGGTCCGCTGATGGGACGAGCCTTGCGTTGAGCCAAAAGGCACCATTCCCGCCCTCCTTTTCATCGTGGATCAGCTCGAAATGATCCGACTGCGGCTCGCCGAGAAGTACAACCTCCAGCATTGTCCGGAGTTTTTCATCCCAAATCCGTCCGCCGAGCTCGTAGACTTTGCGCCCGACGCACTCTTCCGGCGCGAGCCGGAACATTGCGTAGAAACCATGGTTCGCAGCGCGGACCGTGAGTTGAGGGTCCAGAACCAAGAGGGCTTCGCCGGGCGTAGAGGA
>JBDTND010000155.1:0-5009 GCA_039933915.1 Gemmatimonadales bacterium | reverse complement strand
TTGATGACGTGGATGACGCCGTTCGAGGCCATGACATCGGCGGTGATGACCTGCGCCCCGTTCACATAGACGCTTCCGCCACGAACGGCGATGTCCAGCTTCTGTCCGTTCACAGTCACCGGCATGGCGCCGTTCGACGCGGTGATGTCAGACGCGACGACTTTGCCCGAGAGGACGTGATAAGTCAGAATCGACGTGAGCTTTTCCTTGTCCGCGATCAGCGCGTCGATCGTGCCGGCCGGCAGCTTGGCGAACGCCGCGTCCGTCGGAGCGAATACCGTAAAAGGACCGGGGCCCTGAAGTGTCTCGGCGAGGCCGGCTGCCTTTACCGCTGCTACCAGTGTGTTGAAGTTGCCATTCTCCACGGCAACCTGGACGATGTTCTTCATTGGTACATTCTCCTTCGGTGAGTACGTCGGCGCGCAGGCCGACAGGGTAAGCAGCGCCGCAAACGCGGTCGCCGCGTGCAGGGATCTTTTCGTCATCTGATGATTGTCCGGTTGAATTGGTGAGTTTTCGTTAAGCGCGAACGCGCGCGCCGTCGTGCCAGCGGCGCTGAATTCCGCGCCACTGCGCTGCCTGATACAGAGCGGCAACTCCTACCAGCAGATAGACAGTCCGGCTCAGGAACGTCGCGTCGCCGAACAGTGCGGCGACAAGATCGAATCCCGCCGCGCCTACCAGGCCCCAGTTCAAGCCGCCCACTACAAGAAGCACAGCGGCCACTACGTCGATTTTCTTCATTGCATCATCTCCGGTTGAGATTGGAGGGCCTCCCCGATGACCGAAGGAGCCGTTCAGTTGTCCATTCGTTGTCCAGGGAGAATACCCCCTTGGGTACCGCTTGTCAAGGCTTTGTCCAACATATCCGCTTGACAAGAGTTGGACAGACTTGGTAAGTTCATGTAATGAAACAGCTTCGGTCAAAAAACGCCGGCCACCCGGACACCGTGAGCCAGCATCCCATCGCCGTCGTAGCCGAGCGAACTGGGCTGACCCAGGACGTGCTCCGCGTGTGGGAACGGCGGTACGGCGCGGTGAAGCCGACGCGTGGCTCCAATGGGCAGCGGTTCTACACGGACGCCGACGTCGACCGCCTGCGAGACCTGCATGCGGCCACCATCGCCGGCCGCAACATCGGTCAGGTCGCGAAGCTTTCCGATAAAGCGCTGAGGGCGATCGTCCAGGGCGACGCGGCAGCGCGCGCAACATTGGCCTCGTCCGCGCCGGTTTCGACCGACGTCGCTCAGCTCATCGATGCCGCTCTCGAATTCACGAAATCGCTCGAGGCCGCCCGGCTCAACGATCACCTGCGGCGCGCATCAGCCGCGCTCGGCGTCCCCGATTTCCTCGCTCGCGTCGCCGTTCCATTGCTCCGCCGAGTGGGGGATGAATGGCACGCGGGTCGTATTTCGGCGGCGCAGGAGCATCTCGCGTCTTCGGTGCTGCACGACATTTTCGTCGAGAGGATGCGCGCGTATTCGGCGCGTTCCGATTCTCCCCGTGTTCTGATCGCGACTCCCGCCGGCGAGCGACACGCGATCGGAGCCGCACTCGTCGGCGCCGCCGCCGCTGTCGAGGGCTGGACTGTCATCTACCTGGGTGCCGATCTCCCGGCGAAGGAGATCTCGACCGCCGCCATCGCGGGCGATGTTCGCGCGGTGGCGTTGAGCGTTCTATATATCGATGATCGTGAGCGAATCGTCGGCGAGCTACGCGCCCTCAGGTCGCAACTTCCCGCCGGGATTGCTCTCTTCGTCGGTGGATCGGGCGCCCTTTCCCTGGCGCGTGAGCTGTCGGGGTCCGGCATACGCGTCACCGAAAACGTCGCCGAGCTGTATGACGAGCTGAGGGGGGGGCGCGCGAAATGACGACCGGCATTTCCCGCGCAGCGCATGGGCAGCGGCTGATACTGCTGACCGGCGCGAGCGGATACATAGGCGGCCGCCTTCTGCGCGCGCTTCACGAAAAGGGCGAGCGAGTGCGCGCGATCGCGCGCCGGCCCGACGATCTGCGCGGGTCGGTACCCACTGATGTGGAAGTCATGGGTGGAGATGTGCTCGACGCTGCGTCGCTGACCCCGGCGTTCGAAGGAGTCGACACCGCGTACTATCTCATTCACGCAATGGCATCCGATCGCGATTTCGCGACCGAGGAACGCACGGGCGCCGAGAACTTCGCGCGCGCCGCCAGGACGGCCAAAATCCGGCGCATCATTTTCCTTGGAGGACTTGGCCACACGGGACTGTCGAAGCACCTCGCCAGCAGGCAGGACGTCGGGCGCATACTTCGGGAGAGCGGGATCGTGACGGTCGAATTCAGGGCTTCGATAATCCTTGGCTCGGGCAGTCTCTCGTTCGAGCTGGTCCGAGCCCTGGTCGACCGTCTGCCAGTGATGGTAGTTCCAAGGTGGGCGAGCCAGCGAACGCAGCCGATAGCGATCGAAGATGTGATCGCGTATCTCGTCGCCGCGCTCGACGTGGAGCTATCGACAAGTGAGACCGTCGAGGTTGGCGGGGCCGATCGCGTTTCGTATCTCGACCTCATGCGCGAGTACGCGAAGCAGCGGTCTCTGCGTCGCTCTTTCGTTCCGGTGCCGGTGCTCACTCCGTGGCTGTCGAGCCGGTGGCTCGGACTGGTGACACCGGTGTACGCGCGCGTCGGTCGAAAGCTGATCGACAGCCTTCGCAACGAGACGGTCGTCAAGTCTAACACCGCCGCGCTACTCTTTCCGGGGATCACGCCGAGGGGATTTCGTGAGGCGATGGCTCGCGCGCTGCTGAACGAGGATCGAGATCTGGCGGAGACGCGCTGGTCCGACGCGCTATCATCAGTGGGATCGAAGGCGCGGCTGGGAAGAACGTCGACGGGATCGCGCATCGTCGACACCAGAAGCGCGACGGTCGCCGGCCCGCCGGCGAAGGTGTTCCGCGCCATCGAGCGGATCGGTGGTGCGTCGGGCTGGTACTACGGCAACAGCCTGTGGCGGATTCGTGGTGGAGTCGATCTTCTCTTCGGCGGCGCGGGAATGCGGCGCGGCAGGCGCGATCCGGTGAAGCTACGTCAGGGAGATGCGGTCGATTTCTGGCGCGTCGAAGCAATCGAGCCGGGCCGCATGTTGCGATTGCGCGCGGAGATGAAAGTCCCCGGCCGGGCATGGCTGCAGTTCGAGGTCACCGGCGACGAAAAGCGCAGCGTGATCCAGCAGACGGCCATCTTCGAGCCGCACGGCGTTGGCGGCTTGCTCTATTGGTACGTGCTTTATCCCGTGCACCGATTGATCTTCAGCGGGATGTTGCGCGGCGTGGCGAGCTTCGCGCGGGCGGGCGCGTCGATGTGAGGCGCAAAGCTCGGGTTTAATGAAGCGGATGCTTCCAAGAGTGCTTGCTTATTGCCTTTGCTCCCGGTCGATGGTGTAGGGCGCTGCGGCGCTTGCTGTCCAGGCTTGGGACCCATACGTTGGCTGCGGTAACGCCGCCACCGACGCAGCATCCACTATCGGTCCCGGCGACTCTCATTCAGCGATCACTCGCGGGAGGTGCTGATGGCTCACCTGAAATGGCTGCGACTTTTCACCGCGGCAACGACTGTACTACTGGGCGCAACGGCAGGAGCCCAGACCAGAAACATGCAGAGCGTCGCCAGAAATCTCGTGCAGGCGGCCATGGTCAAGCCCGGCGACAAGGTTCTGGTCACCGGCAGCGTTCGCGATGCGGGACTCCTGGAAGACATTGCGATCGAGGTCGCGAAGGTCGGAGGAGACCCCTTGATCGCGCTCGGGAGTGACCGGCTTTTGCGCCGCTCCTACGATGAAGTGCCGGCTCGGTTCGACAACGTCACATCTCCGGTAGGGAAGGTCCTCATCGATAACTTCGACGTTCAGATCAATCTCGACGTCGGTGAGAACGAGGGAGTACTCGCCGGGGTACCGATGGAGCGGCGTACCGCGCGCACCAAGGCCAACCAACCGATAACCGACGCGTTCCTCAAGCGCAACATTCGGAGTGTAAACCTTGGCAACGGCCTATATCCCACAGCGACGCTATCGCGCCGCCTTGGAGTTACTCAGCCCAATCTGGCGAGCGCGTTCTGGCGCGCGGCGGCGGTGAGTCCGGCAACTCTGAGCACCAAGGGCAACGCTCTGCGCCAGACGTTCGCGAACGGCAAGGTTGTAACGCTGAAGTCACCCAACGGCACGAACATCTCGTTTCGAGTCGACGCCAATCGCGCGCTGATCTCCGACGGCGCGCTCACGGATGAAAAAGTGAAGAAGGGCTCGGCGGCTGCTTCCACCTGGCTGCCCGCGGGAGAGCTCATGCTACCCGCTGAAAATGGATCCGCCAACGGCAAGATCGTGATCGACCGCGTTCTGTTTGATGGACGGGTGATACGCGGCCTGACACTGGTATTCGACAAAGGCGCGCTCACGTCGATGACCGCTGCCAACAACATGTCGGGATTGAAGGCGGCCTACGACGCTGCCGGCGGCGCCAAAAACCAATTCGGGTACGTCGACATCGGTCTCAATCCCGAGACGAGACTCCCGCTTGGTTCGGGCCGCACGATCTGGACAGCGCCGGGATCCGTCGTCATTGGATTCGGAGACAATCGCGGCTTCGGTGGCACCAATACCAGCGATTTCAGCTTCGGCGCACAGCTCGCCACTGCGACGGTAACCGTCGATGGAGCTTCGGTAATCGCGAACGGGCGCCTTCGGTAGCCCATAGCGATTCTCAACGCGCTTCGGGGGGGGCTGACCGGTCAGGGGAGACAATTGGCCGGTCAGCCTCCGCGGTAAACGGCTACTTCGGCACCCCCAGATTCAACACGAACGGCCCGTTTCCGCTCACCTCCACGACCGTAGCCCCGCGCATCTGCAACCAATGCGCGTGACGCGCCGGGATGAATGCGAAATCTCCCTGACTAACACTTTGTGCCGCAGTCGGGTCGACGCTATTTCCCATTCCGAATTGCGCCCCGCCTGACACGATCGTGACGTACTCCGCGGT
>JBDTND010000154.1:0-5065 GCA_039933915.1 Gemmatimonadales bacterium | reverse complement strand
GCGCCGATCACCTTCCAAATGCCGGTTGTGTCTGTCGGACGCTGAGTCATCGAAGCTGTAGACGAGCCGGTATTCGACAAGCCGGGAGTCATTGCGAGCTATTCCTCGGGATTCTTGGGTTGTTTGTTCACGGAATCCAGCCGCGCCGCCTGTACGTGTCGGTGGCGAACGTCTCATAGAGCCACGAGCGAAACGCGCGCAGCCTGTCGCCTGCGTTGGCCGCTGAGTATAGCCCCGATCCGCGCACGGCCGCCGGAACGCATATCACCTTGAAGCCGACAGCCTCGAAAGTAGCACACGCCCTTCGCGAGTGCATCGGCGACGAGACAACCGCCAGCGTCTTCCAGCCGCGTGGAAACGCGATCGAGCGCATCCGCAGTGCCTCGGTGCGCGTGGTGAGAATGGAATCGACGAAAATCATTGGGGTGTATGGCGCAGTCATGGCGGCGACGGTCGCCAGGTCCGCCGAGTCCGAGACCTCCTTTCCGGCGAATGTCCTTCGCTCCCTCGAGACAAGCATCACCGGCGCGAGTCCCTGTCGAGCCAGTGTCACTCCGGTGAGAAGCCGGTCGAGCGTCTCGCCCGCCATCATGCCGTCTGGAGTCAGTCCCATGGACAGCACCGCAATCGCATCGACTCGCTCGGGAATGGAATCGCGTCTCACCAACGGTCGCGCGACTGCTGATACCATAGGCGTATAGACAACAGCGATGCAAAGCAGAGCGAGGAGCCCGCCACCGATCCAGAGGAGCGGGCGAAGACGCGTCACTCCAAGCAACGCTCCTGCGAGCGCGGAGGGTATGTAGAGAACCACGTCCGGCCGGCGAAGGAGTTGCTGCACGCCAAGGACGTGCGCCGCTACGGCGCAGAGGGCCCCGAGGATCGCTCCGGTGAGAGCGTCGGGCCAGATTGCTTTTAGTTTGCTTGCTTCAAGCACCGCGCAAATTTAGCCGGTCGAAGCGTCGACCGGCTGCGCGAAACGCGCTACGGCTTCTTGGCGGACGAGTGCGGCGCCGGCTGAACGCTCGATATGCGCTCGGCAGCCGTCTTGAGGGCGCTCTGAATTGCGACCGATTGCTCGGTTACCACCTGATGCGCCGTCGTCACGACTCCCGAGGCAACCTGCAAGGCGGCGGATCTGATCTGGGGATCCGACGCGATCCTTGCCGCGAGCGCCTGGACCGAGGCTGCGAGATCGTCGAGCGACTTCTTGAGGTCGGGTGAAAGCTTGAAGTCGACTGAATCGCCGGCGGTCCGTACCGGCTTTGCGGCAAGCGGTTTGGACGCCGGCTGCTGTGAGCGCGCAACAGGACTCGCTGCGAGACCAACGATCAGAACCAGAAAAAGAGCAATGCGTTTCATGGGACGAATGGAATAAGTTCAACCAGCCCGCGTGACGCGTCGACAGCAATACCCCACATTACGTCGAAGGGTCAACATGTGTTCAATTCGCGGGCCAGTCGCTTTTCAGGAGGTGCTCAGGTGCAGGGATACGTAGCAGAGCTTCGCCATTCGATTGACGAAGCGACGCCCAGACTCCAGCGAATGACCGAGGAGCAGGCACGTCGGAGTCCCAAGCCGGGAAAGTGGTCTCCAAGCGAGATCATCGGACATCTGATCGATTCTGCGTCCAACAACCATCAACGTTTTGTCAGGGCGCGGTTTCAGGACGATCTCGTGTTTCCAGGATACGAACAGGATGCTTGGGTCAATACCCAAAAAACCGGGACGCCCCGTGGCACGAGCTCGTCACACTATGGCCGCGCAATTTCAAACCGGCGACGCTCGACTACTTCATGGACGATTATGTCGGGCACATGAAGCACCATCTCGCCCAAATTCCTTAATTGACCCAGTCGGCGATGAAGATGTTGGTCTCGTGCGGATTTGCATCGTGACGGTTCGAGGCCCACACCACCTTCTTCCCGTCGGGGCTGAACATCGGAAACCCGTCGAACGTCGGGGCGGTCGTCACCTGCTCGAGTCCCGAGCCGTCGGGCCGGATCAGAAAGAGATCGAAGTTCCCGAGCTTCGGGTCGGTGTGATGATTCGATGAGAAGATGATCCTCTTCCCATCAGGCGTCCACGAAGGACCAAAGCTCGCCGCACCGAGATGAGTGATCTGTCGCTGATTGCTGCCATCCGCGTTCATGATCCACAGGTCCATCTTGTTGGGCCGCACCAGCCGCTGCGCGAGCAAATCCTTATAGGTCGCGATCTCGGCCGGCGTCTGTGGATGGTTGGCCCTATAGACGATCTGCTTTCCGTCCGGCGACCACCACGGGCCGCCGTCGTATCCAAGCTGGAACGTCAGCTGCTTGAGGCCGGATCCATCGACGTTCATCACGTAGATGTCGAGGTCTCCACCCTTGAGTGAGGTGAATACCAGCTTGCGTCCGTCCGGCGACAAAACTCCTTCAGCGGTATAGACGCCGAATCGGGTGAGCCGACGGAGACCGGAGCCGTCCGACCGCGCAGTGTAGATGTCGAACGGGTCGAGTCCCCACACGTAGCCCTTCGAAGGATCCGGGCGGGGCGGGCAGTCCTTTTGAACCGCCTGGCTGGACGCGAACAGGATCTTTCGGTCGCCGTTCATGAAGTATCCGCAGGTCGTCTTTCCCAGGCCATTCGACACACGGCGCACCCGAGACCCATCGGTCTTCATGATGTACTGCTGGTCGCACGTCCGCCCATTGCGGGTGCTCTGAAATATCAGCCGCTTGCCATCATGGCTGAAATACGACTCGGCGTTCTCTCCGCCATTGGTGAGCTGACGAATGTTCTGGAGGTGCGTCTCCCCTGGCTCGGGTGAGACAGACATCGGGGTGAAGCCGGCCTGTCCGTATAGAGGACCAGAGCCGATGAGAAGCGCGAGACAGATAGACCGAGATCGCAAACGGCTCTCCGTGATGTATGCGAATTGTAAACAATGTCTCAAAATCGAGTAATCAGTGACACCCGTGTTGCATATTCGCCGTAGGGCGAACAGAAGATAGCAAGGCGCCAAGGATCTGCCGCGGAAAATTCAAATCCAACCATTTGACCTGTCGTACAGTCTAAGGATGGAACGCGTTGGTTGCCGGCTCCCGGAGTCTGCCGGGAAAAACGAATTCCACCCGCAGGAGTCCGATATGCCCGCTCGTCGGTCAGTTGCAGCCTCCCGATTCGCGCTGCTCGCTGTTGCTCTTTCCGTTTCCATTCCCGCCGCGGCGCAAACTACAACCAAATCGCAGAACGATTCCCGCCCGGTCGCACAGGCTGCGCTCCGACAGGGCGAGATAACTATCGACGGAAAGCTCGACGACCAGGCATGGGCGGCAGCCACCCCGATAACCGAGCTCGTTCAGTCAACGCCCGATGAAGGCAAGCCGCCCAGCCAAAAGACCGAGCTTCGCATTCTCTACGATGCGGGCGCGATTTACATCGCGGCTCGGATGTACGACTCGTTGGGAGCCAAGGGCGTGCGTTCCGCGCTTGCACGCCGGGACCAGGTGATGAACGGCGACAACAACCTGACCTCGGACAAGATCGCGATCGTCTTTGACACGTTCCGAGACAAGAACAGCCGATCATGGTTCGAGCTGAATCCCGACGGGGTTAAAGGCGATCACCAGAATGGCGATCCGTCCTACGACCCCGTATGGGAAGGCGCAACCAAAATCGATTCGCTCGGCTGGACGGCCGAGTTCCGGATCCCCCTGTCGCAGCTGCGATTCTCTCGCGCCCCCGAACAGATCTGGGGGATGCAGATCTGGCGAACGATCGATCGCCACAATGAACAGGACATGTGGGCTTTCTGGCGCAACAACGAGTACGGCGGACCCGCCTACTTTGGCACGCTCGAAGGGATCAAGGTGACCTCCCAGCCGCGTCAGATGGAGATCGTTCCCTACGTTACAACGCGCAGCAAGCTCGAACGGGCGCGGCCGGGTGACCCGTACCACTCGAACGCGGAGATGATCTATCGCGCCGGCGGGGACGTCAAAGTCAACCTGACCTCCAACCTCACGCTCGATGGAACCGTGAATCCCGATTTCGGTCAGGTCGAGGTCGATCCTGCCGTCGTGAACCTTTCCGTGTTCGAGACGACGTTCTCGGAAAAGCGCCCGTTCTTCATCTCTAACTCTCAGTACTTCTCTTCCGGCGGGTTCAGCTGCTACTTCTGCAGCAACGTTTCGAGTCTGAACCTCATTTATACGCGGCGCATCGGCAGATCTCCTCAGCTGGCCGGCCTGCTTGCGGGCGAGTCAGACTACATGGACGCCTCGGATGCCACGACCATTCTCGGGGCCGGAAAGGTCACCGGGCGTACGAGTAACGGAATCACGGTCGGTGTGCTGGACGCGGTCACCGACCGGGAGAGAGCCCGGTTTCGTTCGATTGGCAGTACTCTGGACGAAACGCGCGAAGTCGAGCCTCTGACCAACTATTTCATCGGCCGGCTGCGCAAGGATTTCCGGGGTGGCGCCACGCGGATTGGAACGGTCACTACGATGGTGAACCGCAACCTCACGAACCCCGAAGAAGTCGCGCGACTGAGGTCCAACGCGCAGGCGGTCGGACTTGACCTGGACCACCATTGGGCCGAGCGAGCGTACTCGTTCAACGTGCAGACCGCGCTGACACACATTGGCGGGGATACGGCCGCGATCCGCCGCGCTCAATTCTCGAGCGCCCGGTATTACCAGCGACCCGGACGCACCGAGACGACAGACGGACTCTTTTCCACGACATTCGATCCCGACCGGCGCAATCTCTACGGGTATGGTCTTTATGCCCGAGTCGCCAAGGAGACCGGCAACTGGCTCTGGGAAACTACTCAGAACTGGCGTAGCCCTGGCTTCGAAGCCAACGACCTCGGCGTGCTTGGAAGGGCGGACTATAAATGGATGATGTTCAACGTCTTCCGGCAGTGGACTACCCCGGGTGGCTGGTACCGCAACATGTACGCGATCTGGGGCGCGCAGACCCAGACGAACTACGACGGCGACCGGAACGAGGCGGACTACCATGCCTGGTGGCAGGCGACGTTCAAGAACTACATGAATTTCAGCTCGTTCATCTT
>JBDTND010000153.1:0-5090 GCA_039933915.1 Gemmatimonadales bacterium | reverse complement strand
CCGGACGCCCCCGAGATACAGCCTCTGCTCGAGCGTCTCCACGATTCGTGGCCGACATCTTCGGGCCCGGGACTTACCGATCCCGCGGACGTTCCGCGCAAGCGCATCGATTTCGTGCTCGTCTCGCGACATTTTCGCGTTCGCGACGCATCCGTTCCCAATACTCTGGCATCAGATCACCGGCCGGTGGTAGTTGATCTGACTCTCACTCCGTGAACTCGTACGGCTCACTCTCCGAGGAGGTCCCGTGTGGAATCGACAAGTAAGGGATAGCAGCTTTTGCGGATCGTGTTGGCTGCGAAGCGCGCTCGCGACTCTCACATTCGTGGCGACACCTTTGCTCGCCCAGACTGGTACGATCGTCGGACGGGTGACAGACGCGCGTAGCGGGATTCCTATTACAACCGCGCAAGTCACCATCACCGGCACATCGCTCGGCGCCGTCGTCGATGCGGACGGGCGATTCAGAATTTCGAATGTGCCGCTCGGCGCGCATGAAGTCAGGGCGAGAGGCATCGGTTATCAGCAGGCAACGGCAACCGTCACCGCGACGGCAGATGCGAGCGCCACCGTCAACCTGACCATGAAAGAGAGCGCGACCGCTCTTGACGCCGTCCTGATCACGGGCGCGGTGGGCGATACCCGGCGTCGCGCGATCGGCAACGCCGTCTCCACTGTCAGCGTTGCCGACGTCATCGGCAAATCGGCGGTGAACAACGTCACCGAGGTGCTGCAGTCGAAGGTTCCGGGACTGACGTTGATGCCAGGCTCGGGCGAGGCAGGAACGTCCACCAACTACCGCTTGCGCGGTGCTGGCTCGCTCTACGCCGGCAACAACCCGACGATCTACGTGGACGGCGTTCGCGTCAACAGTCGCGGACAGGGAAACTATACCGTCTTCGGACAGAACACGTCTTCGCTAGACGCCATTAATCCGAACGACATCGAATCGATAGAGGTCATCAAAGGTCCCGCCGCTGCGACGCTTTACGGCGCTGAAGCTGCCGCGGGCGTGATACAAATCATCACCAAGAGAGGCCAGCCTGGCGTGGTTCGCTGGGACGCGCGCTTTGAGACGGGCCACTCCACATGGCCGGAATCGATGCGGCCGATCAACTATGCAGTCTCGACCGCCGCGCGCATCGCCGATCCCGTTAATTATCCCGGATTCATCGGCACCCAGGTGGGTGATATCGTCTCGCACCGAGTGATGTCCGAGCCGGACGCGCTCAGAAACGGCGGCATCGTGAGGTCGAGTCTGTCGGCGAGCGGCGGCAGCGATCGCTACTCGTTTTTCCTATCCGGCTCGCGTGACAACGAGGAAGGCGTCAATCTCAACAACTATGCGAGACTCGGATCGGTGCGCGGCAATTTCAGCTTCACGCCGTCGAGCAAGCTGAACTTCAACACCAATCTCACCTTCGCGCAAAATCACGTCAGGCTCCCGCTCAACGACAACATCGCTTTCGGCCTGATCATCAGCTCCTATCTGGCCATCCCCGGCCGCAAATATCCGTTCCCAGCGGGCCTCAATTACTTCACGATCCTGCCGTCGGTCGCCAATACCTACGATAACCAGACTCGCTCTGACCGGTTCATTGTCGGCACGAGCGCCAATTACACGCCGGTCTCCTGGTTCAGCAACAAGTTTCGCGTCGGACTCGACATGAATTTCGGACGCGCCGAGCTGTATTTTCCGCCCCAGCCGGCCGGCCTGGACCCATTCAGCGCCCGCGCCAGCTTCGACCTCGTCAACACCAAGGGGTTCATCGCACAAGGCCGCCCCCTCAATCAGGACTTCACCATCAACTACGACGCGACGGTGACGCGCGATGTCACCAGCAGTCTCGTCTCGAACTCATCGTTCGGCGTTCAGTTCCTCTCCAACACCTACCACCGAACCGACGCTTACGGACAGGATCTGGGAAGTATTGGCATTCGGTCGGTCTCCTCTGCCGCGGTAACTACGGGCGGCGAGCAGGATACGACTCAGAAGTCGATCGGCTTTTATGCTCAGGAGCAAGCCGCCTGGCGCGACCGACTCTTTCTCACCGGCGCACTCCGCATCGATAACAACTCCGCCTTTGGCTCGCAGCTGAACCGCGTAGTCTATCCGAAGGCCTCGCTGTCGTACGTCATATCAGAGGAGCCGTTCTTCCATTTGCCCGCGGTGGATCAGCTTCGGCTGCGGTTGGCGTGGGGGCAGGCCGGTAATTCTCCGGGACCGTTTGACGCGATCCGATCCTACAGGACCTCGGTCGTGACGGGACCGACGGGAACTTCTTCCGCGCTGCGTTACGGATCGGTCGGAAATCCCAACCTGAAGCCGGAGCGTGGCTCCGAGGTGGAGCTTGGATTCGAGAGCTCTCTCATCGGGGGGCGGCTCGGGCTCGATTTCACGTATTACAACAAGACGACTCACGACGCATTGCTGCCCGTTGCTGTTCCGCCGTCTACCGGTTTCGCCGGGACGCAGCTACAGAACCTCGGCACCATCGCCAACAGCGGGCTCGAGCTGGTTCTGAGCGCGACGCCGCTGCGCCGCTCGGCGCTGACGATCGAGTCGACGTTGACATTGGCGACGAACCACAACCGGTTGGTGTCGTTCGGCGACGACCGGGCGCCAATCGTCTTCGGCGACTACGCTCCGGTGCAGCGATACCAGGTGGGGTATCCACTAGCCGCCTACTGGGCGCAACGGGTCCAGTACGATGCCAGCGGCAACCTGGTGAAGAACGCAGCGGGTCAGCCGATCCTCGATCCCAACAGCGTGTACATGGGTCCTTCGGTGCCGACGCGCGAAATGTCATTCTCCAACGACTTCGTGATGTTCGAGAAGCTGCGGCTGCACAGTCTGTTCGATTACAAGGGTGGACATTACATATTCAACGTCAAGGATTGGCGACGCGATCGCGCCGGTTTATCCTGGGCGACAGTGAACCCGCAGGCCGATCCCGACGAAGTGCTGGCAAGGCAGTTTGCCGCCGAGAACTGGTTTGACGTCCAGAAGGCGGACTTCCTCAAGCTGCGTGACCTGTCGCTGAGCTACAATCTGCCGGCCGCATTGCTCGGTCGAATCGCCGACCGCGCGACGATAATGCTTGCCGGGCACAACCTGAGAACCTGGACCAAGTACGGAGGAGCCGATCCGGAGCTCAACTTCAACGGTGGCACCTCCGCCTTCAATAGAAACGATTCCTGGACCGTGCCCACGCCGCGCCGCTACACCATCTCACTGGCGCTGGGATTCTGATGATGGCTCATAGCGAAGTGCCCATTGAGGCCGCGATGAAGCTCCGTCAGATCGTGATGAATCTTCGTCGGATCGTGATGTTTGCAACGCTTGGCGTCGTCGTTAGCGCCTGCAACGACGCGCTCTCAGTCACCAACCCCGGAGCGATACAGGAAGGACAGCTTGGCGATCCGGCGCTGGTGCAGCTGATTGTCAACGGCGCCGTTGGTGAATTCCAGTACGCCTACGGTCAATATGCGCAGTGGTCAGCCGTTCTTTCCGACGAGGCGTATACGGACCACACCAATGTGGATGTGCGCGATTTCTCCGAGCACAATTTCGGAGACCTCAACACGATAAACTCCACCAGCTATGAGTACGTCCAGCGCGCCCGACAATCCGCCGATGACGCAACTGATCGACTCAAGGCTTTGTTGGGGGCGGCGGCAAGCTCCGACATCACTGTCGCAACCACTTTGGCGTACGCTGGTTACTCCTATGTGCTGCTTGGAGAGGGATGGTGCGAATCACCGGTAAACCTCAGTGCGCCGATTCCTTCGGACTCTTTGCGGCGTCTCGCGATCAAACGGTTCGACGAAGCGATCACCGTCGCCACGGCAGTGAAGCAGGCCGGCGGAGCGAATGTGGCCGCCGCGCAGGATCTGATCTACATGTCCCAGGTGGGAGCGGCACGCGCAGCGCTCAAAGTTGGCGACCTCGCCCTCGCACGGACTTACGCGTTGCAAGTACCCGCGACCTATGAGAAGCTCGCGTACTATTCCTCAAACACCGTTCGCGAGAACAACGCGCTCAATGCGTTGACCCATGCCGCAGGTGCATCACTTGGCATGTTCGCAAAATTCCAGGGACTCAACGATCCGCGAGATCCGCAGCCAGCGAGTACTCAACTTGGACTCACCGGCGGCTCGATTTACACACCGCTCACGCCGTATATGTACACCGGCTGGGTTGCCAGCGGATCAGCGCCAAGAGTCGACGTCAATTTCGACATCAAGTTTGCGACCGGCCTGGAAGCGCAGTACGACATTGCGGAAGCGGACGGTCCGACGCCAGCGACGCTGATCTTCGTGAATGCCCGTCGTGCCGTTGGTGGTCAGGGAGCAGTCGCGTTCACCGGTGCTGCCCTGATGGCCGAGCTCGCCGAGCAGCGCGCCCGCGACTTTTATCTGACGGGCCAGCGGCTGGGCGATCTGCGTCGCTACGCCAAGGCGGGCAACGACATGTTCCCCACCGGCAAATACCCGTTATTCAACGATTCCTACGGGGCAGCGAAGTGCTTCATCGTTCCGCTGAGTGAGAAAGCGGGGAATCCCAACTACTGAGTAAGGATTTACCTCATTAAGCCAGCCACGACCAAGGAGATCGACATGCACATACCCGCTCAACGCGCGACCCGGTGGAAGGTCGGACGTGGTTCGTTCCTCATCCTGATTGGCGCAGGTGTGATTGGATGCGGGAAATCGAAGGACGCGAGCGCCGTGTCCCGTTGCATCGCTTATCCTCCTGAGCTTTTGACGCTTGTAGCGAACGGTTTCAACGACAAGGCGTTCAGGATCGCCAATGGTTGGGCAGTCGAGTCAGGCACACCAATGGATTCGGTCAACAAGAAGGTCAATGCCTACTTCATGTCCGCCGACATTATTGCTCCCAATGGAGAAGCGATCGTCGGCACCTGGCTGACGAACGATCCGACGCGCGCGGGCCGGTTTTTTTCCGTCTCTCCGCAGGCTACCAAGTACACCAACTGGGGCAAGGTCGGTGATAGCGAAACGCGGACGATAACGATGGAGACTCCGGGCGCCAAAGAATCAATCGACTGCGTCTTGCAGAATCGTAA
>JBDTND010000152.1:0-5131 GCA_039933915.1 Gemmatimonadales bacterium | reverse complement strand
GACTGCGGACTAACGGCCGACTGCGAGTAGTTTTCCCCTCACTTCGCCCTGTCGCTAATACGTACGTTTCCGCGGGAATACTCAAAATCTGCACACCAATTTGGGTGGGTTTGGCACCCGCCCTGCAAAACAGTAACCTCAATGGCTCTGACCTTGGCGCGAGATCAGCGGCGGAGGACTCGCCTTTGAGTTACAGGACCTTTCTCGATTCGACTGGGAGGCGCTGGGAGTGCTGGATGGTCGCACCCGCAGCTGCGGAAAGGCGCAAGATCGACCGGCGCGTGGCATCCGGAAGCACGGAGCCGATACCCGGGTTTGCGGACCGGCGGCGAAAGCCCGACCGGCGCAAAGCGAGCTTCAAGCGCGCGGTCAACGTCTCGAGCGAGTACAGGGAAGGGTGGCTATGCTTCGAGAGCGACGGCGGGGAGAAGCGGCGCCTCGCCCCGGTGCCGCCTGGCTGGAACGAAGCCGGACCCGACAAGCTCTCCACGTGGCTCCAGGCGGCAAAGCTCGTTGTCAAATGTGCGCCCTAATGTAGATTCACGGACTCGGACTTGGACTCGGACCGATTCGAATGGAATCCCTCCCGGCCATCACCATCGCACAGATGCCTCAGACGCTCCGCGAACGCGATTCGATGATATGCCGGTCCTGCAGCAACGAGGAGCGCGCTTCCGAAGGCTATCCCTGCAGCAACTGTGGAACCTTCATCTGCATCATCTGCACGTTTCGAGGCGTCGTCATGTGCAAGAACTGCGAGGAGCAGCAGGCTGATCCCCGCAACAGGCGCAGCGCCTGAGCGCAGTTGACTCCCGCCGCTGAAATTGCGCACCCCTTTCCACCCGACTGAATCGACAATGAAAAAAACCGCCCCCACCGGACTCTACTTCTTCGCGCTCGTAGTTTGTCTTCCATTCATCGCCGGCGCGCAGGAGAAGCAGCGATTCGCGAGCCTGGACGAGGCGATGCAGTCGAGCGCGATCCTCAACGGCCGTCAGGGACCGCGCGGCGTAAACTGGATCGAAGGCGGGAAACGGTTCTCCTACACGGAGAGGGACGCGCGCGGCACTCCGCTCATTCGCATCTACGATCCGGGCACGGGCAGCGACACCGTGCTCTTCACCACGACCGGTCTCACGTTCCCGGGAACGACCCAGCCGTTCAGCTACGACGGCTTCCAGTGGGCGCAAGACTCGAAGCACCTCGTGTTCCAGTCGAATTTCCAGCCGATTTTCCGGCGGTCCGGAATCTCCGATTTCTACATCTATTCGCTCGCCGACCGCAGCATGCAGCTAGCCACCAAGGGCGCAAGAACCGGTGAGCTCTCACCGAACGGCTCGATGCTCGGCTTCGAGCGCGACGGCGACATGTACATAACGACGCTCTCCAACCATCAGGAGAACCGGCTGACGCGGGATGCGTCCGAACACGTCTACAATGGGCATTTCGACTGGGTCTACGAAGAAGAGTTCGGTCTCGCTCAGGCGTGGAAGTGGTCCCCGGACAGCCGCTACATCGCCTACTGGCAGCTGAACGATTCCGCCGAGCCGGTGATACAGATCTCCGACTACTCGGGGTTCCATCAGGAATGGGAGAAGCTCCGCATTCCGCAGGTCGGGGACTCGAACGCCACGGTTCGCATTGGCGTCGTAAACGCATCGACGGGCCAGAACGCATGGCTCGACACGGGAGAAAAAGGCGAGTTCTACATCCCGCGCATTTACTGGACGAGCAGACCGGACACCCTTGCCGTCATCACGCTCAACCGGCCGCAGAACACGATGAAGCTCTTTTTCTTCGATGTGAAGACGGGCGGGCGGCGACTGGTGATGTCCGAGACATCGAAGACATGGCTCGATGTGTATGACTTCTACGCGGGCGTCGACGACATGATGACGTTCCCCGCGGATTCGCGCGAGTTCTTCTGGCTCTCCGACCGCGATGGATATCAGCACCTCTATCGCTACGATTATTCAGGCAAGCTGATCAACCAGGTGACGCGCGGAAACTGGAGTGTGACGCGTGTCGAGGGCAGCGACGCGAAAAACCAGACGATCTATTTCACGTCCACAGAAGTGTCGCCGCTCGAGCGCCAGCTGTACTCTGTCCGCTTCGATGGAACCGGCCAGCGGCGCATCACGACCGCGGCGGGCAATCACCGCATCAACATGGCGCCGACCGCCACGTACTTTCTCGACCGTTACTCGTCGCTGCGGCAGCCTGTTCAGGTGGAGCTGTGGGCAGCACCTGGACGGAAGCTGCGAACGCTGGAGGACAACGCCTCGATCAGCAAGTGGCTCGAGACGCACGCCTACTCCGCGCCGGAGATCTTCACGTTCACCACGTCGGACGGCGCGCGCGTAGATGGAAGCATCGTGAAGCCGGTCCCGTTCGATCCGAACAAGCGTTATCCCGTAATCTTCGACATTTATGGCGGACCGGGATCGCAACAGGTGTACAACCAGTTCTCCCCGAGCTGGTGGACGCAGTGGCTGGCGCAGTCGGGTTACATAATCGTTGGCCTCAACAACAGGGGCACCAACAACTACGGCAGCGCGTTCATGAAAGTCGTGTACAAACAGCTCGGGAAATACGAAGCGCTCGACTTCGCTGAGGCGGCGCGCTACCTCGCAAAACAGAGTTACGTCGACCCGAAGCGCGTAGCGATTATCGGCACCAGCTACGGCGGCTACAGTACCGTGTACACGATGGAGATGTACCCGGAGCTGTTTCCCGTCGGTGTCGCAAACTCCGCGGTCGGCGATTGGAGGCTGTACGACACCATCTACACCGAGCGTTACATGAGTCTGCTCGGCGACAATCTGAAGGGCTACGTCGAGAGCGCACCGATAGAGCAGGCGCCCAGGATGCGCGGAAATCTGCTCGTCATTCACTCGATGATGGATGACAACGTCCACCCGCAGAACACGATGCAGCTATTGACGGCGCTTACAAATGCCGGACGTGATGCGGAGGTGCGGATTTATCCGCCGGGTCGTCATGGAGCCGCGTACAACGCACAGAGCGCTCGCCTCATCAGATTGGCGACGCTCGAATACCTCGCCCGCCATTTGAAGGCTCCTGCTCCGCCGGCGCTGGCTCCCGCTCGATAACACCTGCGGAAAAAAAGCCCACCGCCGGTTCATCCCGGGGGGTGGGCTTTTTGTTTGTCCTGGTCGAATTACTTGTGTTCGACTTTGGTAATGGCGGCTGCGACTTTGGGAGTGGGGGGTGCGACTTTGCGCGTATCGCGAGCGTCTTTGCGAATATCGCGCACGTCTTTCCGCGTGTCCTTATTGTCCTGACGCAGCTCCTTCCGATCGGACCTGACCTCTTTTGCATCCTGTCTGGCTTCCTTCCTGTCGCCAGCCTTGATGTCCTTTCTCACTTCCCTCCGGTCAGCCCGAATCTCTTTTCGGTCGGCGCGGACTTCACGCCTGTCAGCACGAACTTCTCTGCAGTCCGCTCTCGCGTTTGGATGCGTCTTGCACCAGGCAGCGAGTCTTGATTTGGTCAGACCCGCCGGCGCCTTGACCGCGAGCTGCGAGGATTGCGCCGATGCACTCGAGCCAACTGCCATGATCAGGGCGGCTGCGAGCGCCGCCAGCTTCGCATTAGACATCTTTGTCTCTCCTTCATCTCTGAGTTTCGGTGGCCTCAGTGCGCACACCGTCATGCAAGAGAGACGCGCCATCGATTGCGATGTTAACAGCGATGTCGTAATGCGAAGCTTCCGGTTTCCCTTCGGTTTATGAAAAGGTCACGGGCGTCCGGGAAAGTCAGAGATACATATAGCTACAGCCGTGCGTTTGGGCCTGATTGACGGCCACAACCATTGCAGGCACGAGATAAACGCCTGGAAGCATGTTCGCCTCGAACTCCTTCCGGAGCGCTGCGGACTTTTCGCCGCCGCCGCCCAGCAGGCCCATCCAGACGTTGAATGCGTTGTTGCAAAGGATGAAAACCGCGCCGCGGTCCTGCAGTGAAGCGATCGATGAATCCGCAGGGATGGGAATCGGCGCGCCCATTACGGCCAGACTCGCGGCTCCAGCCGGAGCCTTGTAAAACACGTTTGCTGTCGCGGGGGCGTTGGAGCTATCCATCACCTTGATCGTGCTCCCGATCGGGTATTTCTGCCACATCGCGTCGTTGAATCCGAGCATTGTCGACATTCCATAGAGGCCTGCTACCGCTGTTACGTCTGGATGCGTCGCTTTGTAGGTGTCGCGCATCGTGTTCAGGTAATTGCGGACGTGCAGCAGTCCCATTCCGTTCTGGTGGCTCGGCATGTCGAAGAACTGACGATGCTTGCCCTTGAGTGCTTTCAGCCATTTGTCGCTCGGCTGGATGTCATTCCGTACCGCGGGTTCGGCCGCAAGGACACGCGGAATCGTTCCACTGAGTCCCAGGGCTACCGCACCTGTCGCGAGCCGGCCAAGAAATTCTCTGCGTTTGGGAAATGATGCGTCGCTCATTGTGTTTTCTCCTTACGGGTGGTTGGTAGGATGTGGTAGTCAGCGTCCTCCGGTTTTCCTCCGCGCGGCCAGTCGCGCACCTTGGGTGGGAAATCCGGACGGGGACGGGTGTTGATGTAGGACGCGACGTCGAACGCCTGCTGTGGAGTGAGGTGCTGGGTCCGATCGATCGGCATGAGACCATGAATGAATGATGCGGCCGTGTTAATTCTAGCCATGCCCGCTCCGACGTTGTAGGAGCGCGGCCCCCACAAAGGCGGAGCGAGGGCCGTCCCCTGGCCACTCGGACCATGACACCGCGCGCAGGCAGACGTGAAGACAGTCGCGCCTCGAGTGGGATCCCCCTTCAATGGCTGAAGGCGTGGGAACCCCTGTCCCTCCATCTCGGCGCCGACTGGAATGCCGGTGGAAAGGAACCCGAAATAAGCGACGATGTCCCGCATGTCACGACCGGCCGGATCCAGCCTGCGGCCGTTCATGCTGCGCTGGAGGCAGTCGTTGATCCTGTCCTCGATGAGATCGACCTTGCCGCTTCGTGCGCGGTACTGCGGAAATCGCGCGTAGCTGCCAATCCATGGCATGGCGTCGCGTCGCAGGCCTGCGTCGAGGTGGCAGCTGGCGCAGCGCAGCGAATTGCCGACGTTGTGAGGGAGACT
>JBDTND010000151.1:0-5250 GCA_039933915.1 Gemmatimonadales bacterium | reverse complement strand
CCCGTGGTGATGGAGCACTATGGATTCACGGTCGAGCATGTCGTCGCCACCGCGAAGGCGGTGCTCGGCAGGTGATGACACAAGCGACCGGTCGATCTTGTTCACCATCCGGGATCCGATCAGCCCGCCTGCTATTGGGCGATTCTATCCTGGACTAATGACAGCGGCGCGCTTTCCTTCGGAACGTCAGCCGGGCATCGCTCGCGGCGCATCTGCCATAGCGCGGCGGCCAGCGAGAGATTCTCGTCAACCGCCTGGCTGCGCGAAATAGTTCGGGAAGCCGCAGCCGGCTCTCTCGAACCTGAATCCCGGAGCAGAGCACTCTGGGACGCTTCAGGCCCAAGACATTTCTCCACCGAGGCTACCGTCAGCTGAACCAGATTCCTGCTGCGACGGTATTGCTCGTCGAGCCCCAGACCTCGTTGGGTTGGATCGAGCGCGATCACAGAGTCTGCGAGCTCCATCCTCGCCCGAATTGAAGTATCGCCGGGTGAAAGTCGCTTTGCGGTTAGGAGATCGGCGCGCGCGGTGGGATAGTTTCCCAGCTGGATTGCCGCGTCGGCCAATCCGAGATACGCCTCGACATCACGCGAATTGTGTCGCAGTACATCGCGATAAATCGTCGTCGCTCGAGCCGGCGAGCCGGCGATGGCAAAAAGGTGGGCCATTCTCTTGAGCAACGCCGGATCGTTTGTGGGCTTGTCCTGAATCGCGAGAAGCTCGCCAAGCAGCTCCTGCTTCGCACCTGTCCGTGCAAGCAAGTCGATCAGCTCGAACCGCGCTATCCTGCGATTGTTTTCAGTGTCGGCTGGCCACAACCCGTAAATGGCGGCGCGGTGATAATATGATTTCGCGTCTTCGGTTCGGCCTTGCTTCGCCTTTACGCGCGCCATCGCCAAATTGGCGGCGCCGTCCGTCGGCGTGTGCTGCAATACAGGTATCAGCCGTTGCTCGGCGGCTTCGGGGCGGCCTCGACCCAGGGTCGCCTCAGCCAGCGCAACTCTGTAAGAGGGGTTCTCGCGGTCAAGAGAAACGGCGACGTCCAGATGATCGGCGGCTTCGCGGAAGCTGCCGATCGCGCTCAGCCTCTCGCCCGCCTGAAATTCACTCGTTGCGCGGGACTCGGTTGCGTTCCTGTCCACTTTTGCGATTACTGTGTCGAACACGAGCAGAACACCGATCGCCGCGATGACCGTGGCAAAGGTCGTGATGAATTCGGACGCGGTCGCGGCCGGGGGCGGGGAAGCGGGTTCCGCGGTGGGATCGGTCATCGACGGGCGAATGCCTGCCGGCGGTGTCTTGCCGGCCGCATCGACGCCGTACGCTCTCAGGACATCGGCCAGCGTCAGGACGCCCACCAGCAACCGGGCGTTCGCTCGACTCACGACCGGCAGCACGCTGTGTCCGCTTGGCCCCATTCGCGCGAGCGCCACGCCCAATGGCTGGTCACTGTGCACGTGCGGGAATTCGACCGCTTTGATCCCGCCTGATTCGCCCGCTCTCTCCATTACCGTGGCGATTGTCTCGGACTGGTTCGACGCCGTCGCCGCTCCAATGATTTCGCTCAGGCGCACCATCCCGATAAGACCTTCCGCGTCGGCGACGGGCCACGATTCGAGGTCGCTGCCGTCAATGAGGATGAGAGCCTCGCTAACTTTCGTCTCGGGCGTAAACGCAATTGGCGCTCTTCGCATTGCGGTCGTGACCCACATCCCGCTCGGCGATTGGAGCGCGCGAGTCGGCAGGTGTAGCCCGTCCTGGCGCGCGAGGGCTTCGTAAATCGGCTCGTGTTGCAGCTTCTGCGAGATAAAGAACGCGATCAGGTTCGAGATCATCAGCGGAACGATGATCGTGTAGTCTCGCGTCAGCTCGAATATCATGATCACTGACGTGAGGGGAGTCCGCACGATTCCGGCAAAAGCGACGCCCATTCCCACGAGTGCATAGGCACCCGGTCCGGCAGTTGACGCGGGAAAGATCATGTGCGCGACCGAGCCCACCGCCGCGCCGACCATTGCCCCAATGAATAGACTGGGGCCGAATATGCCCCCTGCATTGCCCGACGCGTAGGCGACCGCGGTGGCGATGATCTTGAGCACGGCGAGCAGGGCCACTGCTTTGAGAAGAACGTCCCCGTTCAGGACTCTCTCGACCTGATCGTACCCTACACCCAGCACCTGCGGTACGAATAGACCGAACAGACCAACCGTGAGGCCGCCGGCGACAGGCTGAATCCAGCGCGACGACGCGGGCAGGCGCGCGAACCAAAGCCGTAGCCACAGGAGAAGCCTCACGAACCCGACCGACGCAAGTCCTCCGACAACCCCAAGAACGGCATAGACGCCAAGCTCGCCTGGGCTTACAAGGTTGTACGCCCCGACGTGAAACAGCGGATTGTCGCCGAGCACCAGATGCAGCACCATCCACGAAGTCGCGGCGGCGAGCACGACCGAGCCGAGCACTGGTGCGTGCAGGTCGCCCATGATCTCTTCGAGAGTGAACAGCACCGCCGCGATGGGAGTATTGAACGCCGCCGAGAGCGCGGCCGCTCCGCCGACGGGGACGATCCACTTCACTTGCTCTTTGCTCAGCCGGAGCCGTCGGGCCACCACGGAGGCGAGACCGGAGCCTATATAAACCGACGGCCCCTCGCGTCCCAGCGCGATTCCGCTGGCGAGCGAAGTGGAACAGCAGACAAATTTTCCAACTACCGACTTGAGAGAAATACGCCCGTCGTAGATGAAGACGGCAGCGCGCGTCTGGGGAATTCCGCTTCCGCGGGCAAGCGGGAAGTAGCGGTAGAGCAGCCACCCGGTTACGACCGCGCCCAGAGTCGGGACCAGAATGCGACGCCACCCCGCACTGCCGGGAGGATACATGTGCGCTGCAAGACGACCAGTGAGCAGGATGAATGCGACGACCACGAGCCCGACCAGGGCTCCGATCAGCAGGCTGAGGACGAGCGCGAGGTGGGTCTCCTGACGCCGGAGGTCCTCGATGATCGCGACGATGCGGGAAGGGAGGGGCAGGTAACGGGGAAGGCGAATCTTTGAAATCGCGGGTCGCATTAGTTGAATGCTAAACGTTGGTAGCCATATGCGAGCGGGTGATACACGCCGGTGCGTCGTCGGAAACATAATATTCGCATGGTTCCGATGCCCGGTGGCCTCAGCGGAGCCCCTCATCTTGATTCATCCCCCGATTCGCATATCTTAGAATCGTGAACCGCACCGGACTCGTCCTTCTTAGCAATGCCCTCGGCCTTATTAGCCGCGGGCTTCTTGGCTTGGGAGGAACCGGCTAGCGTTTCACGCGTCACATCAAACGGCCCCTCCCACCACTGTGGAAGGGGCTTTTTTTTTCGACCTTCGCGCACAGTAAGGAGCGGCCTGACCAACTCGCAACAATGCGAGCGTCGACCCAACCCACACCCTTGCCGACAATGCCCGCTCCAAACGAAAGGTCGTACACGCCCAACCGTCAAACGCCTAGTCCTGGCAGTCAGAGCTCGCGTGGCCCCAACGTCGGCGAGACCGATGGCGCGGCCGAGAGATCCGCGCGACCACAGGCCGACAACACGCCAGTTCCACAGGCGGACGGCGAGCCGTGACCTCACCAATTCTCTCAACGGCCGGCCCACAACGGCTTCGCGTCTTCGACACGACGGTGCGAGATGGGGAGCAGGCGCCGGGGTCATCTGGCTGACGATTCGCTCGGAGCAGTGTGGGCGAAAATGCGACGGCTACTATCCTCTTTGGGTTCTCGCTGCCCTCGCGAAGACGTGCGCTGCATTGCCGGCAAAGCCGGTTGACATACGGGGTAGGGGTATGTATTATACCCCCATACCCTATAACTCGCCTACCGTGCACTCGCGGCGAGGCACGGAGAAAAAGCCAATGGACACCATGCACCTGCAGATCGACGGGATGAGCTGCAATCACTGCGTTAGCGCGGTGAGAACGGCGCTCGATCAGTTAGACGGCGTGTCGGTGGACGCCGTGTCGGTCGGCAGCGCCGATCTGCGTTATGATGCGACGAAGACCGGCCGCGATGCCGTGGTCACCGCGATCGCGGACGCCGGTTACACCGCTCGCGCCGAGTCGCGACACTCATGAGCCCGCGACCGCCGGCAAAGAAAGGTCGCCCAGCGCTTGGCGTTGATGCCGATATCAAGCGGCGCAATCTTGTGCGGCTACATCGCATCGAAGGACAGGTGCGCGGCCTTCAAAAGATGGTAACGGAAGACCGCTACTGCGCCGACATCATGACTCAGATCTCCTCGGTGCACGAAGCGCTGCGCAGTGTCGGCCGGGCGCTGATGCGCAACCACCTCAAGCACTGCGCGACGACCGCAATCAAGAAGGACCAGCATTCGGCCGACGCGATGTACGACGAGCTGGTGGACATCATGTACACGGCCGCCCGCTGATGCGCGCACTGAGAACGACATGACGCAGCCTCCGAGCACCCGGGGTGAACGCGGCGACGGACGCGCGGATACCGACGTCGTCGAACGCGCGCCTCTCAACGAAGCGCGCCACGATCACAGCACGCCCGATGGCGCTGCCGAGCGGATCGACCTCCCCATCACGGGGATGACCTGCGCCGCGTGCGCGAACCGGATCGAGCGCTCGCTCGCCAATGCGACAGGCGTACGCAAGGCGGTGGTAAACCTGGCCACCGCGCGAGCCACGGTCGAGTACGATCCCGCCATTACCGGGGCGCGCCAGCTCATCGCCCGCGTCAAGGATGTCGGCTACGGGAGCGGTGAGACGGCCCGGGCGGATTTCATTGTCGACGACTCGGCGCGCCCGTCTGGGTCGGCCGCCCCGCTCGAACAGCGGCTCAATCGGGTGCCTGGAATCGTGAGCGCGAGCTTCAACCTTGCGACTATGCAGGTCCGCGTGGAGTACGTCCCGCTCGCCACCGACATTCGCACAATCGGCCGAGAGATCGAGGGCTTCGGATATCGCGTGCGCGAGATGCCGGACGGGGGCGGCACACCTTCGGCGGAGGATTCTGAGGCGACAGCGCGGCGCATGGAGTACGAAGACCTCCGCCGGAAATTCTGGATCGCGGCGGTGCTGTCGGCGCCGGTGCTCTTGATCGCCATGTCGCACGGACGGATCTCGTGGCTCGCGGGGCCATGGACGGTGTGGCTCCAACTGGCGCTCACGACGCCCGTCGTGCTGTACTGCGGCGCTCAGTTCTATCGCGGCGCGTGGGCGGCATTCCGCCATCGCGCGGCGG
>JBDTND010000150.1:0-5277 GCA_039933915.1 Gemmatimonadales bacterium | reverse complement strand
AGGCGGGATCGCGCAGCCACTTCTGGGCACCGGTATCCCGCGCCGAGAGTCTGAACGGCAGCGGTGTACGACTAGCTGCGCGCAAGTCGTTCGTGACGAGCGCCGGTCATGCCCAGAGCTACGTCACCTCGGCCCTGTCACCGACGGGCACCGGCGTGACCGATTCCACGCTCTATCTCGTGCTGGCCGGATGTGACGGGTTGACGGTGTCGGGCGCATGGGACGGACTCGGACTGCGCGGCAATGCATCCTCGCCGATGCTCCTCGACGGCTGTGTAGTGCCGCCAGAGATGCGTCTCACGGAAGACGGCGGCGGCTTCCAGGCGATGCTCGACGTCGTCCTTCCACCGTTCAATCTCGGACAGGCAGCCGTGTCGCTCGGGCTCTGCCGCGCCGTCGTCGCGGCGACGATCGGGCACCTCGGCACCGCGAAATTCGAACACCTGGGGTCGGCCTCGCTCGGCGAAGCGCTCCCTACCCTGCGCGCCCAACTCGCCACGATGCAGATCGAGACCGATGGTCTTCAGGCGCGCATCGACGACGCGATTGGTCACCTGGAGCGCCCCGGGGACCTGACGATGCTGCGTGTACTCGAGGTGAAGGCAGCGGCCGGCGAGACCGCGATCGCGGTGACGTCGCAGGCCATGCGCGCGTGCGGGGGCGCGGCGTTCTCGCGACACACCGGTATCGAGCGATTTTTCCGCGACGCTCAGGCGGGCGCTGTGATGGCGCCGACCAACGACGTCCTGCGCGAATTCATCGGCAAGGCGCTGCTTGGCCTCCCGCTGTTTTAGGCGGCAATCACAGGGCGTCCTGCCCTGCCAAACACATGTGAGGAGCAAAGCGTGTCCCCTCGAACTATCTGGCTCGGAGCCGTGGCGTACGACCCGAAAGTCGTTCCCATCTGGGAAGGCATGCGCCGGTATTTTCGCGACGAGGCGGAGCTCGACGTCGAAGTCGTGCTCTTTCAGAGCTACGAAGCGCAGGTGCAGGCGCTGCTCGCCACCGGCGGCGACCCGGTTCCACGGATCGACATCGCATGGAACACCAATCTTGCGTTCCTGCAGGCCCGCGAATGGAGCGTGAATGCGTGCCGGCCTCTGGCTATGCGCGACACCGACCTTGGCTGGACGACGCTGATCATCGCGCGGTCCGGCGGCGCGGTGGCGTCAATCGACGACCTGCGCGGACGCACCCTGGCGTTGGGAAGTCGCGATAGTGGTCACGCCGCCATCTTGCCGGTCCACTTCCTTGCCGGACACAATCTCGTGGAAGGGCGCGACTACCGATCGTTGCGGATCGATACCGATGTCGGGAAGCACGGCGACACCGGCACGAGCGAGGTCGAAGTGCTGCGTGCCGTGCTTGACGGACGGGCGGACGCAGGCGCGGTCGGCAGCCCGTTCTGGTCGGGCGTGCAGGATCAGCAGCTCGTCCCTTCCGGTGCGCTCTCCGTCGTTTGGTCGTCGCCTCCTTATTCCCATTGCATGTTCACCGCGCGGGTTGGTCTCGAGGAAGACCTCGAGAGGCGATTCACCGACGCGCTTCTACGGATGAGCATCGATAATCCGGTGCACCGTCCGACTCTGGAGGCGGAGGGATTGCGACGCTGGATTACCGCGGACGTCAACGGCTACGGCTCACTCGAGGCGGCGTGCCACGCGCAGGGGTTCTTCCGCCAACCGGCCGTTCAGGCGCACTAGGCGCAGTTGAACACCGAGGCGAGGCGATCGCCGTGGGCGCGCTCGCGCGCGAGGTGCACCCGTACGGCCTCGAACGCGTCGGTGAGCGGAAAGACATCACGCGTCACGAGCATGTCGTCGTCGTCGGCGCCGACCGGATGCCAGTACACGCCGTCGGCGGTGATCGTGATCTCCGGCACCAGGTCGGCGCGCGACAGCGCAATGCCGCTCTCCGCGACGCCTCGCATGGCGACACGCCGAATGACGCGATCCTCTGGCGCCACTTGTCTGGCATCGAGAAACGTCCTGAAACGCTCCTCGTCCGCGTCGGTCGCCACTGTTGCCGCGAGACGAACGCGGAAGCCCATTGCCCGCGCGAGATCGATGCCTTCCAGCGCACGCCGCCATGCGCCGGCGCCACGATGCGCGTCGTGCAGGGCGGAATCCGGACTGTCGAGACTGATCTGCAACGTCACGCGGTCGCGCGGCAGACGTGTGAGCGAGGCCAGTCGCGGCCCCTGGAACAGCATGCCGTTGGTGAGCAGCGTGACCGGCGCCGCGTCGGCCAAGGCGTTGACGATGTCGTCGATGTCGTTCAGCAGGAACGGCTCGCCACCCGTCACGAAGAGCTCGCGCACGCCGAGCGCCGGTGCCTCGCGCGCGATGCGTCGAGCACGGTCGATGCCGAGCTCTCGCCGTCGTGCGGCGGGCGAGGACCGCACACAGCAATAGTCGCAATGCAGATTGCAATGAAAGTTGACGTACACCCACAAGCGCTCGCCGAGAGGTCGCGCGTCTCCATCACCAAGAGTCGCGCGCCCGTGACGAATCACCCAGCGCGTGCCGTCGCCATCCGTCGTGTGCGCGATGATCGAGTGTCCCGTGAATCGAGACCATACGTCGAGATCGGAGTCGATAGCCGCCGTGGCGCGGCTCGTGATCGCGATCAGATCGCCGGGCGACGTTTGCCGGAGCGCTGCCACCAGATCGAGCAGCAAACCCGATCCGAAAGTACGATCACCGGTGTCCAGCTCGAGGTGCGCGGAAATTGGTGTGTGTGTCACTGAATGCTGAATATCGGAAATCCTGCAGGCGCCCGATCGCCGAGTTCGGCAGGGGCAGAGCGATGATCGAATTGAACTCATCGCGGAGCGAAGGCAAGTCCGGCAATGAAGAGCGCATCCTGGCGATCATGGCCAAGGCGCCGCGCCCCGGTCACGTCAAGACACGACTTGCCTCGGTGTTGCCCCCGGCACTGGTCGTCCAATTGTACCGGGCGCTCATCGAGGATACCATCGCTCTCGGCCGCGCGGTCGGCGCCAGCATCGCGATCGTTTGTCCGCCCGATGACGCCGACGATATCAGCGCCTGGCTGCCTTCCGACCTTCGCGTCGTACCCCAGCGCGGTAATGGTCTCGCCGATGGTCTGGCCTCAGCGTTCGATATCCTTTGCGAACCGCCGCGACGCGTCATCGCCTTCAACGGCGACAGCCCGCATCTCGCGCCCAGCGTGCTCGAGTCTGCCTTTTCCGCGCTCGCGGATCACGACGTGGTGCTCGGACCTTGCGAGGATGGCGGATATTTCCTGATCGGCGCGACGCAGACGCATGCCGGGCTGTTCGATCCACGGGCGATGGGAACCACCTCCGCTCTGGACGCCATTAGCTCCCAGACGCGGCGGCTCGGCCTGTCGTCGTTCGTGACCGAAGTGCACTACGATGTGGATGTGCCCGCCAATCTCGCCCGGCTCGCTCAAGAGCTGGCGATCTGGCCGGAGCGCGCGCCGAAAACCGCCGTCCTGCTCGAAGACGCTCGGCAGGCCACTGAGCGTTATCATTGGGATCGGCTCGACGTGGCGGAGTAGCCATTGCCGAATACGGGAGTATCGATGCGCCTCCGTCCGGGATATTGCGTTCCGAATGAAACTCTGGCGACACCGAAATAGAATGTCGTCGCGTCCGGCGTGCATTGGGTTCATCGGTGGCAGCGGCCTGTACGACATCGACTGGCTGCAGAACGCGCGATGGGCGGAAGCGAAGTCTTCATTCGGCACTCCGTCCGACTCTCTTCTCAAAGGTGAGCTCGATGGCATTCCGCTGGTGTTCCTTCCCCGTCACGGGCGCGGTCACAAGATTCCGCCAACGGAGGTGAACTATCGCGCCAATATCGATGCGCTTAAGCGTGCCGGAGTGACGGACGTCATTGCCCTTTCTGCCGTCGGCTCCCTGCGGGAGGATCTGGATCCGGGGACGTTCGTGATCGTCGATCAATTTGTCGACCGCACGGTTAGCCGGGCGCGCAGTTTCTTCGGTGCGGGGTTGGTGGCGCATGTTCCGATGGCATCGCCCGTCTGTGCCCGGCTCGGAGATGCCCTCGAAAAAAGTGCGTTGCAGGCGGGCGTGAGGTGCATTCGCGGGGGGACCTATGTGGTGATAGAGGGTCCGCAGTTCTCAACACGCGCCGAGTCGGAGATGTACCGCAGAGATTCGTGCGACGTGATCGGCATGACGAACATGCCGGAAGCGAGGCTGGCACGGGAAGCCGAGCTCTGCTACGCGACGGTTGCAATGGTGACCGATTGGGACTGCTGGAAGACTGATCAGGAGCACGTCAACGTCAAACGGGTAATGACGACGATGGCCGGAAATGTGAAATCCGCTCGCGAGATGGCCAGGCTTGTCGTACCCCGTGTGCGCACACACCCGGATTTTTGCCCATGCGGCTGCGATCGTGCGCTCGAGGGTGCACTGATGACCGCGCCGGCTGCGCGCGATCCGGAATTGGTTCGGCGGCTCGAGGCTGTCGCCGGGAGAGTCCTCTGACCGATCTGAAGGCGCTGATCCGCAGCATACCGGGATATCCGGTTCCGCTGGTCACATTTCGGGACATCACAACGCTCCTTGGCGATCCAGACGGATTTCGAGAGACGATCGACCGACTCACCTCGCGTTACGCGGATGCGCGAATAGACAAAGTCGTCGGGATAGAAGCCCGTGGATTCATACTCGGAGGAGCGATCGCTCATCATCTCCACGCGGGCTTTGTCCCCATCCGAAAAAAGGGGAAGCTTCCGTGGAATACGGTTGGGTGCGATTACGTCCTCGAGTATGGGACTGACCGCGTCGAGATGCACAGCGACGCGGTTCTCAAGGGAAACCGAGTCCTGATCGTCGACGATCTGATCGCGACGGGCGGGACGGCCTCGGCGGCCGCAAATCTCGTGGAGCAGGTCGGCGGCGAAATCGTCGAGCTGTGCTTCGTCATCGATCTTCCAGATCTCGGTGGGACAAGGCGGCTCGAGGCTTCCGGGCGCAAAGTTTTTTCGCTGATTGCGTTCGAGGGAGAGTAGAGCTTTATTCGGGTACATTCCTTCGACGGGCCTCGCGGCACGCCCTCTGATGGCGTGAGCTCAATGAGAAGGCCTTGCTTGAAGATTGCGACTCGCGGGGCGATTGCGCGCCCTCACTTTCAGCGCAGTGACTTCACGATGGCGGCGATGTCACGACAGCGGCGCCGTGCGTGGTCAGAGTAGCTTGTCCAGGGAGATCGGTAGGTCCCGGACGCGCCGGCCGGTGGCGTGGAAAACGGCGTTCGC
>JBDTND010000149.1:0-5277 GCA_039933915.1 Gemmatimonadales bacterium | reverse complement strand
CCAACGAACAGATCCGGCCGGCCATCGCCATTGAAGTCTCCTACCCGGACCACTGACTTGCTTGCGAGCATCACCGGGAGAGCTTGTGGGTCCCTCGCAAACTTGCCGCCTCCCTTGTTGATGTAGAGACGGTCCTGCAGCAGTGCCGAAGTTGGCGCCAGCTGATATCCGCCGCTCGCTACATACAGGTCCAACCGCCCGTCGCCGTTGGCGTCGAAGAAAGTGGCGTCCCAATCCTCGAACGCTTTGTCAGCGTCCCACGGCTGTCCCTGGCTGGACTCGACGAAGCTGCCGTTCTTTTGCTGGATGAACAACCTGCCTGCCACGCCTGGATAACCGCCGATGAAGACGTCGTCCAGCCCGTCGCCGTTGACATCTCCGACCGCGATCGGCGGCCCGTGATTCGAAAGCAGGTAGGGAAGAAGCGGCTGAACATTGAAATCGACCCGCGGTGCCGGCGGTTTCTTGTAGTTGAGCCCGCGAGTATCCACCGGCTCGAACCATTGATTCGCGGGCGACTGATCGCTCAATGAGTGATGATCCGCCTGCTTTCGTCCCACGGCGTCAGTCTGCGTCACTACGAGACGCTGGTCGACGCCCAGATTCGTCAGCAACTGATACCGTCCGTCTGGCCATTCGACCTCGAGGCTGTCCACCCGAGGCGCGCTACCGACTCCAAAGTGCGCCATCGATTCCATCGTGGACATGAACCCTCGGTACGGCGTGTAGTAGACGTATTGTTTTTTCCCACCGGCCGTGAGCACCAGCTGAGCCCCAATCCCGGCGGTCAGTTTACGCGGTGATTCTCCCACTAGAGTGACATCGAGATAGTGATGCGTGTCGTCGACGGGCGTGACGTTGTGGTAGATGAATGCCGGCGCGTCGATGTTGTTCACTACGAGGTCGAGCCGTCCGTCGTTATCCAGGTCGGCGTACGCCGCACCGTACGAATAGCTCGGCTGATCCATGCCCCACTGTTTAGTCTTGTCGACGAACGTCAGGTCTCCGCTGTTCCGGAAAACGTAATTCGACACGCTGTAGCTTGGCAGATCTTTCAGAAGTTGGCGCGCACGCCGTGTATCTCCCCTCTGGTTTGCGGCAGACAGGGCTGTCATGTAGTCAAGATCGTTCACGGCTTTCGGATAACCGTTGCCGATGAAGACGTCCTTGTAGCCATCGTTGTCGAAGTCGGCGAACAGAGCGCTCCAGCTCCAATCCGTGTGCGATACGCCGGCGAGTCTGGAAATCTCGCTGAAGACGACGTCGCCATCCTTCGTTACTCCATTGCTCAACTGCAGAGAGTTCTGCGAGTAATCGTCGCGAAATCCGCGGCTGCGCGTGTCGAGCATGCCGGCGTAGGAGTTGTATCCGCTCGTCCGTTTGCGGCGTTCGAGATCGCGGGGCATCATGTCCACCTGCAGAATGTCGGGACGGCCGTCGTTGTTGAAATCGGCGATGTCCACACCCATCCCCGCCTGGCTCGCGTGCTTCAGCCATTTCCCGGCCTTGTTGGTAAACGTGCCGTCCCTGTTGTTGACGTACACGACATCGTTGGGCGTACCGTCGTTGGAGACATAGATGTCCGGCCAGCCATCTCCGTTGAGGTCCGCGACGACGACGCCAAGCCCGTAACCCGCGTCACGAAGAATCCCGGCTTTTGCGGAGACGTTGGTGAAGCTGCCTGGCTTCCCGCCTGGGCAGTCGTTCCGATAGAGCTCGTTGTAACTCCCCGGCGTGTTCCCGCGCATACCAGTCGGATGGCTCATCACGCCCCGCGAGAAATCCGCCGGCGAATTGTTGAGCAGGAAGAGATCGAGGCAGCCGTCCCGGTCGTAATCGAGGAAAACGGCGTGGGTAGTGAAGCTGGTGTCGGCGATCCCGTATTTGGCAGCAGCTTCCGTGAAAGTCCGATTGCCATTGTTGACGAACAGGAGATTTGCGCGCTGCGTCCCTTTGGACCACTGCGGCCCTGAAACCGAGACGTATATGTCCAGGTAACCGTCGCCATTGATGTCCACCATCGTCGCGCCGGTGGCCCAGCTCTTCGTCGCGACGTGGGATCGATCCGTGATGTCCTCGAAGCGCATCTTGCCCTTGTTCAGATACAAGCGGCTCGAGACCATGTTGCCGGAAAAGAAGATGTCCGGCAGTCCGTCGTTGTCGACGTCACCCACGGCCACTCCCGCGCCATTGTACACATAGACGTCGGTTTGAACGTTGATAGAGTCGTTCGTAGTGATCGTGTTTGCGAACGCGACCCCCGTCTGGCTCGGGCTCAGAAGTTTGAACACCTCGTGATCACTCTTTCTGGAGCAGCCTGCGAGCGACAGCACGGAGATCACGATGCAGATGAGACGCAAGCGCGGAGTGAGGCCGGGCAATAATCACCTTCGTTGAGGGTGGCGGGAATCTGGAACGCGTCACACCCCAGTGCAACGAGCTCTTTGGTGCCATCCGCCGGCGAGTCCGGCACGATAGCGGGTCGGGTGCACGCGACGTATTTTTTTCACATGAGCAATACGCAGCCAATCTCGCGCGTCGTCAACCTCATTTCACCCGATTCACAGCGACTCTGGTCAGTTTCGGAAGCAGAAGCCCGGCGCCGCCTGATCGCGGGCGATGTCGCGGGCGTGCTCAAACTTGACGGCTCATTCGCGCTCGTGGCTCAGGACGCGGAGCGCGTCGTCCTCGCGCGAAGCCTCGATCGCCCAATGCGATACTTTCTGGCGAAGTCAGTTGATGGTCCGGCGCTGATCGTGGCGGAGCGGATCGACGAGATCGCCGCAGAGCTGGCTCGACGTGGCTGGTCAGCCCAGTTCCATCCGAGCTACACGCGCATGGTGCCGGCCCATCATGTCACCACGCTTCGCCTCGTCGGATGCCCGGATCCAAATCCTGTGCACCAGCGCTTCTTCGACCCGCCGCGCGGCGCGCTCTCTGGAGATCTGGATGTGATCGGCCGCCACTATGTCGAAGCCGTGTACAGTGAGCTGCGCCGGTGGCTCGCCGCGCAGGACCGCGGGGCGCCCGTCGGCGTTCCGTTTTCCGGAGGCATAGACAGCGGAGCGATTCTCCTCTGCCTGTACAAGCTGCTTCTGAACGAGGGACAATCTCCCGCCCGGCTCAAGGCGTTCACGCTCTCGGTGGATAGTGAAGGGGACGACGCCCGCCAGGCGCGCGATTTTCTCGCTCGCACCAACCTCGAGATGCTCGGCGAAGTGATCGACGTCTCCTCGAGCGCGCTCGATCCTCTGCACGCCGTGAGCGTGATAGAAGACTACAAGCCGCTCGACGTGGAATGCGCCGCCGTTAACCTCGGCCTGCTGGCGGGAATTCGCGAGCGCTATCCGGAATGGCGTCTGCTCGTGGACGGCGACGGCGGAGACGAGAACCTCAAGGACTATCCGATCGAGGAAAACAGCGAGCTCACGATCCGGAGCGTCGTCAACAATCGCATGCTTTATCAGGAAGGGTGGGGCGTCGACTCGATCAAGCACTCGCTCACGTACTCGGGGGGTTACAGCCGCGGCTGCGTCCGGACTTACGCATGCGCCCGCGCGTATGGATTCGAGGGTTTCAGCCCCTACGCTCGTCCATCTGTGATTGCCGTCGCCGAGGCGGTTCCATTTGCAGCGCTGACGGAAGGATCGCACGAGCGACTGTACGCGCTGAAGGGGGAGATCGTCGCACGCGGAGTCCGCTCGGTGCTCGGACTCGAGATGCCCATCTTTCCGAAGCGCCGATTCCAGCACGGATCGGTGTCCGCTGATCAAGTCGCTCGACTGTTCCCGCGAGATGAGGCGCGCTACAGAAACCACTTCGAGACGCTGCACGCCGCCGCCGCCGTCGTGTGATCGCGTCGGCGGCCGACCGGCGGATCCGCGATCTCCGCCCGCCCAAAGAGCATGTTGATCCTTTCTCCGCGCTCGGCTCGTTGATGGAGGACGAGCGTCGGCCCGACGGTAAGGTCGAGCGGGCGATGACTGTCTTTCTCACTGGCGCTGAGTGCCCGTTCACGTGCTCATTCTGCGATCTCTGGCGATGGACACTCGATGGGCCAACCCGGGCCGGCGCGCTGACTCGGCAGATCGAGACCGTTCTCAAGACAATTCAGGATCCGCAGCCGGACCGGCTCAAGCTTTATAACGCCAGCAATTTCTTCGACGCGCGAGCTGTCCCGCCTGGGGATCTGCCGGACATTGCGAGGATGGCAGGGGCGTTTTCCTCCGTCACCGTCGAGTCCCACGCGAGCACCATCGGCCCAAGAACAGTCTCATTTGCCAGGCAGATCCGCGGGCGGCTCGAAGTCGCCGTCGGACTCGAGACGATTCATCCCGTTGCGGCCACGCAGCTCAATAAGCGTCTCGATCTCGAGAAATTCGATTCCGCGGCGCGCTTTCTTTCTGACAACGAGATCGATCTCCGAGTCTTCGTGCTCCTCGGCGCACCCTACGTTCGCGAGCAGGAATCCGTCGCCTGGACGGTGCGAAGCGTCGAGTACGCGGTCGAGCGTGGGGCGGCGGTCGTGTCGATCATCCCGGTTCGCGGCGGCAACGGGGAGCTGGAGCGCCTGCGGGCCCTGGGACATTTCGCTGCGCCGACATTGCGCCAGCTGGAGAACGCTCTCGAGGACTGCTTGCAGTTCACGGGCACTGTCGTGACCGCCGATCTATGGGATGCCGGTCGTCTTGTCGCCTGCGAGCACTGCAGCTGGCAGCGGATAGACCGTTTGCGGCGCATCAACCTGAGCGGACGCGCGGAGCCAGGGATCGCTTGTAGCAGCTGCGCGGCGGCGTGACTCAGTCGTGCGAAGTTGCAATCGTCGGCAGCGGGTTTGCCGGATCTCTTCTCGCGCGCGTGCTCGCAAAGCTCGGATACGACGTCGTGCTGCTCGAGCGCGGCACCCATCCGCGTTTTGCGATCGGTGAGTCGTCTACGCCACTCGCGAACCTGTCGCTGGAACGGCTCGGGATCAGGTACGGACTGGCGGATTGCTATCACCTCGCGACGCACGGGCGGTGGCTCGAGCATTTTCCGGAGCTCCGCCGCGGCCTGAAGCGGGGCTTCACGTTCTACCGGCATCATCCCGATCAGTCATTCGCCAATCGTGGCCTCGACTCGGATCGGCTTCTGGTCGCCGCCAGTCCCGGCGACGCTATCTCCGACACGCACTGGATGCGCGCCGATGTGGATCACCATTTTGTGCACGAGGCGATCGCCGCCGGTGTCGACTATCGCGATCGCGTGGAGCTGACGAGCGTTGAATTTGATTCGGCT
>JBDTND010000148.1:0-5305 GCA_039933915.1 Gemmatimonadales bacterium | reverse complement strand
CGTCGAGGTGGCAGCTGGCGCAGCGCAGCGAATTGCCGACGTTGTGAGGGAGACTATCGCCGGTTGCCAGCAGAATCGCGCGGCCTCGGAGTGCGGCCGTCCGGAACGAGCTGTCCTTCAGCTCGGATTCAGAAGGGACGCGGAAGGGAACGCGAGCCCGAGCGCGCTGCCGCGCATCCGCTGAAGATTGCGCACGCGTGAGGTCGCGCCCGACAGTCGCGAGCAGGATGGCTGTGACAGCGAGCGCAGCGAAGCGTATCCGAGGAGACAGCGGTGCCTCCGCAGTTGGCGAATGCGAGCGGTTTTCGGCCCGGTTGCAGGAACATGGATTTAGGGCGCGTAGTCGATCAGCGCAAGTGAAAACCGCGTCGCGCCGCCCATCGCCATCTGCTACCGCCGGAAGATTTTTCCGATCAGGTAGCCCGCACCCAGGGCCACGAGGAGCGATCTGGCCGGATGCTCCTTCACCTGCTTTTCAACTCCGGCTTTCAGCTTGTCCAGGTCCGCGTCGCGGATCCAGTCAGCGCTGGACTGCATTCCAGTCGCGAGAGTGTCGGTGACCGCGTCGATGCCGGCATCAGTTGTCACGCCAACTGAAGGTCCCTCACTCACAACGGCAGTCGACTGACGCTGTTTGCGCAGCGCCTCGGCGCCGGCCTCCAATCCGTCCGCAATCATGGCCGGCAGGTTGGATGCCTTGTGCCTGACCGATGATACCACGCTCTTTCCGAAGCCTGACTGGTCGTTGACCTCGTCAGGCCGCGTCGCTTTGCTATTCGTTCCTTCCATGATACAGTCTCCCGAGCGGTTGTTGAGCCGCATTGAATCGGCCACTCGTAATCAATATGCAGGAGGCGCGCCGATGGTAATCGGCGCGCTACCTATTTTTCCGGTTGGGCACTTCGGATTGCGGACTAACTGCGGATTAACTGCGGACCGCGGATTAGGACGATCTTCCCGCGAGCTTGGCTATCGTCTCGAGATCTGATCCACGCCGCTTGAGGGCCCGCTGACTTTGCTCGATCGTGATGAGCTCGAAGCGGATGGTCTCGCCCGGCCGGCGCTGGGCCAGAATCGGCAGGTCGGCGGCGCTGACGACCGCGATCTTGGGGTAGCCGCCGACGGTGGGCGCGTCGGCCATGAGCGCGATGGGAAGTCCGTCGCCTGGGACCTGAATAGCACCGGGGCAGCCGGCTTCCGACGGAAGTGTCCCGATCGAATTGCCCAGCGCCGGACCATCGAGCTTGTAGCCTGTGCGATCCGAGGCGTTTGAGACCCTGTACTCGCTCTCCGTGAGAACACGCCACGCGCGCTCGTCGAACAGATCTTCCTGGGTGCCGCGAGTGACATGGACAATTCCAGTATCATACCTCGGCATCAATTCAGCGGCGCAATGAAATCCAGCGGCGGGAAGAGCTGCGGGGGGCGCGTCGAGCGCGACCGAATCGGCGCTCTTTAGCATCCGTCCACCGTATCCTCCAAAATGCCCTGGGAGGTAAGTCGATCTGCTGCCGAGCAATGGTGGAACATCGATGCCGCCGGCGACGGCGAGGTAGAGAAACCTGCCGGTGATGATCTGCTCGACCGTGAGCTCGTCTCCGGTGCGCGCATATGTAGTGGTGCACGGGGCGACGGCCTGGCCCGCGAGTGTCGCGCGCACCGTTGCGCCCGCGATCGCAAACACGCAATCGCGATCGAAACGAATCGAACCGCCCCCGAGTGCCCATTCGAGTGCCGCGGCATTGAGTGAATTGCCGGCGATGGCGTTGGCCGCGCACATTGCGGTAAAGTCCATCGCGCCACCCTGTGGCACTCCAGACCAGCGCGAGTGTTTTCTGCCGGCGTCCTGCACCGTGAGATACGGCGGCGCGCGTGTGATCTCGATCATCGGACGCGCTCGAAGCGCACCGTATCGCCTGGCGCAAGCAGGGCGGGTGAATCGCGCATGGGATCGAACATCACTGTTTTCGTGTTCCCGATGATGTGCCAGCCACCTGGCGTGTCGAGCGGATACACACCAGTCTGCGCAGCTGCGATTGCAACGCTGCCCGCGGCGACGCGTGGCCGCGGCTGGGCTCGGCGCGGAAGATGGAGCGCGGGATCGAGCTCGCTCAGGTAAGCCCACCCCGGGACGAATCCGAGCAGATCGACGGAATAGGCTCTGGCGGTGTGGCGAGCGATGATGTCGTCGACGGAAAGTCCCGTCGAAGACGAGACGGCTTCGAGATCCACGCCATCATATGTCACAGGAATTCGGTGTTCCCGTGGCTGCGCCGCTCGCACCGGCGCGTGTGCCGCGCGATCGCATGCTTGCACGAGCGCCTTCGCCATCTCCTCGTACGATGCCTGAAGCGGATCGTAGAACACGGTGAGCGCCAGATACGCCGGCACAATGTCATCCACATGCGGGAGACGGGCAGCTCTCAACGCGCGCGCCGTTTCGTGAATCCGGTTCAGGAGCTCGGCATTTCGCTCAGTGCCAAACGCAATCGTGACGGCTGAGTCGCCGAGTGGGTGAGCGCGCGGTGCGGGGAGCGCGGTCAAGCGGCAAATGGCGCTATCGTCACGCCGGCATCCTTCAGTCGAGATCGCAGCGCCCTCAACATTGCCGCCGCGTCGGGGTTGTCGCCGTGTACGCAGAGCGACTGCGCGGTGATGCGGAGCTCGGTCTGGTCGTCGGCGGTGATCGTCTTGCCCTTGACCAGCATGACCGCACGCTGGACCGCGTTCTTCACGTCGTGAATTACCGCGCCCGGCTCGCTGCGCGGGACCAGCGTCCCATCCGGCCTGTACGCTCGGTCGACGAAGGCCTCGCTCGCGAACGCGACCCGGCCGTGCCCGGCGGCGCGGGCCATCGCGCTTCCAGCGAGTCCGAGCAGCGTGAGCGAGCTTTCCACTTCGCGAATTGCTCTAACGACCGCTGCCGCGGCTTCACTGTCGTGGGCGCACCGGTTGTAGAGGGCGCCGTGCGGCTTCACGTAGGCGAGCTTCGCGCCTTCCGCCCCACAGACATCGCGAAGCACGCGAATCTGATAGGCGACGTGGAAGGCAATCTCTTTCGGAGCAAAGCCGAGCTCCCGCCGGCCGAAGCCCGGTATGTCGGGATATGACGGATGTGCACCGATCGTAACGCCGCGAGCCTTTGCAGCTATCACTGTGTCGCGCATTGTAGTCGCGTCACCGGCGTGGAAGCCGCATGCGATGTTGGCGGAGGACACGAGGTCCAGCAACGCCTCGTCCTGCTCGGCGTGGGAGAGGCCGAAGCCTTCTCCCAGGTCAGCGTTGAGATCGATCGTAAGCGGCACGGCTGAACCCGCTATTTCTTGCGGCGGACCTTCTGTTTGGGGCCGTCGACAGGCAAGGCCTCGACTATTTCCCAATCCTGCTCGTCTTCCTCGAAGCCGCCGCGGGTGACTTTTGGCAGGAGCTTTTCGCGGACCACCACGGGGGTGAGCCAATAGGTGAATCCATCCTCTGCCTCGACGGGAATCCACGCGAACTTCGTGCGTACACGCTCGTCGCCGATCTTGCCGTTCGGATTCTTCCGACTCTTCCACTTCACGATGGATTCCTCTCGTCCAGCCTATACACGGTCTTCGAGTCCTTTCACGCCGGATTTTTCGGCGCAGTTAGCACAACAATAGAAAACGCCCTTACTCTCGAGACCGTGCCCGATGATTTTGCAGCCGCAGTGAGTGCACTTTGGTGCCAGGGCGTGAATGGCGCACTCGAACGAGTCGAAAGTATGCGCCTTCCCATTGATGGTGACGGTGAACGATTTGTCGTAATCGTTGCCGCAGACTTCGCAATTAGCCATTGGTGACCCCGTGGTCAGGTTGCCGATGGCCTCTACGGCGAATCTAATGCCGCGGGAACAGGGATTTCAGCGAAACACTTTCCTCATCTTGGTATCCGGGTCGCGCGCGAAGCGGAAGGTGAACCACGCAAGGTCGGTAACGAGCTCATCGTACGCCTGGGGATCCATTTTGTCCGCGACGATGTTCATGCGTCCCGCGATCTGCGTCTTGAGGTGCTCGATCCATTCCTTGGTAAAGTCTGCCATTGCGGGTTTCCGGAAGCGATGCCAGAAGGTAAGCCGAACCGGACCCGCCCGCGAGCGTACACTGGCTTGCTTTCTGCTTTATTGGCGGGCACGCGGCACTCATGGCAGGGCCGGCTAAACAACAACTTTTCCGAGGGCCTACGATGCTCAAGGTCTCATTGACGATTGCCGCGGCCGGATTGCTGGCCGCCTGCGGCGTGTCGACTCAACAGGAAGTCCAGATCGGGCAGGATGCGGCGCAGCAGGTCAACGCGCAGCTGCCGATGGTGCAGGATGCAGTGATAAACAACTATGTGAACGCGCTGGGAAACCGGATTGCGAGCAGGACGTCGAGGGCCGATCTCAACTGGCAGTTCCAGGTCGTCAACTCGGACATGATCAATGCATTCGCCTTACCGGGCGGATACATATACATCAACCGTGGGGTCCTCGACCGGGCGAGCAACATGTCGGAGGTCGCAGGTGTGCTTGGGCACGAGATCGAGCACGTCGTGCGGCGGCATTCCGTCAAGCAGATGGAACAGGCGCAGGGCGCAAACGTCGGGCTGGGGATTGCGTGCGCGTTGACCGGAGTCTGCAATAGCGGCGTTGCTCAGGCAGCGATCAACATCGGCGGCACGGCCGTCTTCGCGAAATTCAGCCGCGCGGACGAAGTGCAGGCGGATGAAGGCGGGTTCAACAACCTTGTTCGCGCCGGGATCAATCCGCGCGGAATGCTGACGCTCTTCCAGAAGCTGCTCAATGAAGGCGGAAGCCAATCCGCTGGATGGTTCTCAGATCACCCGGGCACGACGGACCGCATCGCTGACATCCAGGGGATGCTGAGCCGGATGTCGGCAGCGCAGCTCAACAGTCTTCAGTCCAACGACTCCGGTTTCGCGACCATGAAGGCCAGGCTCGCACGGCTAGGGCCGGCTCCGAAGACGCAGGGACAGTAAGACCGATTTCTCCGGCGGCGGGTAAGGTACAGGCCGACTGCCAATGCCTCCCGCGCTGGTAGGCCTGTCTACTTCGTCTTCGTTTTGACGTCTATAACGCCGCCCGTCCCAGCGCGGATTCCGAACATTGCGCCCGCCTGGGTCACGTCGTAGTAGCGAATTTCCTCTACCTGATAGGCTGGTATGCCGCGAAGTGTCTGGAGGGGACCGTACTGCTGTCCATCGACGTAAACAATCGCGTACGCGGTTCCATCGGTCTTGGGCACTCCGTGTTCTACAAGCCAGTTCGGGCGCAGCCGCGCCA
>JBDTND010000147.1:0-5311 GCA_039933915.1 Gemmatimonadales bacterium | reverse complement strand
AGCTCCTGCTCGGACTCCACGTTGACGAGCAATACCTCCGCGCGGAGGGCTTCCACCATCTCGCGCGTGGTCTTGCCGACACCGCTGAAGACGATGTCCTTACCGGAGTAGCCGGCCTTGAGCGCGCGATAGAGCTCGCCACCGGAAACGATGTCGAGTCCCGCGCCCAGCTCGCGAAGAAGTGAGAGAATCGCGATGCTCGAGTTCGCCTTCACGCTGTAGTGAAGGCGCGCATCGAGCTTGCCCATCGCTTCGCTGAGCAGCTGGTATTGCTCCCGGATGGCGGCAGAGCTGTAGACGTAGCACGGGGTACCAACATCGCGGGCGATCAAGTCGAGCGGAACTCCTTCGCAGCGGAGCTCGGTTAGTACGCCTTCGCCCACAATGCCTCGGCGGTCGACGGTTTCTCGCACTTGAGGCATGTCTTTGGCGGCTCGGCCGATCTGAATTCCTCGTCGGGAAGAACGCGAATGGTGGCCTTCGTCTCTTCCTTGATCGAGGCCTCGCACTTTGGGTCGCCGCACCATCCCGCGTAGACGAACGCACCATCGCCTGCCATCACCTCGCGGAACTTGTCGTAGGTGATGCCGCCGCGGATGCTGTTATGCTCCCGGCGCTCCCGCGCGTCGATCAGCATGCTCTCCTGGATCTGATGCAGCAGATCCGCGGCATCCTCGCCGACAGAGCCGAGCGAGACTGCTTTCTTTACTCCAGTATCGCGCCGCACCATGATCGCCTGATTCTGATCGAGATCGCGGGGTCCGAGCTCCAGACGCACCGGAATCCCTCGCAGCTCCCACTCGTAGTACTTGGCGCCCGGCTTGATCCCTTCGCGGTCGTCCACGTGCACGCGCAGCCGCCCCGGCACGCGACGCTCCCACGCGAGCAGGCTCTCCTTGACGAGATGCGCAGCCGCTTTGACGCGCCCCTTGTCTTCATCCGATTTCCAGATCGGGACGATGACGATCTCGATCGGAGCGAGGAGAGGCGGTGTGCGCAGTCCCTTGTCGTCTCCGTGCGTCATCACGAGCCCGCCGATCAGACGCGTGGAAACACCCCAGCTCGTGTTCCAGGCGAAGTCGATGCCGCCTGCTTCCGTCTGGAACTTGAGGTCGAACGCCTTGGCGAAGTTCTGTCCGAGGTCGTGCGACGTGCCTGCCTGAAGCGCCTTGTTGTCCTGCATCATCCCCTCGCATGAGTACGTGCGAAGGGCTCCGGCGAACCTCTCTCCTTCTGTCTTGACCCCAGTGACCACAGGCATCGCCATGTAGCCTTCCATGAAATCGCGATAGACGCCGAGCATTTTGCGGGCTTCCTCTTCGCCCTCCTCGTGCGTGGCGTGCGCGGTGTGGCCCTCTTGCCAGAGAAATTCGAGCGTGCGCAGGAACAGCCTGGTCCGCATCTCCCACCGGACGACGTTCGCCCACTGGTTGATGAGGATCGGAAGATCGCGGTAGCTCTGCACCCACTTGGCGTACATGGCGTAGATGATCGTCTCGGATGTGGGACGGACGATAAGCGGCTCTTCCAGCTTCTTTCCGCCGCCGTGCGTCACGACCGCCGTCTCGGGAGCGAAGCCTTCGACGTGCTCCTTCTCCTTGTTCATGAAGCTTTCGGGAATGAACAGCGGGAAGTAGGCGTTTTCGTGGCCCGTGTCCTTGAACATGGTGTCGAGCTGCTGTTGCATGCGCTCCCAGATTCCGTAGCCGCGCGGCCTGATCACCATGCACCCGCGCACAGGTGAGTAGTCGGCGAGCTCGGCGCGCAACACCAGCTCGTTGTACCAGGCGCTGAAGTCTTCGCTGCGCTTCGTCAGTTTCTTGTCGTCAGCCATTGTCGTTCTACAGTGAGTTCAGGAATGCATCGAGCGCGACGCTTCGCTCGGAGCCATCGGCGAGTGTCTTCACGGTAACGTTTCCTTTTGCATAATCATCGCGACTGAGCAGCACCACGTTTCTAACTCCTGCGCCCGACGCGGTCTTGAGCTGGCGCGCCAGCGTCTGCGATTTGAGCGCGTATTCGACGCTGCGCGACTTCGCCCGCAAGCGTCCCGCGACCGTCATCACGTCCGGCAGCATCGAATCATCGTCCGCCGCCACCCAGTACTCGGTCGCGAGCTGTGGCTCGGGCAGAAGATTTCGAGAACGAAGGAGCTCGGTCAGAACCACATCGCCCATTCCGAATCCGAGCGCGGGAAGATCGACGCCTCCGATTGTCGACAACAGATCGTCGTACCTGCCGCCCCCGCAAATCGCGCGGAGCTCACCTTTCGCATCAAAGAGCTCGAACACCTTCCCTGTATAGTAAGCAAGCCCGCGCACGATCGAGAGGTCGAAGTCCACCCAATCTCCGACGCCGAGCGCGTCAAGAAAGTTCAGGTACTCGCGCATGTGGGTGACGGACTCCATGACGCTCCGCGAGTTGCGAAACTCGGCGGCGAGCGCGTTGAGATCCGTTGCCCGCTCGAGCACTCTGGCAACGCCTTTTCGCGCATCAGCGCTCGACACGGCCTTCTCGACTTTTCCGTGCGTGACGTCGCGTGCCTCGCGTCCGGCCTTGTCGATCGCGGCGAATACCGCGGCCATCTCTGCCTTCTTTACGCCGACTTCGGTGAGGACCGCCGTCAGAAGCTGTCTGTCGGAGACCCTCGCCCGGACATCGGACGAAGTGAGGCCGACCGCGCGCATTACGTCGATCGCGACCGCGAGGAGCTCGGCGTCCGCTGCCACGGAGCCTTCGCCGATGATGTCGACGTTGAGCTGGAAGTGCTCGCGAAGTCTTCCCTTCTGCTGGCGCTCGTAGCGGAACAGCTGAGGGACCGAAAACCACCGAATGGGCTTCCGCATCGCGTTGGCTTTCGCCGCGACCATGCGCGCCAGAGTCGGCGTCATTTCGGGACGGAGCGCGACTTCGCGGCCGCCTTTGTCGGTGAAGTTGTAGAGCTGTCCGACGATCTCCTCTCCGCTCTTCTTAGTGTAGAGATCCAGCGGCTCCAGGGGCGGCCCGTCGTATTCCACGAACCCGTACTTCCGCGCGACATCACGCCAGACCGACATGAGATAATTGCGCGTGGCGAGCTGCTCGGGGTAAAAGTCTCGAAATCCGGGTAAAGCTCCCTGTGACATAGAGGAAAGCTACGCGGCGAATGGAGACACCTGCAAGCGTGACATCGCGTCGCCGACGGTGTGAAACGACCCGGTTACCACCAGCGTGGCGGACTCTTTCTGCCCGAGCGCGAGCGCCGCATCGAGATCCGGCTCGGCATCGGCGCTGAAGCCCTTCTCTCTCGCGAAATCCCTCGCAGCCAACGGATTCCACCGCCGGTCCGCCGGCGCTGAGGGGGCGTTCGTAAAAATGAAGCGGTCTATCACGGGCGCGAGCTCGCCGATGATCCCGCGCCAATCCTTGTCGGCAAGCACCGCAACCAGCGCGATCCGGGGCCGGGGCGGATTCAGAACGCTGATGGTCTCCGCAATGGTGCGAGCCCCCGCCGGATTGTGCGCGACGTCGAGAATCATATTGCCGACTCGCTGAAACCGTCCAGGGAGAAAAACGCCGGACAACGCCCTGGAGATCTCGCTCGCGGGAGGCAAATACTCCGTACCCATCGCCGCGAGAGTTGCAATCGCAGTCGCAGTGTTCCGCGCTTGGTATTGGCCGATCAGCGGAGTCGTCACGCTCTGACTTTTCTTGTTGTTCTCGACGGTGAACGTGGTGCCATTCCCGGTGACCTCGACGCCGCTGATCCCATAGTCTCGGTCGAGTACCACGATCGGACTCGATTTGGCATCCCTTGCGCACGTTTCGAGGAAGTCGCGGATTTCGGGGGCGGCCTCACCGACGACCGCGGGAATGCCCGCCTTGAAGATGCCGGCTTTTTCTCTCGCGATTGCCTCCAGGGTGTCGCCGAGCAAATCGGTATGGTCGAGACCGATAGAAGTCACGGTCGCGACACGCGGCGTGAGCACGTTCGTCGAGTCGAGGCGTCCGCCGAGTCCGGTTTCGATGACGGCGATGTCGACTTCCTGTTTCGCGAGCCAGTCGAACGCAAGCGCCGTCGTCACCTCGAAAAACGTCGCTCCCATTTCCTCGGCAGTCGGAATCCAGCGCTTCAGGAATTCCAGCACCTCCGTCTCGAAGATAGCCTGGCCGTTGACGGTGATGCGCTCGCGGAAATCAATCAGGTGGGGCGAAGTGTACCGTCCGACCTTGAGCCCGCGCGACCGCAGAAGCGCTTCGCAGCTCGCGACTACGCTTCCCTTCCCGTTGGTTCCGGCCACGTGGACTGTGGAGAGCTTGCGGTGCGGCGATCCAAGCTTCGCCAGGAGGGCTTCAGTGCGCTCGAGACCTGGTTTGATGCCGCCGGTGGTGCGGGCGAAGAGGGATTGGATCGCCTCGCCGTAGGACGTCAGGAGGTCGTCCACCCTGCCGATGCCGGCTTGCCACTCATGTGACGCAGAAGCTGCCCAACGGTTCTCTTCAGGTCGCCGCGCGGGACGACCGAGTCTACGATGCCGTGCTCGAGAAGAAATTCCGCGGTCTGAAATCCTTCAGGGAGCTCCTGTCCGATGGTTTGCTTGATGACGCGCGGCCCCGCGAACCCGATGACTGCGCCAGGCTCCGCGAGAATCGCATCGCCGAGCATTGAGAAGCTCGCGCTGACGCCACCGGTGGTGGGGTTGGTGAGGATGGATACATACGGCACCCGCCGTTCCGAGAGCTGCGAGAGAATCGCGGCGGCCTTTGCCATCTGCATGAGTGAGAGGACGCCTTCCTGCATGCGCGCGCCGCCCGAGGCGGAGATGATGATGAGGGGATATTTCCGCTCGATCGCGAGTTGTCCGAGGCGGGCGATCTTTTCGCCGACGACGGAGCCCATCGACCCGCCCATAAACGCGAAGTCCATGATCGCGAGGCAGACGGGCATTCCGCCAAGCTGGCCAGTAAAGGTGAGAATCGCATCCCCTTCACCCGCGGAGGCCGTCGCCTTCTTGAGTCTCGCCTCGTATTCGGGGAAGCCGAGCGGATCGGTCGACCGAATGTCGATTTCGGTCTCCTCGGCCGTTCCCTCGTCGAGCAGCAACGCGGCATACTCGCTGGCGCGGATGCGGCGGTGAAAGCCGCAACTCGGACAGACGTTGAGGTTGCGCACGAACTTCTCCCGGAGATCGGTGTGGCCGCATCGGTCACACTTCTCCCAGGCGTCGGGTGGAATCTCGTGTTTTTCGTGCCGGGGCAGGCGGGGCTTCTTTTCTTTTCTAAACCATGCCATACGCGGAATTTACGCCCTCGCGGCTGAGTTTGCAGGCGT
>JBDTND010000146.1:0-5325 GCA_039933915.1 Gemmatimonadales bacterium | reverse complement strand
GTCGTACGATCGCGCACCAGCTCCACACCGAGCATGAGGCCCATGCCACGCACATCTCCGATCAGCCGATGCGTCTCGGCCAGCTTCCGGAATCCATCCTTCAACCGCTTGCCCAGCACGCGCGAGTTTTCCTGAAGCCCGTCTTCATCGATGACGTCCAGTACCGCGAGCCCGGCCGCCATGCACACCGGATTTCCCCCGAACGTGTTGAAGTGGATACGCTGCGTGAGTGCCTGCGCGATATCCATCCGCGTGGTGACGGCGCCGAGCGGTACACCGTTGCCGATTCCCTTCGCCATGGTCACGAAATCGGGAACGACGTCGAAATTCTCGAATCCCCAGTAGTGATCGCCGGTGCGTCCGAAACCCGTTTGAACTTCGTCGGCGATGCAGAGGCCGCCGGCTTCGCGCGTAATCTTGTAAGCCTCCTTCAGGTAGTTGCGCGCCCCGTGCGTCGCGCCTCCCACTCCCTGAATCGGCTCGGCGATGAAGGCCGCGACCTTGCCGGGAGTCGAGTAGCGAATGATCTCCAGAATGTCATCGGCGCTCTTCGTTGCAATCTCTTCCGGTGTTCCGGAGAACGCGCTTCGGTAAGGATCTGGAGATACAGCGTGGTGGACGCCGGTCGCGCCCGGAACGGGATATTTCCAGGTGTTGTGAGACGTGAGGCCCATCGAGCTCGGGCTGCCACCGTGATAACCGTTCCGCAGCGCAACGACGTCGGTGTTGCCCGTAAAGAGGCGCGCCATGGTGACGGCGAGATCGTTCGCTTCGCTGCCATCGTTCACGAAGTACGTGACGTCGAGCCCCTTCGGCATCTTCGACGCGAGCTTCTTCGCCAGCAGCGGAAAGTTGGGATGGAGGTAGATCGTAGTCGCGTGCTGCAGCGTCTCAACCTGTTTCTGTATCGCGGCGACGATCTTTGGATGACAATGTCCGCACGAGACGGTCACGATTCCCGCGAACATGTCGAGATAGCGGCGGCCGGTCTCATCGAACAGCCACTGCATGTGTCCTTCGACGATGAGCAGCGGCTCGCCATAGAGCGTGAACACGGCCGGGTTCGTGTATTTCCTCCGCATCGCCAGAACTTCCTCGCGGGACGGACCGGCGTACGGCTTCGGAACGTGGTCGCTGGGCGGCATCGTGAGCGGCGAGCGCGATGTTGTCGCGGCCTTCCCGCTCGTTCCGCGTGTGCGCTCGGTTGTAGTGGAAGCGATCGTCACGTTAGACCCGCACCGCTACATCGGGCTGTGGAGGCGCGTAGCCTTCGACGGTCTCGTAGCCGGAATGGTAGTCCGCTGTCTCCGGGCGACGGATGTCCGACTGAAGCACGATTCTGTCCCGCCGAATCCCGCGGAAGTCCTCGACGCTCTTCCAGCCATCCTTGGCGTGTTGCTCGATGAACTGGTCGAGCCCGGTGAGCAGTTTCTTGATGACGTTCGGCCCGACCGCCTGATCCAGCATTGCCGCGGTGCACACCTGCACCGTGCCGCACCCGAGGAGGAAGTAGGAGGCCGCCTGATTGAAATCGGAAACGCCGCCGATCCCCGAGAAGCTCTTGTCAGGGAACGCCTTCGTGAGCTGCGCCATTTTCGCAAGCGCGAGCGGAAGGATCGCCGGTCCCCCGAGTCCGCCGCTCGAGACCAGACCGTCGACATTTATCTCGAACTCGAGCGTCTCCGGATCGATCAGCGGAATCGATGGGAATGTGTTCGACGACACGATCGCATCAGCTCCGCCGCGGAAGCACGCCGCCGCTTCTACCACGATGTCGGCGGTCGCGGGTGTGAGCTTGCACCAGACCGGCACCTTTGCCACTTCCTTCACGGCTTCGGTGACCACCGAGCAGAGCCCCTGATCCTTTCCGATGTTGGATCCCATGTCGCGGCGATCCATGTGCGGACAGGAAAAATTGAGCTCGAGACCGTCGGCGCCTTCGCCCTGCGCCGTCTCCGCCAGCTCCTGCCAATGTCTCAGCTCCTTGTCGTTTCCGGAGCCGGCCATGATCGATGCGATCAATACCTTGTTCGGGAACGCCTCTTTTATCCGGCGGATTCGCGGAGCCCACCACTCGAGCGTCTTGTCGGAGATCAGCTCCCAGTTCCATGACGAATGCAACGCAGCGCCAGCGCGTTTTTTCATGGACACGTTCGCGTCCTCGGGGCTGGTGCGCATGAACTTGGCCTTCGCGCCATAGACGTTCACGACCGGATGCAGGCCGATCGTCTTGGTGACGACACCGCCCCACCCCGCCTCGAACGCACGCGTGATGTTCGACTCCGATTCGGTCGGCGGAGCCGACGAAAGGAGAAAGGGATTCTCGAACTGAATCCCGGTAAACGTTACAGATCGGTCGACCGCCATGCGTCCTCCTAGGACATCCAGTTGGTGCCCGCCTCTTTATTCCATTTCGTGGTCATCTTCTTCGATTGCGTCCAGAATTCGATCGAGCCTCTGCCGGTGATATCACCGACGCCGAACTTGGAGTCGTTCCAGCCGCCGAACGAGAACGGCTCGCGCGGAACCGGCACGCCAACATTCACTCCAACCATCCCGGCGCTCGCGTGCTCCATGACGTAACGCGCGGTCCCGCCACTCTCTGTGAAGACCGACGCCGCGTTCCCGTAGGGGGATGCGTTCTCGACTCTCATCGCGTCTTCAACGTCCTTGGCGCGAATGATCACGAGCACGGGCCCAAACACCTCCTCCTGCGCGATCCGCATCTCGGGAGTGACGTGATCGATGATCGTCGGACCGATGAAAAATCCTTTCTCCTTCCCCTTCACCACTGCGCGCCTTCCGTCAACGAGAACCTTGGCGCCGGCCGCTTCCGCCTCAGAGATCGCCTTCTCGATCCGCTCCTTTGCCGCGGCGGAGATCACCGGTCCGATATCCCGTCCGGGAGCAATGTTCTTCGCGTGCTCGACCATCCGGGCGATGATGTGATCCGTCTTGGAGACCGCAACCATCACCGCGGCCGCCATGCAGCGCTGTCCGGCGCAACCCGACATGGATGCCACCACGTTGCTCGCGGTCATCTCCTCTGCGGCGTCGGGCATCACGATGAGATGATTCTTGGCACCGCCGAGCGCGAGACAGCGTTTGAGCGTTGCGGTGGAACGGCGGTAGACGACCTTCGCGATCTTTGTCGAACCTACGAAGCTGACCGCGGCGATTCCCGGGTGGTCGCAGATCGCCTCGACCGCTTCCTTCCCGCCGTTCACGATCTGGAGCACGCCTTCGGGCAACCCCGCTTCCTTCAGCAGCTCGGCTATTCTTCCCGCGCTCAGCGGAACGAGCTCCGACGGCTTGAGGATCATGCAATTGCCGAGTGAGATCGCGTTGGGAATCGACCAGTTCGGCACCATGTTCGGAAAGTTGAACGGCGTTATCGACGCGACGACGCCAACCGGGTATCGCTCGATCCGGCACTCGACACCGCGACTCACCTCGAGCACCTCGCCAGGGACGATTTGCGGCAGCGAACACGCGAACTCGCACAGCTCCGCCGATTTCAGCACCTCGGCGCGCGCTTCCGATGCGACTTTCCCGTTCTCCTCCGTTATTAGCGCGGAAAGCGAGTCAATGTTTTTCTCGAGCAGCGCCTTATAGCGGTAGAAGACCTGGACGCGCTCCTTGATCGGAGTGGTTGACCAGGCAGGAAACGCCTCGTGAGCACTGGCGACGGCCGCGTCCACGTCCTCCTGCGTCGAAAGGGGCACGCGCGAAATGACGCTGCCATCGCTCGGGTTGTTGACCTCGAGGTAGGGCCGTTCAGTCCCGATGAACGAGCCTCCGACGTAGTTCCGGACTTCAGGGTACTTCACGATCCCTCCCCCTCTCGCGTGTGACACACGCCAACGAGCCCCAACTTATGAATTGGGCTACACTTATCTCACTATCCGAAGATGCGTTTGGGGGTGGAACGTCGCAAGCGGAAGTCGCCGGCGGGATCCGGCCGAGCTGCGCCACGCTGGCGTTAGCGCGCGATCGCGGGGCTTAGGAAGACTGGAGCGACCATTGGACCAACGTCGTTTCGGAGCGTCCATTCCGGAACGACCCGGACAGCCCCGAAGAGCGGTGCAACCTCGTAGGGGTCTGACACCGAGAAATCGACGTTGTAGCCCAGGTCCTTGAACAACCCCAGCGTTATAGAGCTCAAAGGGGATTTGAAGTCACGTCCGACCACGGGGACCATCAACTCATCCCCGAAGACGTCGAATCTCCAGTGAGGGTCCATCGGTCCTTGCCCCGAACTGCTCTCCAACGGGACAGTATTCCCGGTGTACCAGGCGCCATGTTTCGCGAATTCTGATCTCGCCGCGACGCCGGTGAAAACCGGATCGTTGCTTCCGCCGCTGGCGAGACCCTTTGGGATGTAGCTCTTGGGGTTGAATCCAAGAGCGTGTCCCAGCTCATGCATGATGACGGCCGGAAGGACCCCGCGAGCCTCCATCGAGTCCACATCAGCGCGGTCCAGTTGGATGTGGCTGAGGAACGGCAGCGAGTCGCGCGTGCTGACACCACAGATCTGGGTGAACGCCAGCTGGCCGCTCGCCCCATCCATTTGCAGGATCGAGACAAACAACAGGAGGTTATGATGTGTCTCGTGAAGTGCCGGCTCGCCGACGAAGCACTGGCCTGCCGGCGAATTGAGCGCGAATTTGCCCAGATCCTTGGACAGTGCGCGCGTCCACTTGGCGACGGCGGCGGTGACCGCATTTTGCACCGCCGGAGTGATGTCAGATGAGTAGCGAACCTCGATCTGAGCGTCCGAGCCCGACGGCGGAGGCTCGGTGGGCTGGTCCGACCCACAGGCGACACAAATAGCGGGCAAAGCGCACAGCCAGCTGCAAACGGAAGTTCTCATCAGGACACAATTGTACGCATCAATAATGCTGGTGCTCAGGCTGCCAATTGCAGAGCCGTAGGGGAGATCTAAACCTTGATAGTAGCTCCGGCACGAACCATGATGCTCTAGTGCGAGGTAAAACCGCAAACTGGAAATACCATGACTGAACCTTCGGCTGCTGTCGAACAGCCACACGAAATAGTCGCGCCAATCGATCACGGCATGTCGATCGGAATCGCGGCGGTGATCACCGTCGTTTCGCTGATTCTGGTCCTGGGGTCTACCTATGCAGTGATCAAGGGAACGCTGTCCGGAGGGATGACACGCATCCTGGCCGTCATCTCGCTTCTCTCGCTCGTCGCAATGGTCTACGGATTGATCGAGCTATTGCTCGCAGTGGTGGCTACAACCACCGAGCGCCGGAGACGAGCGCGCGAGGTGACAGAGCGCCGGCAGGGCGATCGCGCGCG
>JBDTND010000145.1:0-5326 GCA_039933915.1 Gemmatimonadales bacterium | reverse complement strand
TGACCCGGGTGGGTTTCGAACCCACGACCTACGGATTAAAAGTCCGTTGCTCTACCAACTGAGCTACCGGGTCTCAAAAAAGTCTCTGCAAGATACACGTGATGTATACCCACGTCACCCGCCTGGGCGGTGAACTCGCAACGCCCCGGACAAACATCACAAATCTTCGTTGAGTCCACGCGGGAAGGTGCTAACGATCCAAACTGCCAGGCGGCGTGCCGTCGATCCGAAAGAAATCGTCTCTGAGTTAACCGGAACTGCGGGCGCGCGAATGCCATTCACTTTCTCGAAAGTCAGCGCAGTTTTGCGCGCGGTGAGGATGTCCCGCCAGCGCGAGATCGCCGCTGCGCGCATGACTGCCCTGGAAGAGAGCAACCTGTTACTCCAAACCCAGGCGCGGCAGCTTGAGCACCAAACCCATGAAGCGAAAGAGCTCGCGCACGAGCTCGCCCTCGCCAATGAGGAGCTGCGCGACGTAATCAGCGAAGCGAAGAAAGCATGGGCCGTCGCCGATGCCGCGAACCGGTCGAAGGCCGAATTCCTGACTGTAATGAGCCACGAGCTGCGCACTCCGCTCAATTCGATCGGCGGCTACGTGGACCTGCTGGATATGGAGCTTCGCGGACCGCTGACAGAATCCCAGAAAGCGGATCTCGCGCGAATCAAGCGGAGCCAGCAGCACCTGCTCGGCATCATCAACGACATCCTGAATTTCACTCGGCTCGAGGCGACCCAGCTGACCTTCGACATCATCGATGTTCCGCTTCGTGCGCTCATAGCGGACATGGATGCGGTGGTCAGTCCGCTCGCTCGCGCCAAATCCATCAGCTACCTGTGCGACGTCCCGGCCGGCAACCTGTTCACGCGCACCGATCCGGACAAGCTCCGCCAGATCATGATTAACCTTCTCTCCAACGCGGTGAAGTTCACGCCCGAAGGAGGCCGAATCAGAGTCTTCTGCACCACGAGCGCGAATTTCGTATCAATTCATGTTCAGGATACGGGATCGGGAATACCTTCGGACAAGCGCGAAGTTGTATTCGAGCCGTTCGTGCAGCTGGATAGAGGCCTTACGCGGACGACCGACGGCACAGGGCTTGGACTCGCGATCAGCCGCGGACTCGCGCGAGGCATGGGAGCCAACCTCACCCTCGAGAGCAAAGTCGGTATCGGCTCGACGTTCACGCTAACGCTTCCACTTGGAGTTTCTCGCGCGACGCCCACCAGAATTCCGGTTTTGCGCTAGGCACCGCCTCAACGCAACCTGCAGCGGCGAGCCGGAAATCACGGGGTTTTTGCCGTGATTCTTGCAGTAATCACGACTCAGCGGTCGTGCCTTCGGGAGCGCATTGTTCGTCCTTAGCGTATCCGTCTTCTCATCTCCAAAATCCCTTTTTTGCTCAACGAAAAGGCACTAACGAGCCCAGTGAGGCTCGCTGCGCTCCATAACACAGGATTACTCGGATCAGCCGGCGACGACCGCTTCGACGCGTTCACGCGCCTTGCAGCGGAGATTCTAGGCGTTCCAGCAGTCGTGATTTCGCTCGTCGACAAGGACCGCCAGTACTTCAAGAGCGTCGCCGGAACGAATGGCTCGCCTTCGGTCGGGTGGCAGCCGCTCAACGCCTCGTTTTGCCAGGATGTAATCGGCAGCGGCACGTCTCTCGTGATGGCCGACGCCCGGAGCGACCCGGCCTTCGCCAAGCGCGGCACCAAGGCGCGAGCTTACGCCGGAATCCCTCTCATTACCGACGAAGGTTACGTTCTAGGCACCCTCTGCGCGCTCGACGAGAGCCCGCGCGACTGGAGCAAGCGCGACGTCGACTCCCTGACCGCGCTCTCGAGCGCCGTGATGTCGGAAATTCAGCGCCGCATCGCCGAACGCGCGGCGCACGACACGCAGCTGCGACTCGTCGCGGCGAGGACCTTGGCCCACTCGGTTCAGCAGCACATGCCGGTGGGGGTCGTCGTGGCTGAAGTGCCGTCAGGCCGTGTCGTATCAGTAAATGCGCAGATGACGGAGATATTCATAAACTCGTTCAATCCGATCGTCGACCTTGACGGTTACAGCGAGTGGGTCGGATTTCACGAGGATGGAACTCAGTACTCCCCGCTCGAATGGCCATTGGCGCGCACGGTCATAACGAAGGAATCTGTTCGGGGCGAGGAAATTCGCATCCGTCGCGGAGATGACACCGACGGCTTCATTCGAATGAGCTCGGCGCCGGTTCTTGATGCGGAAGGATCCGTCGTCGCTGCCGTGGCCATCGTCGTCGACGTCACCGATCAGCGCAAAGCCGAGCGCGCCGTCCGCTCCACCGATGAGCGATTCAAGTTCGTGGCAAAAGCCACCAACGACGTCATCTGGGACTGGGACATCAAGACGAACTCTCTGGTGTGGAACGACTCAGTCGAGACGGTATTCGGCCACCGGCAGAACAAGATCTTCCCGGAGATCCAGTGGTGGTACGACCACATCCATCCCGAAGACCGTGAACGGGTGATTTCCGGAATTCACGGCGTGCTCGAACACGGCGGGTCCAACTGGAGCGACGCGTACAGATACCGGCGCGCCGACGCCACCTATGCGAACGTAACGGACCGCGGCTACATCGCGCGCGACCCCTCCGGCAAGGCGACACGCATGATCGGCGCGATCACGGACGTCACCGAGCGGTCTCGCTCCGAAGCCGCGATTCGTTTCCAGGCCCAGCTGCTCAATGCGGTTCAGCAAGCCGTCGTCGCAACCGATCCGGAAGGCCTCGTGGTCTTCTGGAACGACTTCGCGGCAAAGCTCTATGGGTGGACAGCTGAAGAGGCGGTGGGAAAGCCCATCGAGGAGTTGACGCCGTCGCCTTTCCTGCGCGAGCACGGCGCGGCCATTGTCGAGCGCGGCGCGGCCGGAGAAAGCTGGACGGGCGAGTTTCTCGTGCAGGGCAAATCCGGGAAGCCGTTCCCCGCCCTTCTCACCACCGCGCCCGTGCGCGATGGAAGAGGAACGGCGCTCGGATACGTGCGCGTGTCGATCGATCTCACCGAGCGGCGCAACCTCGAGGAGCAGTTCCGCCAATCGCAGAAGATGGATGCGGTCGGGAGGCTGGCGGGCGGAATCGCCCACGATTTCAACAATCTCCTCACGGTGATCCGCCTCAACACCGAGATCATCATCGAGGGGTTCGATGCCGGCGATCCACGCGCCGAGGATGTCAAACAGATCCGAAGCGCGGCCGAGCGCGCATCGTCGCTCACGAGACAGCTCCTCGCGTTCAGTCGAAAACAGATTCTCCAGCCGAGAGTTCTCGACATGAACAGCATCGTAGGAAGCGTGGAGCCGATGCTGCGGCGGCTCATTGGCGAAGATGTGGTCATCGCGTCGAACTGTCTCGCGCGCGGTTACGTGGTCGCCGACCCGGGGCAGATCGAGCAGATCCTCGTAAACCTCGTGGTGAACGCGCGCGATGCCATGCCCCAGGGCGGCACCATCAACATCGAGACGCGGAACATTGAGCTCGATGAGACTTACTCGAGCGAGCACTCCCCAGTAGTGCCGGGACGCTACGTAATGCTCGCCGTCATGGACAATGGCGTTGGAATGAGCAGCGACACCAGGGAGCACGCGTTCGATCCGTTCTTCACCACCAAGGAAGCGGGCAAGGGAACGGGGCTCGGCCTTGCGACCGTTTACGGCATCGTCAAGCAATCTGGAGGCTACGTCTGGGCCTACAGCGAGCCCGGCCTCGGAACGACTCTCAAGATTTATTTCCCTGAGGTGAGCTCCAAAGCAGCGTTCTCCAACGGCGAAGTCGAGTACAAGGTCACGGGAGCTCCGCCGCCGCGGGGCTCCGAGACAATCCTTCTCGTCGAGGACGAAGAGTCAGTTCGCGGCCTCACGCTGCGTATCCTCCAGAAGCAGGGGTATCGGGTCATCCCCGCGCAGCACGGGCGCGAGGCGATGGATATCGCCACGAAGGAAGAAGGCCGGATCGACCTCGTGCTCACGGACATCGTGATGCCCGGAATGAACGGAAGAGGCCTCGTCGAGCGCCTGGTCGGAATCAGGCCGAGAATCAAGTCGCTCTATATGTCGGGGTATACCGACGACGACATTATTCGACGCGGATTCATCGAGCCATCGAAGAGTTTTCTGCAAAAGCCGTTCACGTCGGAAGCGCTGCTGTTGACCGTGAGGAAGGTTCTCGACGAAGGCTGAGCTTTGCCGTAGTTGAGGAGAGCCCGCCCCGCCTGTATATAGGAGCATGAACTCGAAGAGTGCCGGCGCCCTAGCCGCGACCGTGAGCGCTCTTTTGTCGGTTTCGAGTCGAGCGCGCGGCCAGGATACAACCGCCACGCCGCTCGCTCCCGTGGTCGTGGAAGTCGGACGCGGCGCTGGCAGATCGCTTCTCGAGCTGCCATTCGCCATCACCGCTCAAATTCCGGATTCCATGAGGCCGGGCCAGCGCCACCTGTCGGTCGACGAGGTGCTGTGGCTCGTTCCCGGGCTCGCCGTTTCCAATCGGAACAATCCTTCACAGGATCCCCGCATTTCCATTCGCGGATTCGGCGCGCGCTCCGCGTTTGGCGTGCGAGGTATTCGTATTCTGCGCGACGGAATTCCGCTGACCCTGCCCGACGGACAGACGCCGGTGGACTACCTGGATCTCGAGTCGGTCGGGCGCGTCGAGGTGATGCGGGGAAGCGCATCTTCGCTCTATGGCAACGCGGGAGGAGGGGTCGTTGACCTCAGGACGAGCCCCCCGCCGTCCGTTCCAATTGCCGGCGCTCTTCGACTCTGGAACGGAAGCTTTGCCACGCGCCGGATCGTTGGCAAAGCCGGCGGTTCCACAAATGGGTTCGGTTACCAGAGCAACATTGGGCGCACCGAGAGCGATGGCTACCGCGATTACTCGCGCCAACGGACGACGAACGGGTTCGCTCGCCTCTCGTACGACCGCGGCGGCGGAACGTACTCTCTCGATTGGCTCGGTGTGAATACTCCGGTGGCGCAGAACGCCGGCGCGCTCACCCGCGCCCAGCTCGAGACGGACCCGCGCCTGGCGGATCCACTCTCGATTCGGAAGGGCGCTCGCAAGGCCGTCACCCAATCGCAGGTAGGATTGACCGCGCGGGGCACTGGGGCTCGCGGCCAGATCGAAGCATCCGGGTACCTCGGCACCAGGTCGCTCGACAACCCTCTTGCCTTCGCCGTCGTCGATGTCGGCCGCACGATAGCGGGCGGAAGCTTGCGCGCAACGCTTCCGTTCTCGTTGTTCGGGGCCGACAACCGGCTGACAGCCGGGTCCGAGCTTCAGCGCCAGAACGATCTGCG
>JBDTND010000144.1:0-5373 GCA_039933915.1 Gemmatimonadales bacterium | reverse complement strand
GCGGCGAGAAAACCGATCTTCACGGATTGGATATTCATTTATCGCGGCCTCGTTAGTAGGTGCAGCCAGCTGGGAACGTCGTAGGCTCCGCTGGATCCGGTGGCACATTCGGATTCGCGTTGCGATCTCCAATCGCGTAAGGCAGCCAGCATCGCTGCCCGTCAACTGGAACCGCGGGCGCGGCAACCGGTCCGCGAATCAGGTTGCGGCGGCGGGAATCTTCCCAGCGAAGTCCGGTTCCCAACAACTCATAGCGGCGCTGATTGTAGATCTCGGCGATCAACTGTGGTTGCGTGAGTGGGCCAGCCAGTGGCGCGAGGCACGCCTTCGGATCATCGATGCCGCGGTTCCCGGTGCAGTCCGTGCGCACCGAATCGAGCACCGCTTGCGATGCCGCGAGCTGGCCGGTGTTGGCCAGTGCCTCGGCTTTGATCAGCAGCGCTTCGTCCGGGAAGTAGACGGGAAGAGGCGACTGCGGGTTGGAGTAGCGATTCCACGAATCGAGCAACGCTCCCACGCGACCGGTCTGTGGCTTCGTCGGGTCGACGAAGTACGTGAATCGCTGGTCGCCGCCCGTCATCGACAATCTCCACTGACGGCGTGGCGCAATTCCGTTGGTCCCACCAGTGACGTTTGCGTAGAAGTTGACGCCGGGAGAGGGGAAGGTGAGCACGGATAACGCCGACGGGCCACTCCGCCCGACGGCATTGGATGCGGCCAAAGCCGTGGCATCGTCGTTCCCCATACGTGCGTATCGCGCCCGAAATAGCTGGATCATGTTCGCCAGGTTCGTACCGGGCGTCAGGATGCTGTTGTTGAACAGAGTGCTGGGCGGAGTCGCCGCAATCTCCGCGGCCGCCGAGTCGAGCAGCGCGCGGACATACGCGAGTGCTTCCGCGCGTGCTACATACGTGGGCGCAATCTCCCCGAATGTCTTGATGGGGATTTGCTGATACGACTGCAGCGCCTCGCCGAGAGATTCTGCCTTCAGCGCAAACGCCAGCGCGCGGAGGCCGCTCCGCGTTCCCGCGTCGAACTGTCCGGCGAGAGCGTCGGATCCCGCGAGCAGCTCATCGGCGGTACGTACGGTCCGGTAGACGGAATTGAATACGTTTTCCGCGATCCCGGTTCCCGGCGGCACCGAGCCCTGCTCGGCGTCGCTGATCGAGATGAGCGCGGCAGTGGTCGAGGCGAACTCGTCGGTGACGAGCCCGGCCATGTAGGCGAAGTTGCCATAGGACTGCGAGAACCGGCCCTGCAGGCCGGTCGCCAGTCCGATCGTTGCGTCGGCGCTTGTCGTAACCTCGCCCTCGGTCGGAGAGTTCGGGTTTCTCAAATCGAGGTTGCACGCGCAGAGCGAAGCCGCGGCGAAGGCAGCCAGACATTTTCTCGTCGTTAGCATTGGTTGAATTCTCCGCATGTTAAAACGAGACCCGCGCACTGAGAGACCACACACGTGGAATTGGATAACCGCCGAAGTCGAAGCCGCGGTCTGCGGCCGTCGTCTGCACTGATTGCAAACCGCCGGCGTTCGTTCCGAACAGGTTGATCTCGGGATCGTAGCCGCTGTAATCGGTCCATACGAGGAGGTTGCGGCCGGACAGGGTCAGGTCGACGCCATCCCGGAAGTAGCGGCGCAGCGGGGGCGCATCGAGCGTGTAGCTCGCGCTGAGCTCCCGCAGCTTGACGAAGGTTCCGCTCTCTATCCAATGCTCGAAGATTCCCTGCGTCCGCGAGTTCCAGGTCGGTGGCAGCTTCCGCGGATCGCCATACGGCAGCAGCTCCTGCTCGTAGGACTTGGAGTTGCTGGCGATTCCCGCGTTCTGGGCCCGGGTGGAGAGATTCATGATCTTGTTTCCGAACACTCCGTCGAGCAGCGCCCGCAAACGAAGCTTTTTTGCGATCGTGAATTCGTTCAGGAACGAGCCCATCCATTTGGGATTGGGATCGCCGATCACCTTATTGAGCGAATCGTTGCAGGTGCCGTTGCTAATTGCGCGGCGTTGGGTGAGGTTGCCCATGTCTGCCGTCTGATTGCTCCGCCGATATCTGCCGAGCGAATCGGTCAGCAGCGCACCAGTCACGCAATCGCGCGCAGCGTAGGAGCCGTAGAAAACTCCGGCCGGCTCGCCGGCGCGAATGCGATTGGGATACCCACCCGCTGACTGAAAGTCGAGGATCGTCAGATTGTCGACCAGATTCTTGTTGTGGGCGTAAGTCATCGTCGACGTCCACTGCAGGTTGGGAGCGTTGAGGTTGCTCGTCCGCAGCATCAGCTCGATTCCCTTGTTCGACATCGATCCGATCGGATAGAACTGGCGCGAGAATCCCGTGCTCGTCGGCAGCGGACGGAAGAAAAGCAAGTCGGACACCACGCGGTTGTAGTAAGTGAGCTCGGTGGCCACTCTCCCGTCGAGGAATCCGACGTCGCCACCCAGCTCCCACTCGCGGGCGCGTTCATTCCTGAGGGTGGGATTTCCGAATATCACATCGTTCACGAAGCCAGGACGGCCCGCGAACGGAAACTGCGTGTAGCTGATGAACTGGGAGTAGGCATTGAGAATGCCTGGCTGGCTTCCCGCCCAGCCGATCGCACTGCGGATACGCAGGTCGTTGAGCGCTCCCGGCCTGCCTCCCATGACGACGTATGACGCCGAGAACTTGGGGAAGGCCTGCCAGCGTTCCGACGGGGCGAAGGTCGAAGAAGCGTCGTAGCGAACGGCACCCGAGAGGAAAAGTCTGTCTTTGATGGCGACTTCCTGCTGCCCATAGAAACCGAGGGTCCGCAGCTCCACGTCAGTCTGCGCTGCCGAGAATACTGAGCCGGCGCTCACGAGCTCGCCCACTGGTGCGAGCCCGTTGGCGGTAGCCTGGGTGATTCGCACGCGCTGCGACGTGTAATTGAAACCGCCGGTCGTGCGCATGTCGAAGTTGTCCGACGGCCGCCAGTTGTAGCTCGTCACCCCGTCCTGGTTGACGACGCGGTTGTTCTCGAACACAGACTGCGACCTGCCTGTGGCGAGCGGAGCAGTGCCGAGCACCGCGTTGCGTGGAACGAACTGGCGCTGCTCGAAGCCGACATTGTCGAGGCCGATCGTGTAGTCGAACAGGAGATTGGTTATCGGCGTCCACGTGAGCTTGGACGAGCCGATGAAGCGCTCGATCGTCTGCGGGTTGCGAATGCGGGCGATGGCGAGAAGAGGATTGGTGCCGAGCGCGGGCGGGAGCGGATAGATGCCGTTGACCGGGCGGAAGTCGACGTTGGTGGGAGCGAAGAAGAGCGATCCCATGATGCCGTAGTCGTTCTGCTCGCCGAACGCCTGGAGCTGGTTGTTGGTCGTGATGTAATTCGACGTAACGTTGGCCACCAGCTTCGGCGAGAGCTGCTGTTGGAGGTTCACTCGCGCACCCGAGCGGCGCGACGAGGTGGAGCGCATGATGCCGTCCTCGTTGGCGAAATTCCCGCTTATGAAATAGCGAGTCTGATCGGTGCCTCCCTCGACCGTCATGTTCTGCTCCCATGACGGCGCGCGGTGGAAGATGTCGTCCTGATAGTTGAAGCGAGTGATAGGGAGGCCGGCCACGTCGAACGGGTAGAAGTTGAACGGCTGCTGCTCCCGCAGCTCGCTCGTCGACCAGCGGCTGGTCGAGGTAAAACGCGGCTTTCCGGCGGTTCCACGCTTGGTAAAGATCTGAACGACTCCGTTGTTTGCGCGCGAGCCGTAGAGAGCGGCTGCGGCAGCGCCGCGAATGATCTCAATGTGCTCGATGTCCGAAGGATTGAGATCCGCGAGACGGTTTTGCGGATTGGAACGGGTTCCAAGATCCGCGAGCTGACCGGATTCGTTGTCGACGATGACGCCATCGACGATGTAAAGCGGGTCAGAGCCGGAGATGAAGGAATTGACGCCACGGAGGCGAACCGAGATTCCACCACCGCCGGGGCTGCCGGAGTTCTGCGTGATCTGCGCGCCTGGAATCTTTCCCTGCATCGCCTGATCGACTGTCGTTGCCTGTGCCCGGCTGATCAGCGCGGAATCGACGGTTGCTATACTGGTGCCGACTTTCCGCTTTTCTGTTGCGGTGCCGGTTCCAGTTACGACGACCTCGCTCAGGTTGACGGCGCTCACCCGCAACGCCACATCGGCGGTCGCAGTAGTGCCGTCAGTGACGGTCACGACTTGCGTCACCGGCTGGTATCCGATGCGCCGAACCGTCAGCGTGCGCGGCCCCACTGGCACTCCACTGAGAGTGTACTCGCCATTCGGTCCGGTAAGCGTGCCAATTCGGGTGCCGCTGACGGTGACCGCGACATCCGGCAATCCTCGGCCGATCGATGCGTCGGTCACGCGTCCACTGACGGTTCCGGTGCCTTGTTGGGCGCCCAGAAGGCACGGTGGGAGAATCGCGAGCGCTAGAAGACCAACGCGCCGTCGAACGATGCTAAGCGTCATCAGAATCTCCGGGATCCCAGACGTGGATGGGCGTGCCTATGGAAAAGGTGCCCTACGTTACCGACGGGTAGCCGGGCGGGCAAGACAGAGAACGCAGTGAACCCGGTAGCGCGTAGCATGCAGCGATCAGCCGGCAGCGTGTCTCGTTCTGTTGTGTTTTCGGTGCTTTGTCAGCGGCCGCGCGCGCTCGCAATAAAGATCACGGATGCCGGCTGTCCGGTGTCAGGGCGCAACGGCTCGCGCGTTTCCAGAATGTCGAATCCATTTTCAGTGAGCAGTTTCACCCAGCTCTCCATGGTTCGAAAGTACCACGGAGCGGGGTCGGAGAACTCCTCGCTGAAGCCGGCCCAGGATCCCTTCCGCCATCCATCGGCGTACGTCTCGTCGCCGCACGAAGCGACGGGGTGAAGCGTCTGAATGACGAATGAGCCGCCGGCGTTGAGGAGCGCTGGCGCGCGACGCACGACCCCTTCAACGGATTCCTTTCCGATCAGTGAGAAGTTTGCGACGGCAACATCCACGGTCACCGGGAGCTCACCCGCTGCGATATCCTCGTACGACGCCACGCGGAAATCGCCTGCTCCCGCCCGCCGCGCCTGCTCGACGAGCGCGGGAACCACATCGACGCCGATCGTGGTGACTCCTTGCTCCGCCAATGCGCGTGTCAGCCACCCCTCACCGCACCCGATGTCCAGAACAGTGCGCGGGGCGCGACTCAGCACGGCGTCGACTATCGCCTGGTTGGTAACGAGCACGCGACTCGCGATCTGACTCTCGCGGACGGCCGCGGTCCAGGGCGACGCATTCTTGCGCCAGGAGTCGACGATACGCGCGTCGCTGAGCGGGTCAGAGGTCATCTGCGGGGGATATGGGGCGATCCGTAACGCGGGGCAATGGCCATTCGTATATATCTATATAT
>JBDTND010000143.1:0-5401 GCA_039933915.1 Gemmatimonadales bacterium | reverse complement strand
TTGGCCGCAACTGGTGATGGAAGCCGTTGCCACAACGTCTCGGTGATGAACGGCATTATCGGGTGCAACAGCCTCAGCGCGTAGTCGAACACGTGCGTCAGCACGGCTCTCGCGACCTCGCTGTCGTTTCCTGGCGTGCCGATGCGTCCCTTCGTCGTCTCGAGATACCAATCAGCCACGTCATCCCAGACGAACCGGCGTGCCGCCTCGGCGTACTCGCTGAGACGAAGTCCCGAGTAGCGCTCTTGCAGGCGCCATTTCCCCTTTTCCGGGCGCGCCGAGCCCAATGCCATATCCGCTTCCAGGATGGTCGCGTTGAGGCGTGCAAGGATCCAGTTGTCGCCGAGTGTGAGCTCGCTGTCGCCGAGCTCGTCGACGCTTCGCACCGGCGTAGTGCCGACGTTCACCAGCAGGAATCGCCCGATGTTCCAGAGCTTGGTCGCGAAGTTCCGGCCTGGCGCGAAGGAGCGTTCGAGATCGCGGTGGTCGAGCACCAGATCCGCGCCCATCCCCATTCCCGCGATCACCGTGTAGCGCAGTGCGTCCGCGCCGTACTTCTCGACGACATCGAGCGGATCGATTCCGTTGCCGAGGGATTTGGACATCTTCACGTGATTGGTGTCGCGCACCGTGCCGTGGAGATAGATGGTGTGGAACGGGGGCGCGTCCATGAACGCGTAGCCGGCCATGACCATGCGCGAGACCCAGAAGAACAGGATTTCCGGCGCCGTAATAAGGTCATCGGTCGGACAGAACGCAGCGAGCGCGGCGGAGCTCTTGTCTGGCCAGCCGAGGGTCGAGATCGGGAAGAGCCACGACGAGAACCATGTATCGAGCACGTCCTCGTCCTGGCGAACCGCGCCTCCGCATTTGTCGCACGCGGAGACATCGGTCCGGCTGACGATCTTGCTGTCACACTTGTCGCAGTACCAGACGGGAATGCGATGGCCCCACCACAGCTGCCGCGAGATGTTCCAGTCACGGATATTCTCGAGCCAGTTGATGTAAACCGCTTCCCATCGCTCCGGCAGGATGCGAATGGTTCCGTCGCGCACGGCCTCGAGAGCGGGTTTCGCCAGCGGCTGCATTTTCACGAACCACTGGTCCGACAGACGCGGCTCGACGACGGTGTCGCATCGGTAGCAGTGACGGACAGCGTGCTGGTGCGGCTCGACTTTGACGAGCAGCTTCGATTTCTCGAGGGATCTGATGATCCGCTCTCGCGCCTCGAACCTGTCGATGCCGATCAGCTGCGGCGGAACTCGGTCCCCGGCGTCGACGCCGTTCTCCATCGTTCCATTCGGCGCCATGATCACGGGCATCGGCAGCTTGTGCCGCAGGCCGACCTCGAAATCGTTTGGATCGTGCGCGGGCGTGATCTTCACGACTCCGGTTCCGAATGCCGGATCGACGTATTCGTCTGCGATGATCGGGATCTTGATGTTCGCGATCGGAAGGATCACCGACTTGCCGATCAGCCTCTTGTACCGCTCGTCGTTGGGGTGAACAGCCAGGGCGACGTCGCCGAGCATGGTCTCGGGGCGAGTAGTCGCGACTGTCAGGTACCCAAAGGCCGTATCGTTCTGCTCCAGTTTCATCTGGTCCGCAAGAGATGGGGCGCCCTTGGGGCGATCGGCGAGCTCGTAGCGGATGTGATAGAGGTTCCCCATTTCTTCGCTGTGCTGCGCTTCCTCGTCGCTCAACGCCGTGAGGCAGCGCGGACACCAGTGAATGACGCGATGGCCCCGGTAGATCAATCCGCGCTCGTAGAGCTGCACGAAGGCTTCGCGCACGGCGGCCGAAAGCTCGGGCGAAAGCGTGTAGGCGGTTCGAGTCCAATCCGCCGAACACCCGATGGCGCGGAGCTGTCGCAGAATCTCGCCACCAGTCTCTGCGACGAACGCCTTTGTGCGCTCGACGAAGGCTTCACGTCCCAGATCGAACTTCGTCTTGCCCTCGGCGGCGAGCTGTTTCTCGATGATATTCTGAGTGGCGATACCGGCGTGGTCGGTGCCTGGCTGCCAGAGCGTCTCATCGCCAATCATACGGCGCCAGCGGACGATCACATCCTGGACGGTGTTGTTGAGCCCGTGCCCCATGTGCAGCGCGGCTGTCACATTTGGCGGGGGCATAATGATCGCGAACGGGTCGCGATCTCCTCCGTTTCGGCGGCTGCGCTTCTCGTCGGCGGAAAAAATTCCGGCTTCGATCCAGCGCTCGTAGATGGCGCGCTCAGTCTGGCCGGGGTCGTACTGCGCCGGCAGCTCGTGAAGTTCCTGTGTTGTGCTCATCTATGGCGCAAGTTAACGGGCGCCATTTTCGCGGGTAAGACCGAGCGGCCCGCCCGCGAAAATCAACGCGGAGCTGTTACTCGCGAGATCTGGGTCGCGATCCGTTCGTCGGCGGCGCGTTTTCCGGATCAGCCACGTGATCCGCCTTGGGCACGCCGCTCGGCGCGACGGCTGAACCATCGGTCCTGCCACCGCGAGCCTTTTTCGTGGCTTTGCGCGTAACGCCAGTGTCGGGAATGTCGTCGGCGGCGGCCATGAAGGCTTTGTCTTCCGAGAGCGAACGGTCCTCGAGGACGTTCTTCGGATCGGCGTGCCGGTCGATCTCCTCGGAGTTGCCCTGCCGGCGCCGGCCGGTGCCGACCTGCTGGCCGTCCCAATGGCGCTCGGTGAACGGCGGATCGCCATCCTCATAGTGGTGCGCGGCCGCGTCGAAGAGATCTTCGTCGGTGCGAATGGCCAACCGGTTGACGACTGTCGTGACGCCCGGCACTCCTCGCGCGATCACGACGGCCTGGTGCGCTTCGTCCTCTGAGTTCACCCAGCCGGTGAGCTCGATGATGCCATCTTCGACCCCGCCGATGTCGATTGCGCGCTCGCTCAGTGTCGGATCGTTTCGAAACGCTTCGAGCACCCGCTCTTCGAGCTCCTCGGTGCCGTCAAGAGATGCCTTTGGCGTATCTGCCTCGTCGTCAAAATCGGGATCGAACTCGTCTTCGTCGAGTCCCTCGTAATCGAAGTCCTCCTCCTCTCCTCCGGCTCCGTCCGTGCTGCCGCCGAATGTGTCCTTGATTCTGTCAGTCAAGCCTTTAAACCCTCCGAATCGCTCCGCCATGAGGACGCCCGCCGCGAAGCCGGCTGCAGCTCCGATGGCGATATAGATAGCGCTACGAGAGGGAGACTCTTCCTCTTCCTCGTAGATGTAAGGCGGCTCGTTGTGAAAACGGAAGGGGGACATAGACAAGTGGCCTGTGGCGAAGGGTATCTGCAAACGATAGCTTAACAGGGAGCAAAATAAAGGCCATCCGCAGTACTCGAATTCATACCGAAAAAAATGTTGACGCTGAGGCTCCCCGACGGCGCCACCCGTGAAGTCCCCGAAGGCGCTCTGCCGCGCGACATTGTGGCATCCATTGGACCCCGGCTGCTGCGCGACGCTATCGCTGTACAAATAGACGGCGAAATCCAGGATCTGATCACTCCGCTCAGAAAGGGCGGCGATTTTCGCGTTCTCACCGAAAAGGACCCTGAATCTCTCGCTGTGCTCCGCCATTCTGGCGCACACATTCTCGCCACCGCCGTTCGGCGGACCAGGCCGGATGCGAAGATCGGCTTCGGCCCGGCCATCGAAGACGGGTTTTATTACGATTTCGAGGTAGCGCAGCCGTTCACTCCGGAAGACCTCGAGAAGTTCGAATCGGAGATGAAGAAGGTGATCGCCGAGAAGTATCCGTTCGTCCGGGAAGAGGTCTCGCAGCCAGAAGCCCGCAAGCGCTTTTCGGATGACCCGCTCAAGCTCGAGCGGCTCGGCGAATTCTCGGATGAGGAGATCATTTCGACGTACACGGACGGACCATTTATCGATTTGTGCAAAGGCCCTCACGTGCCCGACACATCGTATCTCAAGAACTTCAAGCTGCTGCATACAGCCGGCGCGTACTGGCGGGGCGATGAGCACCGGCAGATGCTCCAGCGCATTTACGCCACCGCGTTCTGGAAGAAAGAGGATCTCGAGCAGCACCTGCACCGGCTCGAGGAGGCGAAGCGGCGCGATCACCGGCATCTCGCGCAGCTGCTCGATCTCTATTCGACAGACGCCCGGGTGGGGCCGGGTCTAATTCTCTGGCATCCCAAGGGTGCCATTATCAGGAACGAGATCGAGGAATACGAGAAAGCGCTGATTCTGCGCCACGGGTACGAGCTCGTGTACACACCACACATCGTCAACGAGAAGCTGTTCCAGATCTCCGGGCATCTCGAGAACTTCAAGGAGAACATGTTCGGCGCGATGGACGTCGAGGGTACTGGCTATCGCCCAAAGCCGATGAACTGCCCGGGGCACATCTGCATTTACCAGTCGCATCCGCGTTCCTACCGCGACTTGCCGATCCGTTACGCCGAGTTTGGCGCGGTTTATCGGTACGAGAGGAGCGGCGTGCTTCACGGAATGATGCGCGTGCGGGGCTTTACTCAGGACGATGCGCACATCTTCTGCACGCTCGAGCAGGTGCCCGCGGAGATCGAGAGTCTTTTGGATCTGTGCGACGAGATGCTCAAGACGTTCGGCTATCCGTACACCATCGAGCTGGCCACTCGCCCCGACAAGGCGTTGGGAAGCCCTGAGCAGTGGAAGCAGGCGGAGATGACGCTCGCGGAGGTGCTCAACAATCGCGGCGTCTCGTTCACCTACGACCAGGGCGGCGGTGCTTTCTACGGACCGAAGCTCGACTTCAAGCTGATCGATGCGATCGGCCGCAAATGGCAGGGCCCGACTGTGCAGCTCGATTTCAACCTTCCCGAGAGATTCGGACTCGAGTACACGGGAGCTGACAACGCTCCTCACCGGCCCACGATGCTGCACCGAGTGCTTGTCGGGTCGATGGAGCGTTTCGTAGGAGGACTGATCGAGCACTACGCCGGCGCTTTCCCGCTCTGGCTCGCGCCCGAGCAGGTGCGCGTGATTCCCATTGCCGATGAAGTGAAGGATTTCTCGAGGCAGGTCGTCGCGAGATTGAAGGCGAGGGGCGTACGGGTAACTCTCGACGAGAGATCCGAGACGCTCAACTACCGGATCCGGGACGGCGAGATGCACAAGATTCCGTACATGGCCGTGGTCGGAAAGCGCGAAGCTGAGTCCGACTCGATCGCGCTCCGTGTCAGAGGAGCGGGGAAGAAGCAGGAAGTCATGACCGTTGCCGACTTCACCGCCCGCGTCGAGGACGAGCTCGCCGCGCGGGCGCTCGCGCCCTAGCGTCGGCTTTTGTTGTTGATGGATTGTCGCGCCGGTCAGTCGGGCGAGGGGTCCTCTACGGCGCTACGCTCGCTTGGTCGGAGCCCCTAACAACGCTCCCTCGCTCTGCTCGGTCGCGGGTCTCCTCCTCGCGCTCGCTTTG
>JBDTND010000142.1:0-5403 GCA_039933915.1 Gemmatimonadales bacterium | reverse complement strand
ACCGGACCCGGGCGCCAGAGCGAGCTGTGATCCTCATGGTCGAGGGCGCTGGTATCGTACCAACCGGCGACTGACTACCACCGTGGCTAACTGCCACTGAAGACTACCGGCGGGGGGCGATGGGCGGAGCGGCTCGCGGCCTCGAGCAAAGGAACGAACACCGCAGCGCATCTAGCCCGAAGCGGGCCGGCTAGCCCACGGCCCCCAGCCGATAGTCTTCAGTTGTTGATTTACGCGGCTAGGCTACCGCCCTGAAATCACGAAATCCCGCTCGAGGACCATAGTGGAGGGGAGAACGTGTCTTTCCTGAACGGTGCCCCTCCCCGCCTGACTGACTTTGACCGTCACCTGCGCTCCGCGCGTGAAGCCGCACAGGATATAGGATCCATCGATCCCGGCATCGGCCTCCACTGTGCGCTGCTGGTTGGTCGAGACCATGCGGCCATTCTGTTCCACCCACAAGATCTGCCAGGTCGCCCAGACGTGTGCGCCGGGCGTTGGCTTGCCGGCGGCATCTCTCACATATCCCGCCATCATCCCCTGCGCTTCGGTTCTGGTCTCGCTCTGGCCGCAGATGCGCGTCCGCACGGTTCCATACGAAGGAACGATCAACGACGCCTGGCCATGCGCCCCACTCGGCAGTGAGATGGCTTGCTTGCGTTCTATAATGCGAAGCATCCGCAGGCGCGGATGCTCGAACACGAGGGTATCGTTGATCGCTCCATCTATAGCGAGCTGGTAGCGACCACCGGAGTTGGTGACCGTCTTGAAGCGGCCCCCGCCGGTTGAGACCTGAACTCCGCTCAGCGGTCCATCACTCGTGCTGTCGTAGACAACGCCCATCAACATCGACTGGGCCGCTTCAGGCGCCGCGTCTGACGGAGCACTCTCGGCGGAAGCAACTGCTGCATTCGTCCCTGGCGGTGCGGGCGTTCCAGCTGGGCGCGCCGAGCCGCCGACTTCCTGGTATCCGGCAAGGCTGTCGCGTGTTACTGCCGGCGATCCAGCTCCGGCCGACGTCACACGCACGACACGAGGCATCCTGATGTACCATCGAGGTACGATCCACTGGCCACCTGGAAGCTGCTGAAACTCCACTCGTCCCGTCGTTCGTGCGACTCGAAGCGGAATCGGAAGGTTTACATAGTCGAAGTTGACCGCCCGAAGCGTATTGCCATTCGGATCGAGCCAAAGGACTCCAGCCAGCTCTGGAAGACCCCCAACTCTGGAAGGTCTGAATTCGAGTCCCGACAATCCTGTCTCCGGACCGTAACCGCGAATGGCGGAGAAGCAGTGGGAATTCACGAATCCTACTGAGAGCATCAGCGCCGCGTCCGGCGCTCTGAAGATTTCACTCGTTGAAGCTTCCCCCCGCCGAGTGGAGTCCATCTGATCCCATGAGATACCTGTCGCGGGCCGGCGCGGGATCCGCGTGCGCTGTTCGGAGCGCTCGTGCACCACGGCAAGGTCTCGATTGAGCGAGCGCTCGTAGAGATCTACATCCAGCGGCACCAGTCCCTGCGCCTCAGTCATCGCACTGGCCGTGAGCGCCTTCTTCATCTCGGCCCACAGATCGCCCGCGGGTGTTCCGGGCGCGGTGAGCTGCTGGCAAGCGGTCTCGGTTCGCGCCACTATCGGCCCGGGGTTTCTCGCGACTGCCATACCCACTCTCACCAGAACCGGCCGGTCGCCACCGTGAAGCTGGACCGAGTTCCACGTATCGTAGCCCGGCTTGTCCGAACGCACGCGAAAGGGACCGCGTCCGGGACCGCGCAGGTCGGTGCGGCCACTCTGATCGCTGAACGCGCCGTAAAGTGGCTGCGTACCCGCCGAATCGAGAAGCGAGACGTTCGCGCCCACGATTGGCTTTCCGGTCACGGCGTCGACGACTTCGACGCGCACGTCCTGCGCGCCCGCGCGAACGCAGGCAACGACGACTAATGCAGAAATGATGGTTATCCGCAGATGCATGAGCTCGATGAATGTGTGCAAGACGTCCGGGCACGACCAAAGGCCTAACTAAAGGACGCTCGATCGGGCCGGGCGTTTTGCGGAGGGGAATCTGGGTCGGGAGCCGGGCCGGCTACACAGCCTTCCGCCCGCAAACATTTCTACAAAATGAGTGACCGCCCGAGCTTGGACCTCGTCAATTCGGGGGACAAAGAGGTCCCCGAACAAAGGGGAGGGGGAAGTTGCTGTCTAAAGCCGTTTCGTCATTCGCACTGTTGGCGCTCGCCGCGTGCGCCGCCGGAAGCAAGCCTACCTACATAATCGGGGCGGCTGGCCCCTGGAAGCAGGGCTACGGACTCCAGAGTCTTCAGGGCATACAGCTCGCCGTCGAAGAGATCAACAAGGCTGGCGGCATCAACGGCCATCCGCTCACAGTCATCGCGCGCGATGACGAAGGTGACGGGCCCCAGGCCGCGAAGATCGCACAGGATTTCGTCTCGACTCAGGCAGTCTCCGCAGTCGTCGGACATGTGAACTCGTCCGGAATGCTCTCGGCTGCGCCCATTTACGACGGTCAGCTGGCCGCGGTCGCCACCAGCGCCACTTCCCCCGATCTATCCGGAATCTCCACCTGGGTATTCCGCATCATCTCCAGCGATTCCCTCAACGGGATCGCACTCGCCAACTTTGCGACAAGGTTCGGCCAGCGCGCGCCAGCCAGCGTTTCCGTCCTTTACGAGAACAACACTTACGGCCGCGGGCTCGCGGACGCGTTCCGTCGCTCATTTCGCGGGGACATCATCAGCCTCGATCCGATAAACGCGGACATGCCGACGGCGGAGCCCTACATAGCCTACCTCAAGACCCGGAAGCCGAAGATCGTCTTCGTCGCGGGACGCGTAGCAACTGGCCTCAAGATCCTCCAGGAAGCCAAGCGCCAGGGCCTCACCGCCATCTTCGTCGGAGGAGACGGTTGGCAGGGCATTCTTGCGGACACCGCGACATCAGAAGGCACATACATCGGCATGTCCTTTACGCCGGCAGACCCTTCCCCGCCCGCTCGCGCCTTCGTCGCGGCATTCGCGAAGAAGTTCAAGACGGAGCCAGACGCACACGCAGCCCTCGCCTACGACGCGACCTATCTCGTAGCGCAGGCGCTCCGGGAAAAGGGCCCCAATCGCAGAGCAATCCGCGACTATCTCCACTCGCTCAGTAGCGAAACGGCCTACCACGGCCTCACCGGGCCCGCCTTTTTCGAGGACACGGGAGATCCGGTCGGCATGCGGTTTCGCGTATTCCGCGTTCATAATGGAACGCTGACCGTCGCGGAGGGAAAGTGAAGCTCCCCTTCAAATTTCAGACGATTCGTCAGGTCCTGACGGTCGGCTTCTCGTTCCTCATCCTCTTGATGCTCGCGGCCGGAGCAGTCGGGTGGGTCTCCATGAACCGCATGGCGAACCAGGTGTCCGATACCCTCGCGGATGCGCAGCAGGATGCCAAGCAGGCTTCCGATTTCTCGAACGTAGTGACGCAGGAAATCCAGGCGGCCAACACGTATCTCAGCGACCAGGACGCCAAGTCAATTGCCGATTTCCGCCGCCTCGGGTGGGAAGCGCACCGCCTGCACCGCAAGTTCAGCGCGCGCCGCGATGTGCTCGCCGATCAGATAACGCGAACCGTCGCGATCGACACGACTCTGGCGCGCGTCGAAGCGACCTTTTCGCTGTCGCACAGACTGACCGACCTCGGCCGTCTCGATGAGGCGCACGCGGAAGCACAGAAGGCACGCCGTATGGTGCCCGGATTGCTCCAGCAGCTCACCGACCTCGAGCACTCTCGAGCGCAGCAGCTCGCGTGGATGTCCAGCGACCTCCGCGGGCAGGCGACCGCAAGATCGAGACTGCTGGTCTCGGTCGTCATAGTCGCGACACTTCTGGCGATCATGATCGTGATCCGCACGGGTCGCGCGGTTGGCCGTCCACTTCGGCTCCTGGTCAAGCACGCCGTTCAACTCAGTCATGGTGAGCTGCAGCAACGCACCGAAGGAGAGATGCCTGGCGAGTTCCGCACACTCGCTGACGCGATGAATCACGCGTCGATCGCATTGTCACGAATCGCATCGGGCGCGGCGAAGACGGCGGACGAAGTCGCGGTTTCCGCCAGCGATCTTCTGTCGGCGTCGAAGCAGATCTCGGCTTCCGCCGGCGAAGTCGCCGATGCAGTGGAGGAAGTTTCTCACGGTGCCGAGTCCCAGGTTGCGCAGCTGCGTCAGGTGAACGAAGCTCTGGATGGAATCCGCACCCGAGGTGACAATCTGGTCGGCGGCGCCCAGGAAGTGCACGGGCTCGCCAGCGCCATCGAAGCGGAGGCGGAGTCGAAGCGCATCGAGATCGACAGAGCGCTGAAGATTCTGTTCGACGTACGCACCATCGTGCAGGAAGCGGCGGGTCAGGTACGCGAGCTCAACACCAGCGCGAACGAGATCAACAAGTTCGTCATCTCGGTCGGGCGCATCGCCGAGCAGACGAATCTTCTCTCGCTCAACGCGGCGATCGAAGCGGCGCGCGCCGGTGAAGCCGGCCGCGGCTTCGCGGTCGTCGCTGGAGAAGTCAGAAAGCTCGCCGATCAGACACAGGCAGCTGCCGACGATGTGGTGAAGATGACCGACAGCATTATGACGCGCGTGCAGGCGACGTCGAAGGCGATGGAACAGGGTGTGTCGCAGGTGGGCGAGATCGAGCGCGTGAGCCGCGAGCTGGACGGCGCACTCTCGACAATCCTGGGCGCTGCCGAGAGAACTCGTGCTGCGGCGTCGTCCGTGACGACGGCTGCGACGGAAAACGCCCGCGCGGTCGATTCAGCCGCGGCGAACCTGGGACTCGTTGCGCGCACGGCGGAGAGCCACGCGACGGCAGCGATGCAGGTCAGCGCGTCGACAGAGGAGCAGAGCGCGGCGTGCGAGCAGATGAGCATGGCCTCGACACAGCTATTTAACGGGGCCCACGTCCTTCGGGATCTCGTTGGCGAGCTTAAGACCGAGGCTACAGTCTCGTCGCTTCCCGAGCCCGAGCCCGTCACCACGGACGCTCCGTCGCCGCGACTCACCCCGCCGCGTCCGCATCGGTCCGAGGCTAAGAAAGTCGCATAGCTAGACTCCCGACTCCCGCGCGGCTGAATTCTGTCGCGCGGTCGGTCGGCGCGGCCTCGCGGTGTGCGGCCCCAGCGCGACCTTCGCGCGAGACTGGCCGCCTGCGGCGGCCGAGGGTTGTTCCTGATGCCGGACAGGGGAAGAGGAGGAGTGTCCTCGGAGGCCACAAAAGGGAGCTACCAGACGAGACCCGCGACCGAGCAGAGCGAGGAGCGTAGTTGGGGGGCTCCGCGAGAGCGAGTATGCGGCGGGAGAGGATACTCCTCCGACTGACCGGCGCAACGATGGTGACAGGCAGTCCAGAT
>JBDTND010000141.1:0-5417 GCA_039933915.1 Gemmatimonadales bacterium | reverse complement strand
CTCTCCAACAACGGCTACACCGTCTTCGACCTCGGCAAACAGGTTCCGGTCAACACGATCCTCGACAAAGCGGTCGAGGTCGGAGCTGACGCGATTGGACTTAGCGCGCTGCTCGTCTCGACGTCCAAGCAGATGCCGCTGTGCGTTCAGGAGCTCGACAAGCGCGGGATGCAGATTCCGGTCTTGATCGGCGGAGCTGCGATCAACCGCCGGTTCGGACGGCGCGCGTTGTTCGTCGAGGGAGAGCGCCCGTACGACTCGGGCGTCTTTTACTGCAAGGACGCATTCGAGGGACTCGAGACGATGGATGTGCTCCAGGACGTCAACAGGCGCGCGAAGTTCGTCATCAAGAATCTCGAGGACGCGCAGAACGACGTCTTCCTCCGCACGAGCGTCGGGAAAGACATCGCGGTCGGGGATGTAGGCGGAGAGCGCAGCGAGGTCGCGGCCAACAATCCCGTTCCGCGTCCTCCATTCTGGGGAACGCGCGTGGTACGCGACATCCCCCTCGACGAGATCTTCGAGCTGCTCGATCTCGACGAGCTCTATCGCCTGCAGTGGGGCGCGCGCGGATCGGGCGAGCAGTACAAGTCGACCGTGAAAAACGAATTCGAGCCGGTGCTCGAGCGCCTCAAGAAGGAGGCGAAGCAGACCGGATGGATCAAGCCCGAAGTCGTTTACGGATACTTCCCAGCCCAGTCGCAGGGGAACGACGTGATCATCTACGATCCTGCCGCTTACGGGAGCGATGGCGGGTCGCTGCGTGAGATCGCGCGCTTCCATTTCCCACGCATGGTCGGCCGCGAGCGACTTTGTCTCGCCGATTACATCCGGAGCGTTGATTCAGGTGATGTGGATGTTGTCCCGCTCCAGATCGTCACAGCCGGGGCCGAAGCGACCAGGAGATTCGAGGAGCTCCAGGGGAAGAACGAGTACACCGAAGCCTTCTACTCACACGGATTGTCGGTCGAATCCGCGGAGGCAGTGGCTGAGTGGGCGCACCAGCGGATCAAGAAAGAGCTGGGTGTCCCGACCGGAAAGCGATATTCGTGGGGCTACGGCGCGTGCCCGGACTTGGACGACCACGCCACCGTCTTCAAGCTTCTGCCGGCGAAGGAAGCGCTTGGCATGGACCTCACCGAGGCGTTCCAGCTCTTGCCCGAGCAGTCGACGGCCGCGGTGATAATCCACCACCCCGAAGCGAAGTACTACGCCGTGCGTGGCTCCGCATCGGACACCGCGACACAAGCGGAGGCCGCCGTTGCCTGAAAATCCGCTCATCGCCCGGCTCCTCGACCCGCAGCAGGTAATCGTCTTCGATGGCGCGATGGGCACCGTGCTCTACAACAAGGGTGTGTTCATCAACCAGTGCTACGACGAGCTGAGCCTCCGCGCGCCGGATCTCATACGCGAGGTGCATAAATCGTATAAGAAGTCTGGTGCCGAAGTCCTGGAAACGAACACGTTCGGCGCCAACCGAATCAAGCTGGCGCAGTACGGACTCGAGTCACAGGTGGCCGAGATCAATCGCGCGGCGGCAGCGCTTGCGCGTGAGGTTGCTGACGATGACATCCTCGTCGCGGGAGCAGTAGGCCCGCTCGGAGTTCGTCTCGAGCCGTTCGGTCCCACAAGCGTCGACGAAGCGCGGGCCGCATTCCGCGAGCAGCTCCAGGCCCTCAAGGACGGCGGGTGCGATGTGTTTATCCTCGAGACATTCGCCGACGTCCACGAGATCGAGCAGGCGATTCGCGCCGCGCACGAAGTAGATCCGACGATTCCCGTCATCGCGCAGATGACGATCGGCGCTGACTGCGCCACGCCATATGGCGTTTCCGTCGAAGATCTCGCCCAATCGCTCGACGCTTTTGGTGCCGACATCATCGGCCTCAACTGCTCCGTCGGTCCGCAGATCATTCTCGACGCTATAGAAAAGATGGCCCCCGTCTCGAGGCGAAAGCTGAGCGCGCAGCCCAACGCCGGCATGCCGCGCGATGTGAGCGGACGCAGCATGTACATGGCGAGCCCCGAGTACATGGCCACCTACGCCCACCACCTGGTGCAGGCGGGAGCGAAGGTCGTCGGAGGCTGCTGCGGAACCACGCCCGAGCACATCGCGGCGATGGTCGAGGGCGTGCGTCCGTTGTCGCCGAGGCAGCCGCGGGTTCCGCGAAGGGAGCGGCGGCAGGTGCAGCCGGATGTCCCCCCTGAGAATCCAGGCGTTCAGCCCATCCCGCTCGCGGAGCGTTCGAAATGGGGCGGGAAGATCGCGCGCGGCGAGTTCGTCACTTCGGTCGAGATCGTTCCACCGCGCGGAGTCGATGCGTCGAAGATGTTGCGCGATACCGCGGCGCTTCGCGATGCCGGTGTTGACGCAGTGAACGTTCCGGATGGGCCACGTGCGCAAAGCCGCATGGGCGCTCTCCTTACGAGCGTGCTGATCGAGCAGCAGGTGGGAATCGAGACTGTCACCCACTACTGCTGCCGCGATCGCAATCTCCTCGGCATGCTTAGCGATCTGTTGGGCGCGGCGGCGGTTGGACTTCGGAATATCCTTCTCATCACCGGCGACCCACCGAAGATGGGTCCGTATCCAAACGCGACGGCTGTGTTCGACATCGACGCGATTGGACTGACGAATCTCGTGAGCCAGCTCAATCACGGGCTCGATCCGGGTGGGAACGCCATCGGCGCGCCGACTAGGTTCGCGATCGGCGTGGGCGTAAATCCGGCTGCGCTCGATCCCGCGCACGAGCTGAAGCGATTCGAGTGGAAGGTCGAGGCGGGCGCGGAATACGCGATCACTCAACCTGTGTTCGATGCTGCGCAGCTCGAGAAATTCCTCGGCACCATCGAGCACACCCGCATTCCAATTGTGGCGGGAATCTGGCCGCTCGTCTCGCTTCGCAACGCCGAATTCCTGGCGAATGAGGTGCCGGGCGTCGTCGTGCCGCCGGCTATCATCGAGCGAATGCGGGTGGCGAGCGCGAAGTCCAAGGAGGCCGGCGTGGCCGAGGGAATTGCAATCGCGAGGGAAATGCTGGAGAGGGTGCGTCCGCTGGTTCAGGGCGTCCAGGTTTCGGCGCCCTTTGGAAAAGTCGAGCTCGCCCTCGAAGTATTCCGCGACACCCTCGCGGCGACGGAAGCAAGGACGGCATGACATGTCAGTATCGCAGACCTTTCTCGAGCGCTCACGTTACTGGCTGACGAAAGAATATCCGATCAAGCTGCGACACTGCGTCAACGCGCTTCCCAAGGAAGCGGTGTGGTCGCGATCCAACGAGACCTCGAACAGCATCGGGAATCTCCTCGTCCACCTCTCCGGTAACGTCACCGAATGGATTCTGGGCGGTGTCGGCCGGCAGACGATCAGCCGCTACCGGGCCGGTGAGTTCTCGCAGCGGGAGGGCCGGAGCGGGTCGGCGCTGCTCGATGACCTCGAGGCGGTTTTGCGAAAGGCTGATGCGGTGCTGGCCGGCCTGACGTCAAAGGATCTCGACCGCACAATCGTCATTCAGGGGCGTGAGACGACCGTACTCGGCGCCATTTATCACGTGGTCGAACACTTTGCGATGCACACCGGACAGATCGTCCTGCTGACCAAGATCCACGCACCGGACAAGGTCCATTTCTACGAAGATGCGGGTGGCCTTGCGAATCCCGTCTGGCACCTCGGAACCACCCTCGACGAGCCGGCACACTAGTACTCGTCGGACGAGGGCCCCATTTTGAGATGATGAAGGGAATCCTGATCGTAGACCACGGCTCGCAAAGGCGCGAGGCGAACGACATGCTTAGCTGCATGGCCAATCTCATCCAGACGATGACGGGCCCCTCCGTTGTCGTCCGCTACGCCCACATGGAGCTCGCGAAGCCTGACATCGCGGCTGGTTTTACGGCGTGCGTGGCAGGCGGCGCCAGTGACATCACGGTCTTTCCGTACATGCTTTCACCCGGACGTCATTCTACGTCCGACATCCCGCGGATGGTGGCGGAGGCAGCGAAGGTTTTTCCCGATGTCACGTTCTCCGTGACACCTGCGTTCGGTGTTCACGAGAAGCTGGCGGAGATCGTGCTCGATCGGGCTGGAATCGATGCGGTCTTCGATCCGATTGGATCCGAGGCAGATCGCTGCTGGGATCCTGATTGTTCGGAGAAGCTTTGCGGAGACGCGTGTCGCGCCAGGACAGCACCCAGTCGTCTCGCTTGAGCCGCGGCAATGTTACGCGAACGACTGATCGTCGGCGTGCCGCCGTCATCAGCACATGACCCCTCTTTCGCCCGCTGAACCTCTCGCCATCCATGCAAGCTGAAACCGGAGGTTCTTCATCGGCCCTGACGCTTCTCTCCGAAGAGGAGACGATGTTCCGCGACGCCGTCGCTGCGTTCGCCGAGGAAGAAGTGCGGCCGCGGGTGATGGACATGGAGAGGGCGGGAAAGATCGATCCCGCGCTCCTGCCCAAGTATTTCGAGCTGGGCCTCATGGGAATCGAGGTCCCCGAACAGTACGGCGGCGCCGGCGGCACGCTTTTCATGGTGACTCTCGCCGTCGAGGAGATCAGCAAGGTCGACGCGGCGGCCGCGATCGTCTGCGACGTTCAGAATACGCTCGTCAACTATCCAATCACTCGCTACGGCAGCGACGCGCAGAAGACGAAGTATCTGCCGCTGCTCACGTCCGAAGTCGTCGGCGCATACGCGCTGTCGGAGTCGGGCTCAGGGTCGGATGCGTTTGGACTGGCGGCACGCGCTGAGAAGCGCGGCGATCGATGGGTACTGAATGGCCAGAAACTTTGGATTACCAACGGCGCTGAGGCGGGCGTCTTCGTCGTCTTCGCAAACGCGGATCCGTCGGCGGGATACCGTGGAATCACGGCGTTCATCGTCGAGCGCGACTTCAAGGGACTTAAGGTCGGCAAGAAAGAGGACAAGCTGGGCATCCGCGCGTCGAGCACCGTGGAGCTTTTGCTCGACAACTGCGAGGTCCCCGAAGAAAACGTCCTCGGCCCCGTAGGTCAGGGATACAAGGTGGCGATCAACACGTTGAACGAGGGTCGCGTCGGAATCGGCGCGCAGATGATTGGGATCGCGCAGGGCGCGCTCAACGCAACGATCAAATACCTGAGCGAGCGCAAGCAGTTCGGGAAACCACTCGCCGAATTTCAGGGAGTGCAATTCCAGATCGCGCAGGCCGCAACCGAAGTCGAAGCAGCGCGTCTGATGGTCTACAACGCCGCGCGGCTGAAGGACGCAGGCAAAGACATCGCCCGCGAGGGCGCGATGGCGAAGCTCTTCTCCTCCCAGGTGTGCGAGCGCGTGACGTCGCTCTGCATCGAGCTGTTCGGCGGCTATGGCTACACGAAAGATTACCCCGTAGAAAAGTTCTACCGTGATGCCAAGATCGGGACGATCTACGAGGG
>JBDTND010000140.1:0-5429 GCA_039933915.1 Gemmatimonadales bacterium | reverse complement strand
TGATCGAGAGGCTGTCGTAGTACTGGCCGCCGGCGACGCCCGTGCTGAAGTCGATACCATCGCCGAACGAATAGAAGACGACGGCTTTGGCATTGGGGCGTGCCCGGACCAGCGCAATCAGCTCTGCGAGCGGTAATCCACCCCACGCGGCGATGCCCGACCAACCCTGAATGCAGTGATGCAGCGTGATCTGCGTCTTTTTCCCAAGCGCCTGCAGGTCGTCCAGCGACAGCTCGACGGGATTGTCCACCAGTCCGCGCACCGTGAGCCGGTAGCGCTTGAAATCATCAGCCGCCAGTGCTTTCCATTCTTCCGAGGTCGGCAGCTTGCCATTGACCCAGAAGAACGGCGACACATCCTCTCGGCGGAACTGGGCCTGTGGAGTCGCCCGATCCAGAAGCGGTCGCATGACTGGGCTGACGATCGCCTTGGAGACGTGCTGAACGGCTCGGGGATGCTTCCACGCCGTCCAGTTGGCGAGGGCGTTGATCAGGACGACGCTGCCGATCCCGAGCAGGCCGAGAATCAGGCCGACTGGATTTGCACCGTCCGTGCCGACCACGATGTGGTTCATGTTCCGGACGAAGCCGGTGAGTGCAACCATCGTCACGTGCATCAGGATGAACACGACGAACGCGCACATGACGAGGAAGTGGAGCGACCGGCCGATCTGTCGGTTACCTGGAAAGAACGGATACCACTTGAAGCGGTTCGTCAGGGCGGGTGACATCGAGGGACCTGTCAGGATCGCACAGGGGGCGAGAACAAACACGACGGCGAAGTACGTCAGTTGCTGCAGCGCGTTGTACCGATAGAAGCCGTTTGGCTCCGGCGGAACATGGAGCGTGGCGTAGTGGACGAATACCGCCCAGGCATCGGGCACGATCTGCCATGACGTCGGCACCAGTCGCTGCCACTGGCCGGTCCCGAACAGCAGCACGACGAAGACGACACCGTTCCCCACCCAGAACAGCACGGTGAGGAAATGCCAGTGACGAGCCATGCCGACAGTGTGTCGATGTCCTGGGAGGCCGATCCAGGGACTGAGGTAACGCGAGTCGTCCTTGGCCGTCCACAAGCGATCCGTCGGCACCTTGATCGGCGTGAGCCGAAGCCATTCGGTGCCGGGAGTGCAATGGACGTTTCCATAGAGACGCGGGTGGTCCATGAGAATCTGCAGGCCGCTGCGGATGAGCAGCGTCAGGAAGAGAAAGTCGATGTAGTGGGTGATGCGGAGCCACGCCGGAAAGCCGGCCGGCGCCCCCGCGACCGTTGCGTTCGCAAGTGCAGGGATCGATGGCAAGCCAGCGATTCCCCATTGCAGGTACGCCGCGGCGATCAGCAGCAGGAGCGGCGAGACGAGCAGCAGCGCGACCGTGCGGCTCATTCTGTTGTACCACCGATCCTCAGTGCTCTCCCCCGACGGCGTCATTCCGGCGTGCCCGCTCGCGACTTCATGTAGCGCCGCATCAGTTCCGTCGTCGAGCTGTCGTGGCTGTTCGCGGGCGGGCTGTCGTTCGTCAACTCTTCACCGATTCGCTGCGCCAACGCCTTGCCCAGCTCGACGCCCCACTGATCGAACGAATCGATGCCCCAGATGACTCCCTGGGTGAAGACGCTGTGCTCATAGAGCGCAACGAGCGAACCCAGCGTCCGCGGCGTGAGCTCGTCGGCGAGAATCGTCGTCGTCGGGCGATTGCCTTCGAACACGCGATGCGGCACGAGCCAGCTCGGCGTGCCCTCGGCTTGCACCTCACCCGCGGTCTTGCCGAACGCGAGCGCTTCCGCCTGCGCGAACACGTTGGCCATGAGGAGATCGTGATGGCCGGCGCGCGCATTGAGCGACCGCGAGAATGCGATGAAATCGCAGGGGACGAGTCTGGTCCCCTGGTGAATCAACTGATAGAACGAATGCTGCCCGTTGGTGCCCGGTTCGCCCCACACGATCGGGCTCGTCTCGTACGTGACGCGCACTCCGTCGAGCGTGACGTGCTTACCGTTGCTCTCCATCGTCAACTGCTGCAGGTAGGCGGGAAAACGCTTGAGATACTGGTCGTAGGGCAGGACCGCGATGGTGTGGGCGTCCAGGAAGTTGGTGTTCCAGAGCGCGAGGAGCCCCATGATCACCGGCAGGTTTCGCTCGAGCGGCGCAGCACGAAAATGCTCGTCCATGGCGTGAAACCCGCCGAGCATCTCGCGAAAGTGCGCCGGCCCGATCGCCAGCATCGTCGACAGTCCGATGGCGGAATCCATCGAATAGCGGCCCCCGACCCAATCCCAGAATTCGAACATGTTCGCGGTGTCGATACCAAACTTCGCCACGCCGTCCGCGTTGGTGGATACGGCGACGAAATGCCGGCGCACTGCCTCCTCCGCGCCTAACGCGTCCACGCACCACGCCCGTGCCAGCTGGGCGTTGGCCAGGGTTTCGAGCGTAGTGAACGTCTTCGAACAGACAACGAACAGCGTCTCGTGTGGATCGAGATCGCGAGTCGCTTCCACGAAGTCCGTCGCATCGACGTTGGAGACGAAACGAAAATTCATCTCCCGATTGCTGTAGTGGCGTAGCGCCTCATAGGCCATCACCGGACCCAGGTCGGAGCCGCCGATGCCGATGTTCACGACGTTGCGGATGGCTCGCCCCGAGTGACCTTTCCAGCCGCCGCTGCGTACGGCATCGGCGAAGGTCGCCATCCGGTCGAGCACCGCGTGCACCGACGGCACCACGTCGGCGCCATCAACGACGATTCGTTCGCCGGCCGGCGCGCGCAGTGCGACGTGAAGGACGGCGCGCCGCTCCGTCACATTGATCTTCTCGCCGGTGAACATCGCCTCTATCCGGTTCGCGAGTCCGCGGTCTCTCGCCAGGCGCAGGAGCAGAAGCAGCGTCTCGTCCGTAACCCGCTGCTTCGAATAGTCGAGATAGAGGCCGGCCGCTTCCGCGGTCAAGCGAGTGCCTCGCTGCGGATCGTCGGCGAAGAGTTGACGAAGATGCACGTCCCCCACCGCGCGGTGGTGTGTCTCGAGCGCTTTCCACGCCGTGCACGCGGTCAACGGCTTACTGGATGGGAGTTGTTCGGTCATGAGGCAGGTTGGTGGCGGTATCGCGCTGCGTAAGTAGTTGCTGTCATCGACACTCCTGTTGCAGACGCTCGGCCACCATGTCGCCGATGCCTCGCGCGCCGTCTCCGGTCATGGCGCCATCGCCCCACGCGCTGTGGCGCCAAGCACCACGCGCACGCGATGCACACCATGGTCGTCGACGACCGGAATGCCGCTGCGATCGCTGCTGGCCACACCATCCAGCTCGAGCCGCGCAACGCCGCGACACGCTCCTTCCGGGTTCTCGACGGTGACTTCATACCGTGTCGCCCCGAATCGGAGCGCCAGCGTGAAGCCCGGCCACGCCGACGGGATGCACGGATCGATCAGCAGCCGGCGTTCGCGCAAGCGCACACCGAGCAGCCACTCGACGCCGGCACGATACATCCACCCCGCCGAGCCGGTATACCAACTCCATCCGCCGCGACCGACGTGGGGTGGCTCGGAGTAGACGTCGCCCACCGACACATACGGTTCGACCCGGTATCGCCCCACGGCGTCGGGCGTGGACGTCCGCTTGATGGGGTTCAACATCGAAAGGATCTCCGCGGCCCGGTCGCCATCATGGAGCTCGGCGAAGGCGATCGCCGTCCAGACCGATGCGTGCGTATACTGTCCGCCGTTTTCGCGCACGCCGGGCACGTATCCCTTGATGTAGCCGGGCTCGAGCGCGGTGTGGTCGAAGGGTGGGGTCAGCAAGAGCACCAGACTGTCCTTTCGGCGAATGAGGTGCTGATCGACGGCATCCATTGCCTGGCGCGCGCGAACCGGATCGGCCGCGCCCGAGATGACGCTCCACGACTGCGCGATCGCGGCGATGGCGCAGGCATCAGCACCAGCAACGCCCAGCGGCGTGCCGTCGTCGAAGTAGGCGCGACTGTACCAATGGCCGTCCCACGCCTCGCGCTCGACCGCATGCCTGATTGCGTCGGCATGGCTCGTCCACGCCGCTGCGCGCTCAGCCTCCCCCCGCGCCGCGGCCACGGGAGACCATGACACGAGGTTCGTGTAAAGAAACCACGCGAGCCACACACTCTCTCCCTTGCCGTCAACACCCACGCGATTCATGCCGTCGTTCCAGTCCCCCGTTCCCATCAATGGAAGACCATGCGTTCCCACGGCGAGGCTTCGGTCGAGAGCCCGCGCACAGTGCTCAAAGAGCGTCCCATGTTGCGTCGAAACGTCCGGCTCGAAGTACGACTCATTCTGTCCGGGCTTCAACACGGCTCCCTCGAGGAAAGGCACGGCTTCGTCGAGGATCGCCTGGTCACCCGTCACGTCGAGATAGTGTGTCGCGGCGTACGGCAACCAGAGCATGTCATCGGCAATGCGCGTTCGCACGCCTGCTCCCACCGGTTCGTGCCACCAATGTTGGACGTCGCCCTCGACGAACTGGCGCGACGCCGCCCTGAGGATTTGCGCGCGTGTCAGGTCGGGCCGCGAGACGGCGAGCGCCATGACGTCCTGCAACTGGTCGCGAAAGCCGTATGCGCCGCTGGCCTGGTAGAACGCCGTTCGTGCCCAGACTCGACAGGCGAGTGTCTGGTACAGAAGCCACTGATTCAGCATGATGTCGAGCGCGCGATCGGGCGTGTTCACCTCGACCGCCCCCAGCACCCGCGCCCAGCCGTCTGTAACAATCGCAAGCTGCGCGTCGAGGTCCGCGGAGCGGTACCGTGCGATCAGCGCGCGCGCTGCCTCGCGCGTTTCCGCCTGTCCCAACAGGAGTACGATCGACACCTGGCCGCCGGCCGGAATCTCCACCACGGTCTGAAGCGCGCAGCACGGATCGAGCGCGGCTCCCGTACTCCCCGACAGTTGCTTGTTATTCACGAGCGCCGCTGGACGATCGGTGGCGCCGTTCCGACCAATGAACTCGGTCCTGTCCCCCGTCCAGCTTTGCTGCAGACCGCCAAGGTCGGCGAAGGCGATCCGGTTGCCGAAATCACGGTTCCAGAAATTGCGCGCGAACATCGCGCCGGTCGCGGAGTCCATCTCGGTGGTCACATACGGCGCGGACCCGCCGCGCGCCACGCCGAGCACCCACTCGAGATACGCGGTGACGGACAGACGCCGGCCTCGCGAGGAATGATTCGTCAGGACAAGGCGCGAGATCTTGAGCGGCGCGTCGGCCGGCACGAACTGCAGCAGCTCGAGGCCCACGCCGTGCGACGTGCGCTCGTATCGCGTATAGCCGTGGCCATGTCGCACCACGTACTCGCCGGTGTCCTCGCGGATGGGAAGCGCCGTGGGCGTCCAGAGCGCTCCCGATTCCTCGTCCCGGATATAGAACATGTCGCTTGGCGGATCGCTCACCGGGTCGTTGG
>JBDTND010000139.1:0-5512 GCA_039933915.1 Gemmatimonadales bacterium | reverse complement strand
CAGGTTCCAGGATTGATATAGTCCGGCCTCGATCGACGTCCCATGCTGGGGAACGAGGTTCGGATTCGACACAGTGGCAGAATACGGCGGCACCGGAATCGGGATGCGGCGATCGTCGAAGAGCTGATCGAGCGTCGGCGACTTGAACGCCCGTCCCGCCGCGAGAAAGGCGTTGGTCACCGTTCGTTGCGACGACGGCAGCGCGAAATTTACCGCGACACGCGGACTCACCGCGTTGTGGGTTTCGCGCTCGGTGTTGCCGCCCGAAGCACTGCTCGGCACGAACTTGTCGGCGATGTGATCGACGCGCGCGCCAATCGAAAGGCGTACTGGCGCGACCGGCCGCAGCTGCCAATGCATGAATCCTGCTACCGAGGTCCTGCTCGCCCTCGATGGCGGGTCGGCGGGCGATGCGCTGCCGTCAGAGGCCGCGTAAGCGTTCTGATCGCCGGCGACGATGTCGGCGTACCGCGAAGTCAGTTTCCCCGCCGTTGCATCCACTCCCGCGACGAGGCGGCCGAGCTCGCCCGGAACATCGTCGCCGAGCTCGATCTGGACGGAGGTCAGCGCGCGCGGTGCCTTCGTGCGTCGCAGCTTGGTGTCGGCGAAATCGGTCGAGAGCGGAAGCGTCTTGACTGCCCGCTCAGCGGCGTACTCGCCGACGAGATAGCCGGATAGCTTTGCCGGCCCATATATCCTGGCGCCGGTCAGCCCCGCGCGATCGACTCGGTTCGTGAGCTGATCGAAGCGGAAAAATCCATTGCGCGCGCGGCGGTCGCCCGCGGTCGCGAGGAGCGGACCCGGGTCGTCGAACTGGCGTCCGTGGAGCTGAAGAAATCCTGACAGCGACGACTCGCCGCCGTACCTGTCGATCCTGGCGTGCAGATTCGAGGCGACGGAGTTCTCGCCGAGGCGGTATCCGCGCGATGAGCGATAATCGGCGGCGATCGCCGCCTCGCCTAAGCCGAAACCATGGGTCGCGCGCAGCGCCGCGTCCGCCAGGCGGTACGATCCGCCGGCCGCGCGCCACGTCAGGTCCGGTCCCGACACCGGATTCAGTGCGTTCAGGGTACCGCCTACCGCGGCGTCACCATGGAGGTAGGAGGTCGCGCCGCGCACCAGCTCGAGGCGGCTCAAACCTTCGAGCGGCAGCATGCTCCAGTCCACTGCGCCCGAGCCGAGCGCCGCGACCGGCACGCCATCGATCTGGGCGGATACGTAGTCGGTCTCGCCGCCGCCATAAAAACCCCGTGCGATGATGCGCGGATTTCCACCGAGCGAGCTGGCGTCGACGACCGCGATTCCGGGGACGATGGCGAGCGCATCGCCGACCGAGCGAAAGGGAAGAGCGCGGATCAGGGAGCCCGGGAGCGCGTTCACCGCCACGGTCGATGCGCGAATGCTCGTCGCCGAGCGGTCCGGCGTTACGACGACGGTATCGAGATGCGGTATTGCGGCCGTATCGCCGGGTGCGCGCCCACCGGTCTGCGCACCTGCAAGCGAGCAACACAAAACCGTCGACAGCGTGACAGCTGCCGTTACGCGCGCCGTCTTACCCAACGCATAATCTCAGGATTCGAAAGCGTACAGAATACGCGCCGCCCCCGGTCCTCAGTTACTCGGCCTCAGCTTGCGGCCGATGCGCCGCCTGCAGCTTCTGCTGTAGCTGCAACGGCGCCGCCTCATAGTGGCTGAACTCGAAGCTGTATGAGCCTCGGCCCGCCGTGAGTGACTTGAGGCGCAGTGGGAACTGCTCGAGCTCGGAGAGCGGCGCTTGCGCCTTGATCTCTACGAGACCCGGCCGCGGCGAGTCGGACCCCTTGATCTGCCCGCGGTGGCCGGAGAGCTCTCCCGCGATGTCGCCCATCCTCTCCTCGGGCGCGACGATATCGACGTTGACGATCGGCTCGAGGATGATCGGCCGCGCCTTGGCGAGCGCGTCGAGAAATGCCTTGCGGCCGGCAGACATGAACGCGACATCCTTCGAATCCACCGGATGCGTCTTGCCGTCATAGACGATGACGCGGACGTCCTGAAGTGGGAAGCCGGCGACGAAACCAGACTCGAGGACGCGGCGCACGCCTTTCTCGACCGACGGAATGAACTGACTTGGAATCGTACCGCCCTTCACGGCATTGACGAACTCAAAACCCTTGCCGCGCGGGAGCGGCTCCACCCGAAGGAAGACCTCACCGAACTGCCCGGCGCCCCCAGTCTGCTTCTTGTGGCGGCTGTGACCCTCAGCGTTGGAGACGATGGTCTCGCGGAACGGGATCGACGGTGGACGCGTGTCGAGCTCCAGCTTGTACTGCGACGCCATCTTGTCGAGAGTGACCTTGAGGTGCATTTCGCCCAGGCCCCGCATCACCGTCTCGTTCGCCTGCGCGTTGTGCTCGATGCGGAAGCAGGGGTCCTCCGCCGCAATCTTATGCAACACGTCCGCAACCTTCTGCTCATCTCGGCGATTTTTGGGTACCACGGCTAGACCGAATACAGGGGTGGGCAGCTCGAGCGCGCGCGCGTGCAGGTGGGCGTCCTCAGCGGAATCGTGCAGGATATGGCCGAACTGGATCTCCTCGATCCTGGTGATGGCGCAGATGTCGCCGGGGACAGCCTCGTTCACTTCGGTCTGGTTTTTTCCGCGCAGCATGTAGAGATGCCCCACCCTGATGGGCTTGCGCCCCTCGCCGATGTACAGCTGCATGTTCGAGGTCAGCCGCCCCTGGTGCACGCGGCACACAGCGATGCGGCCGATATAGGGATCGGTCTCGATCTTGAAAACGTGGGCGAGTGCGTGCTTGTCGGGATCGGGAATCGCCGTCAGCTCGTCCACGTCGCCGGCGTCGCCCAAGGGAGTGCTGACATACACCGGCGGATTCCCCTCTGTCGGATTCGCCAGCAGCTTGACGATGACTTCGAGCAGCTCGGCGACGCCGGCGCCGGTTTTTGCGGAGGTGAATACCACCGGAATCAAATGCCCCTCGCGCAGTGCTTGCTCGAGGGGCTCGTGTAGTTCTTCGGGCGTGACTTCGCCCTTTTCGAGGTATTGGGTCATCAGGTTCTCATCGACTTCCACCACCTGCTCGACGAGCCTGCGATGCGCTTCTGCCACCGTCGAGAAGTCGGCCTCGCCGGAAGGTGCGAAGAAGCAGTCGGAGACCCTGGTGCGATTGCCGGCCGGAAGATTCAGCGGGAGACATTCCTTGCCGAAGGTCTGCTGGATGCGGTCGAGCAGATCCGCGCAGTCGATGTTATCGCAGTCGATCCTGTTGACGATGATCAGGCGGTCGAGCCCGCGCTTCTGCGCGTGCTGCATGAAGCGGGTGGTCATCATCTCGATGCCGTTCTGCGCGTTGATCACGATCGCCGCCGTCTCCACCGCCGCCAGCGCTGGAAGCGCGTGGCCGAAGAAATCCGGGTAGCCCGGCGTGTCGAGGAGGTGGATGCGGACCGGCTCCTGCTCGCCCTTCGCTTCGAAGCTCGCCACCGCGAGCTTGAGGGAGTGATGCAGCTGTTTTTCGAGCGGGGCATAGTCGCAGACGGTTGTACCGCGCTGTACACTGCCGCCGGGTGGGGCCGCTCCCGCCTTCGAAAGCAGCGCCTCGGCCAAGCTCGTCTTGCCGCTGCCGGCCTGGCCGACCAGCGCGATCGTCCTGATGCGTTTGGTGGAGTTCGTCACGGGCCCGCCTCCTCGCTCCTCATTAAATAGCAGTATGGCAGCGATCAGGGAAGAGCTCGTTAACCGAGCCGACCTGGTCGCGGGCGCGCGAATGCGATTGCCCTATCGCGCTCCATGCTGAATATTCCCGGGTTCGCCCCGAGCAGGGGCGCCCAAATTATCCGTGCCCATGGCCGACTCCACGATTCCAGACATTGGCAAATACCACATCATCGAGCTCATAGGCGAGGGCGCGATGGGCGTGGTGTACAAGGCCACGGATTCGGTCCTCGACCGCACCGTCGCGATCAAGGTCATGAACGAGTCGATCGCGCGGCAGGACGACCTTCGCAAGCGATTCCTGCACGAGGCGCAGGCCGCCGCATCGCTCCAGCATCCCAACGTCGTCACCATATACGACCTGGGTGACGCCGAGGGACATCTCTTCATCGCGATGGAGTTTGTCCAGGGCGTGGACCTCGAGAAGCTGCTCGAGCTCGCCGAGCCGCTCTCGCTCCAGGCCCGGCTCGACATCGTCATCGATGTTCTCACCGGACTTACGTTTGCGCACAAGCGCGGGATCGTCCACCGCGACATCAAGCCGGCGAACATTCGCGTCACGGAAGACGGCCGCGCGAAGATCATGGACTTCGGCGTCGCCCACCTCGCGTCGTCGAGCATGACGAGCACGGGCTCGATTCTCGGAACGCCGAGCTACATGGCGCCGGAGCAGATCACGGAGGGGAAGACGTCGGCGGCCACAGACATCTTCGCGGTCGGCGGCGTGCTCTACCAGCTGCTCACGCGGATGAGGCCGTTCGACGGGCCGACGCTCCAGAATCTGTTCTTCAAGATCATCACCGAGGAGCCGAAACCTGCAAGCGAGATGGTGCCGGGACTTCCGCCCGCGCTCGATCGCATCGTCGCCAAGGCGATGGCAAAGGAGCCATCCGCTCGGTACCAGAACGCGATCGACATGGCGAACGACCTGAGCAACGTCCGCTCAAAGCTGAGCGGACCGTCGTATCCGGCGTCGGTGTCGTTGAGCGCGTCAGTCTCCGGCGCGATCGAGTCGGCGAGGAAGAAGGCGCAAAACCGCTCGAGAAATTTCGCGTTTGCCGGCGGCGGCGCTGCCGTCGTGATCGCTGTACTGATCGGATGGTCGCAACTCGTGAAACCGCGCGCGTCGAGTTCAGCGGCGGCCCCGGCCGCCGATACACCAGCGTCAGTCGGGGTGAATGCCTCGGCGCCTTCGATTCCGGCGGCGACCGGTTCCGCTTCGGTCTCGAGCGCGAACACGTCAAGCTCACAACCGCTACCGGCACCGGGTCCGGCAACTCCGGAGAGATCGTCCGCGACCACGCGCAACACTCGCACGGTGACGCCGCCCAAAGTCACGCCACCTAAGCCGGCGCCCAGGCAGGCTCAAACCCAGAACGCGTTAGTGTCGCCGCCGACAACGCAGAGCGCCGCGCAGAATCCGGCTCCGCAGCAGCAGCAGGTGGTGACATCCCCACCGCCAGCCGTCGTAGTCCCGCGTCCGGTCCAGACTCAGCCCCAGGAGACGGCCCCCGTGCAGCCCGCCGCTCCTTCGCCACCGACCACCGCCGACATCGCGCCGGTCATCGAGGCATACGCGCGCGCGATCGAGTCGAAGGAGATCGGCGCTGTTCGCCGGGCTTATCCCGGCCTCACATCGAGTCAGCAGTCCAGGTTGGAAGATTTCTTCCAGTCGGCGCGGAGCATCAACGCGCGCTTGAGGATCTCGAGCCTCGATCCATCACCGAACTCGGCGGAGGCTCGTGTCGTCGGGAGCTACGAGTACACCGATTCGGGGGGCAGACCGCAGACGCT
>JBDTND010000138.1:0-5525 GCA_039933915.1 Gemmatimonadales bacterium | reverse complement strand
CTCGTGGACATCGACGAGAAGAGCTACGAAGGCGGGACGAACGGCGCCAACCACCCAATGAGCTGGTATCACGACTTCGATGGCGGACGGGCGTGGTACACGAACATGGGCCACACCGAGACCACGTACTCCGAGCCGCTCTTCCTCCGCCACCTGCTCGGCGGATTGCGATACGCGATCGGGACGCGGCCGGTAGACTTCGGCCGCGCGCGGCCGGAGGAGAACCGGTTCACGAAAGTCGTTCTTACCGAGAAGCTGGATGAACCGGTCGAGCTCGCCGTCCTTCCCGACGAGCGGGTGCTGTTCATCGAGCGACACGGCTACGTCAATCTTTACAAGCCATCGACTGGCAAGGTGACGCGAATTGCGACGATTCCTGTCAGCACGAAATACGCGGACACCGCCCAGGCAGAGGACGGGCTGCTCGGCCTCGCCATCGATCCGAACTTCGCGACAAACGGCTGGGTCTACATGTATTACTCGCCGGCCGGACCCGACGCGAAGAACGTGCTGGCGCGCTACCACATGCAGGGAGACGCGCTTCATCTCGCATCGAAGCAGGTTCTTCTCGAGGTCGGGACTCAGCGACTACAGTGCTGTCACACCGGAGGCTCGATCACCTTCGACGGCAAGGGCAATCTCTACCTTTCCACTGGGGACAACTCCAACCCGTTCGCCAGCGGCTACGCTCCCCTCGACGAACGGCCAGGGCGCATGCCATGGGACGCGCAGAAATCGTCCGGCAACACGAACGACCTGCGCGGAAAAATCATCCGCATCCATCCCGAGCCCGACGGAACGTACACCATTCCCGCGGGCAATCTCTTCCCGCCGGGGACGCCGAAGACGCGACCCGAGATCTACACGATGGGGCACCGAAATCCGTATCGCATTTCCGTCGACCGGCACAACGGCTTTCTGTATTGGGGCGACGTCGGTCCGGACGCCAACGTGGATTCCGCCCGACGCGGCCCGCGCGGCTACGACGAAATCAACCAGGCTCGCAGCGCCGGCAACTACGGCTGGCCGTACTTCGTCGGCAACAACCAGGCGTATTTCAGCACGACGTTCTCCGATTCTGTAACGGTGATTCCTGGAACGCAATTCGACCCGGCGCATCCGATCAACCGATCACCCAACAACACCGGCCTCAACGAGCTGCCGCCGGCACGCGGCGCGTACATCTGGTATCCGTACGCGGCATCGCCCGAATTTCCAATTGTCGGCAGCGGAGGACGGGCCGCCGCGGCAGGTCCAGTCTTTCACCGCGAGGATTTTCGCGGAGCGGCCAGACCGTTCCCGCAGTACTACGACGGCAAGCTTTTCATCTACGAGTTCATGCGCCACTGGATCATGGCGGTCACCATGGACCCGAATGGCGACCTCGTTTCCATCGAGCGGTTCATGCCCAGCGCGAAGTTCAGCGCTCCGATCGAGATGGAATTCGGGCCAGGCGGAGATCTGTATCTTCTGGAATACGGGACAGCGTGGTTCCAGGGAAACCCGGATGCGCGCCTGGTTCGCATCGAGTACAACGCAGGAAACCGGAAGCCGATCGTCGCCGCCCAGGTCGATCAGAGCGCTGGTGCGCTTCCACTCCGCGTCAGGCTGTCCTCGGCCGGGACGATGGATCTCGACGAGGATTCGCTGCGATACGCGTGGACCATCACCGACCGAAGCGGCAAGGTTGTGAGAAGGATGACGGAACCCAACCCGTCGTTGACGCTGACTCAGCCTGGTACGTACAACGCTTCGCTGACGGTAACGGATGCCCAGGGCGCGCGCTCGACTGCGTCCGTGCCGATCGCCGCGGGGAATCAGCCGCCCACCGTAGACGTCGATCTGGTGGACAGCAACCGGTCGTTTTTCTTCCCCGGTGTTCCGGTGCGCTACGCCGTGCGCGTGACGGATCGTGAGGACGGCTCGTTGCGCGGTGGCAGCATTCCGGCGCAGCGAGTGGGAGTAAGCGCGCAGTACCTGAAGGATGGAGCTCCGTCGGGCGGTGTGGCGGCAGCGCATGCGGCAGGTAAGAGATTGATCGAAGGCAGCGATTGTCTCTCGTGCCACCAGGTGAACAGGAAATCAATCGGCCCCGCCTACGTAGACGTCGCGCAGAAGTATCGCGGCGACAGCACGGCGACCGCGCGTCTCGTGCGAAAAGTCCGCGAGGGCGGATCGGGCGTCTGGGGCCAGGTGGCGATGGCCGCGCATCCTCAGCTCAGCGACGAGCAGGCATCGGCAATGGTCGGCTACATCCTTGGTCTCAACGATCGAAAGACGAGCGGGCCCTCACTCCCCCCGCGTGGTGCGTACGTCCCTCCCGCGGGCTCGGGGGATGCGCCCACCGGTGCCGTGGTGTTGCGCGCGGAGTACACCGACCGCGGCGCGAACGCGATGCCCGCGATCACGAGCGAGAAGTCGATCGTGCTCCGTTCGCCGAGCGTGGTGGTCGCGGACGGAAAATTATCTGAGGGCGTGTCGAAGCAGAGCGTGCCGGAGCTGCCGGTCACGATCACTGTCGTGAGTCGGCCTGGTGGGTCCGTGACATTCCCGCAGCTCGACCTGACGGGCGTCGGCGCGGTGACATTCCTCGCCGTTGCGCCGGCTCAGTACCATGCAACGGGCGGGAAAATCGAGGTGCACCTCGATTCGCCTACCGGCCCAATACTCGGCGAGAGCGAGGTGATTCGTCCCACGACCGACCCGGCGGCGCCGCCGTCACGACTCCGTGTGCCGCTCATGCCGACGTCGGGATCGCACGAGGTGTATCTGGTTTTCCGGAATCCCGAAGCGAAGGGGGATCAATTCATGTTTGGGTTGTTGACAGCCACCTTTGAAAGTGTGACGCGGCCGTAGGCTGGTGCGTTAGATCCACGCGTCTATTTTCGCACACTGGTGCCACAGGAATAGGTCGACGCCTCATCCCGACTGCCCGCGCCAGTCCACCGGGATTCCGCGGGATACGGGCACAACGGACGTGTTCGAAGCACGCCGCTTTCCATATCGCCGTCCGTTCTCCACTGAGTCGCGGTGACGCTCTTTGGCGCGACGCCGGTCTCGACCCAGCGTTCGAGCGCCTTCAACATGCTGTTTTGCGCGTCAGCGCCTGGCCTCACCCACTGACCGAAATCGTTTGGCACATCGCCGCTGCCGCAATGTCCCATTCCGGGCACGATGTAGAGCTGCATGAATCCATCGACACTGTCACGCCCGATTCGCGACACCTGGTTGCTGTAGTAGCTCACGCTGCCGCCAGGATTGTCGGCGCCGCCGTGATAGATGACGAGCTTCCCGCCGCGGTTACGGAATGCGTTGAGGCCGCCCGACGGAAACGTCGTGAAGCCGAAGTGGTACGCGGGCGCGCCTGCCATGATGCCGTCGTAGTCCGCTGGATAACGCTCGGCCTCCATCAGACCCTGGCGTCCGCCGTTCGAGCAGCTGCTGAAATAAGACCGGTCGGGCGCCTTTCCATAGAATGCGGTAATCGCTGATTTTGCCAGGGCGGTCATCTCGTGGATCGCCCTGTAGTCGAAGTCGGTCTGTTTTTCCGGATTACCGACCGACCACCGGGAATCGCGCGCCAGTCCCTCGTGTCCTGTATCTGTGGATGCTCCGGCGTAACCGCTGTTGACCGCTTCTCCCAGGCGGGAGTAGCTGAGCGATCCGCCGAATCCGCCGTTGCCGACGCCGAGGTACTTGCCGCTCCAAGCGGATGTCGGAAGCCACACTTCGGCTTTTATGTCAGAATCGAGCGACGGCGCGATCGTCGCCTGCACCCGGCAGAACGATGGCAGTCGATTGAATGCGGTGAAGGGCTCCCCCGACGCCGTCCGCGCGCGCGGTGGAAGTCGAAACGCTCCCGCCGCGACCGTCTGAGCGCTCGTAATAGTGGCATTCGGCAGCGCGAGTTTCGCGAGACTGGCGCACTGATCCGCTTTCGCTGCTGTCGGGCGGCAACCGCAAAGCGCGGCCACGGACAACAGGACGGCCAGCGATCTACTCTGCGTTTTCACTTTATCGCGATATCGAAGTGCAGTACGTCCTCGCGAATTCCGAGCTTCGAGTACAGCGCAATCGCAGGTTCATCGCCCAGATCGGCCTGAACGAAAATTACATAGGCTCCGCGTGTCGCAGCCAACTTCTGGAGTTCGTGTATCAAAGCAGTCGCAATACCCTCACGTCTATGTGCAGCTGATACCGCAAGATCGTAAATGTAGATCTCACTGCGCTCCTGCTCGAACTTTTTCAGCTCGTAGGCCGCGAGCCCGCCTACGACCTCACCGTTCTTCAACGCAGCCAGCGCAATGAAGTAGTCGCTGCCGAGCAGCGTCTGAAGATATTCCGGACTGGGCTGATTGCGGCTGTAGGTCTCGACCTCGTCGAACGCCTCACCAAGGGTTGCCAGCAGCGCTTTCATCAGCGCGTGGTCGTCGCGCATCAGCCGGTGAGTGCGGAAACTCGAGCTTCCGATGCTTATCACCTCCAACGCCTTCGAGTCATCATAAGAAAGTCCTGGTGATAGTCCACGATCTCAACATCATTTGGCCGGACCCAGAAGATCCCAGCGATTTCCCTCGAGATCCAGAAAGACCGCCACCTGACCATAGGCTTCCACACGCGGCGGCGAAACGAACCGAACGCCGGCGGACTCCATCCGCGTATACGTTGCGTCGAAGTCGTCGACGCGGAAGAAGAGGCCGACGCGCCCCGCGAACTGCTCCCCGACGATTTGCTCCTGGCGGTCGCCGTCCGCGCGCGCGAGGAGAATCCCGGTCGAGGCAGCCGGCGGTCGCACCACGACCCACCGTTTCGGCCGACCGTCGTTCGTGAGAGCGGGAACATCCTCAACGAGGTCGAACTGCAAGACGTTGACGAAGAAGTCTATGGCCGGGTCGTACTCCCGCACCACAAGCGCGACCAGCTCAACGTGTGACATCGGGAAGACTAATGGTCTGTCCCGTCACGAATCTAGCCCTGCGCTCGCAGCACGTAACTCACACCAAGGGCATTCAAATACAACCCGATTCCAAAAACGGTATGTGTCGCAAGACTCTTCAATCTGGCCTGAGAAGGCTTGGCCGTTTTTGATGCGGCAACGCCGAGGCCCATCGACGGCTGCATGATGAAGAATGGGAATACTACGGTGACAATCCCGTAGAGCAGCGCAGGCAGCAACGTTGGTCGTGTGAGCCAATCACCCCCCGCAAGCACGAGGAACGCAAGCCCGAGCATAAGGCCAATAGTGTAGTGGGCAATCCAGCCAGTCGTGCACTCAAACCGTTTCTGTGGCGCGGCCGTGATAGTCTCATGCCGAAAAGTGCCCTCCAGCATGTGCCTGACCCAGCGGCCGAGCAAACAGTAGTTGAGTGATGGAATGCTGAATGCCTGCTTCAGGAGCAGATTCCAGAGGTCCATGAGGAGAGTGGCGCCAATACCAATGGCCAGTTCACCAAGGATGCGGCTTGCCTCAATGATCATTGTGTGCCTCGAATTGGCGCCCGCACCGGTTTTCCCGGCGCGACGCC
>JBDTND010000137.1:0-5625 GCA_039933915.1 Gemmatimonadales bacterium | reverse complement strand
ATCTGAGGAAGTCCGGTGAGCTGCGGGATGTTTCCCATTCCGCGTCCCTGAAGTGCTGCGGCTTTCCCGCCGCCATTCTGTTTCGGTCGACGGGGCGCGCCGCTGGCGTCCTCAGCCATTGTCTCAGCCGACATCTCCGAGTCAGCCACCGTCTCCGGCGGAGACATGTCCTGAATGCCTCTCGATCCCGCGCCGTTGGCGAGCATGGGATGCTCACCTGAAACGAGCACTGCTCGCGTATCGGGCGAGACCATTCCGTTGAGAATCGTCGCGACGACGGCATCGACCTGCTTGTCGCGCGGTGCTCTGCCCATTGTGTCGAGCGCGGGCAGCGAGCGGATGTCCGCCCCCGGCAAACGGCCCGCCGCGGCCGCCATTCCAAAGTTGATGCGATTGAGAATCGCGCCCGTGTTCATCCATGCGTCGCCCGTCTCCGGCCAGCCGTTCGGCGCCTGGTGTCCGAAGATCGGCTGTCCGAGATACGCGATCATCTGTGCTGTGCGCGGAGTATTGTCTGGCGCCGCGTTCATCGCGCGCATCGCGCTTACCACCACTTCGAACGGCGACTTCACTTTGCTGCGAAACGCCTGCTGCGAAAAGAACTCCGGCGAAGTGACGATTGCTCTCACCACTTCGCGGATGTCGCCGTCGGTTTTCAGATAGACTTGTGCCGCGTGATCCACGAGCGCCTTCGACGGAGAGTCGCTCACGAACCGGCGCGCCAGCTTGAACGAGATGAAGCGCGCAGTCGCGGGACTTCTCGCGAGAATGTCGAGCACATCTTCGGCGTCTTCCATCCCGCGTCCCGCCCCGAGCTTGTGGCCGAGTACGAGTTTCTCGCCCGCGTCGTGGACCTGGGGGCGGAAGATGAATCCTCCGCCCTGCGCGGGCGGCTTGATAGTCCAACCTGTGAACGCCCGCGCGACGTTGATCACATCCTGCTGCGTGTATCCGCCATCGACGCCGAGCGTGTGCAGCTCGAGCAGCTCGCGCCCGTAGTTCTCATTCAACCCCTGTCGCTGCCGCTTCTGCTGCGGTTGCTGTTGCTGTTGCTGTTGTCTCTGCTGTGCCCGCATTGCACCCATGATCGCGCCGAGTCCGCCTCTCCCCATCGGGGCGCGCCGCATCCTTGGCGCTCCGTTTGGCCCGCTGAGCGTCGGACGAGTGCTGTCGGCCATACTCCGCGCGTTGTCGAGGTAGAAAAGCATCGCGGGACTCTGCGCTACCGCTTCGAGCAGATCGCGGAATTTGCCCAGAGCGCGCGGGCGGACGACGTTCTGATCGAAGTCGGCCAGATAGTACCGCTCGGGCGCGCCTTTGAGCGCGTAGATGTTGAAGTGATTCTCCCAGAAGTCAGTCATCACTTCCTGAAGCTGACGCTCGCTCGCGACGGCGCGCGCAACGCGTGACGATTGAAGCTGTGCCACGACCTGTCGCGTTGCGTTGAACTGCTGGCCGAGCTGCTTGCGAACAGCGGTGCTGTCGGCGGCGCTCATCGCGCCCGTCGTATCCGCCCTCTCGCGCTTCACCTCTCGCCTGGCGCGCTGCTGGTCCGCGTACTGCGCGAGCAGATCGCTCTGATTCTGATTGAGGATTGAATAGCTGGCGACGAACGCGTTCATAGCGTTGTCGTTGATCTTGTCGGGATAGAGCTGCTGATCGATCCATTTGTCGAGACCGATCGCGCGCACCCTCTGCACGTCGCCGGGCTTAGCTCCGAATGTCAGGCGGTTGAGCGCCTGAATGATCTGCTGATCCGCGGGGAGCTCGCGAACGTCTGAGCGCGCAATAACTGATTTCTGCGGATTCTTCGCGCCAATTGTCTGCGCGGGCGCGAAAACCGGCGCAACACTGGCGAGCCCTGCGATGACTGCGAACAGTTTTGTGATACGCATCTCGCCTCCATCAGTTTATTGCAACGGCGGGTACTACAGCAACGTAAAGGTTGTGTAGCGGACGACGTCGTGTCGAAACGGCCTGCGCAGGCACGACGTACTAGAGTAGACGCGTAGGGTAGTCAGATCGTTAAGCCCAGCCACGGAGAATCGATGTTCGCTGCCAACCTTGCACCCTTTCCCGCTATCTAATAGGTGCTGGGCATCCTCAGCAGACACCCTTTCTGTCCCATGTCCTCAATCTCCGAACGCCTCCTTTCCGCCCTCGGCGGATCCTACATCATTGAGCGAGAGCTCACTGGCGGCGGGATGGCGCTCGTGTTCGTCGGCGAGGATCACGACCTGGACAGGAAGGTCGTCATCAAGATTCTGCCGCCTGAGCTCGCGGCGAGCGTGTCGGCGGAGAGATTTCGCCGCGAGATCCTGACGGTCGCGCGGCTGCAGCATCCACACATCGTTCCGATTCTCAAGGCGGGTGAAGTCGACGGACTGCCGTACTTCGTGATGCCGTACGTCGACGGCGAGTCAATCGATATCAGGCTGCGTCGCACGCCCACACTCGGCGTTCGCGAGACCCTCGGCATCATGAGAGATGTCGCGCGCGCTTTGGCGTTCGCGCACGAGCGCAACGTCGTGCACCGGGACATCAAGCCCGGCAACATCCTTCTCGCATCGGGATCAGCGACGGTGACGGATTTCGGAGTCGCGAAGGCGCTTTCATCAGCGCGCCGGTCGGGCGAGAAGGCAACCGGCCTCACGAACACAGGCATGTCGCTCGGCACGATTCTCTACATGGCGCCCGAGCAGGCCGCCGGCGATCCCGACATCGATGGACGCGCCGACATCTACTCGCTCGGCGTTACGGCGTACGAGATGCTCGCGGGCGCCGCGCCCTTCGCGAATCTGACTCCGCGCCAGATGCTGACGGCGAGACTCACACTTCCCCCTCCTCCGATATCCATAGTGAGGAAGGATGTGCCCCCGGGTCTCGAGAGACTGATCGCGCGCTGCCTGGCGATCGATCCCGCCGACCGTCCGCAGACGGCGGCCGAGCTGGTGGAAGCGCTGGAGGATCCGGCCACGATCAGCGGATCATTTGCGTCGAGCGCGAACATCGCCCGTCACGGGATCCGCGCGAAGCGCGCGGTGGTCGGCGCACTCGCGCTCGTCGGAGCGGTCGCGTTGAGCGCCGGCATTTACACGCGCATGCGCCCGAACACTGCGGCCGCGGAATCAACCTCGATCCAGAGGCCCGCGGACCTCGGCGTGATCGCGGTGTTGCCGTTCGTCAATCTCGGCGCCGATTCGAGCAACGCATATCTGGCGATGGGCGTGACGAACGCGGTCGCCGGCAAGCTGATGAAGACTCCCGGCCTTCGCGTTCTCGCGCCAGGAAGGCCGCGCTCGGTGAAGCGTCGCAGCGACACGACCGCCGGGGCGAGCGTGGATGCGCGTCTGGTTCTCGAGGGAACCGTGGAGCGCGTCGGCGACAGGCTCCGCGTGACGGCCCGTTTGAGCAGCACCGACGATGACGTGATGCAGTGGGCCGACGTATACGACCGCAATGTGAAGGACATCTTCGCGGTCGAGGACGAGATCGCGAACGCTATCGCGGCTTCGGTGCGCCCGATGGCGGGGCAGAGGAGACAGACCGCGGGGGCCTGACGCCCGCGCCGCGGCGTGAACACTGCAAGGGCTGCGGGTCACAATGGCTCCCAGCGAAGCTCACAACCTGTCAGAAAAGCGCCGCGGAATTGTCTACGCGCTCGCGGCCGCCGTCATGTTCGGGACCGCAACGCCATTCGCCAAGTATCTTCTCGGCGAAACATCACCGCAGGCAATGGCTGGTCTCCTCTATCTGAGCTCCGGCGCGGGAATGGCGATCATTCGCGCGTTGCGGCCCGGTCGCAGCACCAACAGCCTCGGAAAGAAGGATTTTCCGTGGATCACAGGCGCTGTCTTCGCCGGGGGCGTCATTGCTCCTTTTCTCTTGATGAACGGCCTCCAGCGAACGCCCGCGTCGGTGGCATCGCTGCTGCTGAATCTCGAAGCCGTTTTCACTGCCGTGATTGCCTGGCTGCTGTTCGGCGAGAAATTCGCGTCGCGCGTCGCGCTCGGATTGGTCGCCGTAATGGCAGGCGGAATACTTCTGGGCTGGCAGGGCCGGGCGCAGTGGTCGGACAGTTGGGGGCCCGCACTGGTGGCGGGCGCGTGCCTCGCATGGTCGCTCGACAACAATCTGATGGAAAAGATTTCGCGTAGCGATCCGATTCAGATCGGCATGATCAAAGGCCTCGCCGCGGGAGCGATCAATACGCTGCTGGCGCTCACCTTGCACGCGGTGTGGCCGAGTGCGGCGAAAATGGTTCTTGCGGGTCTTCTCGGCTTCCTGGGCTACGGTGTGAGTCTGGTGCTGTTCGTGATGGCCCTTCGAATAATCGGCACAACGCGCACGATTGTGTCGTTTTCGGTTGCTCCCTTTGTCGGAGCGACCATCGGCGTCCTTATTTTCCACGAGCCAGTTACATGGATACTTCTGGCGTCTGGCTTTCTGATGGCTGTTGGTGTGTCGATTACCGCAACGGCACCGCGGACCAAAAGCGTAACGTGACCCCCCGACCTTAATATCCTCAACCGGTTATTTGCCGCCGAAGGAATCATGCTTCGCTTCACTCTTGCCGCGCTTCACCTATTTGCACTCTCGTTCGGAGTCGCCGCCGTTTATGTGCGTGGTCGTTCTCTCTCCGAGCGTCCTCTCACCGTTGCCGCTGTGCGCCGGGCATTTGTCGCCGACAGCTGGTGGGGTAGAGCGTTCGGTCTATGGGTCGTGACCGGAGTCTGGCGACTTCTGGCCGGGATGGAGAAGTCGCCGAGCTACTATACGCACAACCGGTTCTTTATGGCCAAGATGGCTATCCTCATCGTCATTCTGGTGCTCGAGATACGGCCGATGATGACATTGATCCGCTGGCGCCGGGAGCGGGCGAAATCGGGCGAAGCGTGGCGTCCGGACGAGAGCACCGCGGCGTGGATTACGAAGACGAGCTACATCCAGGTCGGCCTCGCTCTCCTGATGGTAGTGGCCGCTGTGGGCATGGCTCGGGGCTACGGTTACAGGGCCTCGTGACGACATGACCACACCGTTGATCGATCCCCTCGCGCTCAGAACGTTTGTCTACGACGAAATCGTCGCGCGCGGATTGCCTCCCGAATCGCGCGAGATCGCCGCGCACTTTGGGACGAGTGCCGATGTGGCGAAACGTGAAATCGGAGCGCTCAAAATAGGCAAGGCCATTCTTCCCGACCCGAAGTCGGGGGAGATCTGGATGGCCGGTCCGTTCTCGGCCGTCCGAACTCCCTATCAGGTTGTGCGGGATTCGCGGAGATGGTGGGCGAACTGCGCGTGGGACATGCTGGGCATCCCGATGATTCTAAAGGAACGCGCAACCGTGACCACTGGCTGCACTGACTGCGGAAGTCCGATCATCGTCGATTGCGATCCAAACACTCCGCCGACAACCGATGCTGTCGTGCACTTCCTGCTTCCCGCGCGCTTATGGTACGAGGACATCGGCTACACCTGAGCCAACATGTCTCTCTTCCGGTCGGAAGAGCATGTGCGGAGCTGGGCTCGAGCGAAAAACCAATCGGTGGGTGCGATCGTTCCACTTCGCCAGGTGTGGCAGCTCGCCAAAGCGTGGTACGTTGATCCGCGTCAGCCCGAATGGCG
>JBDTND010000136.1:0-5640 GCA_039933915.1 Gemmatimonadales bacterium | reverse complement strand
CCCGGCGCATAAAGCATGTGGACGTACCACGGCCGGTTTTTCAACCCGTCCGTTGACGTGAGAGCGCGCTCCGCCTGGATGAGTCGCTCATTCACACTCTTCGCCACAGTCGTACGACCCTCCGTCACCGCGCGGCTGTAGGCTTTCTCATATCGCGAAGCAGCGCGGTTGAGTGAATCCAGCGCGTTGAGCAATGGCGCAAAATTCAGCTGTGGCGCTGGCTGTTGTCGTTTTGGCGCGGTGACTGGCGCGCGCGGATCGCTCGTGAACTTGAACAGCCCGTCCTCGATCTGCCTGTTGCGTTCCGTAATCTGCTCGGCGCGCCTGTCGCGCAGAGACTGGAGATCTTTCACGTAGGTCTGGATGGTCTCCGCGAGATTCGTGAAGCCGAATGGAAGAAGATCCGCGTTTGCCAGGCGAAGCACCGTTATGCCGGCAGCCTGGGCGAGGGCACGACCGTAGACGAAAGAAGAATCGCTGAAATGCATGAACCAGTAGAAATCGTCGTAGATGGAGTGGTAGATCCCGCCGTCGTCTTCGCCGCCGTAGCCGAGGTTGAGCGATGCAACGCCAAGGTGATCGAGAAACGACGAATAGTCGGAGCCGGAACCCAGCGCGCCGATGCGAAGATCTTCACGATCTCTGGCTTCGCGCCGCGTGTCGGCTGACCCGTTCATGATTCGCGATGCCTGCAGCCTCTTCCAGGAGCTAACGCCAGTTTCAGGATCTTCGACATCGAGCGCGACAGTGTTCATGAACTTTTCGAGCGAGTGCGAACCCAGGATGCCGAGGTATCCCCTCTCATTCGTGTCGCTGTTGAGATAGACGACAGCGTGGGCCTTGAGCTCGTCGGCGTGCGCTTCAGCCCACTCGGTTGAGCCGAGCAATCCCGGTTCTTCGCCGTCCCAGGCTGCGTAGATGATCGTACGCTTTGGACGCCAGCCCTGTTTGTACAGCGCACCAAGAGCGCGCGCTTCCTCCAGCTCCGCAACGAGACCAGAGATCGGATCCTGTGCGCCATTCACCCAGGCGTCGTGATGGTTGCCGCGAATGATCCACTGGTCGGCCTCGGTCGTACCGGGGAGTCTGGCAATCACATCGTAGAGCGTCCTCAAGCTCCAGTCGGATCTGACGCGGAGGTGAACGCGCGCGGGTCCAGCACCGAGGCGGTATGTGATGGGAAGTCCGCCGCGCCATGAGTCTGGAGCAAGCGGTCCGCCGATCGCCGCCAAGAGCGGCTGCGCGTCGCCGTAGGAAATCGGCAGGACGGGAATTTTGGTGATGGTCTTAGCCTCAGCGACCTTCAGCCGCTTCGCGTCCTTCGTGGCACCGACGCCTGGAGTGAGAGGATCTCCGGGGTAACTAGGCATGTCCATGACGGAACCGCGCTGAACTCCCTGCGCGGGACGCATGGGTCCATTCGGAAAAACATCGCCACCGGCGTAGCCGTCATCTCTCGGGTCGGAATAGATCAGGCACCCAATCGCGCCATGTTCGGCGGCAACTTTAGGTTTAATGCCGCGCCACGATCCACCATAACGAGCGATCACGATCGCACCGTCTACTGAGACGCCGCGTTGCTCCAGCTCCTCGTAGTCGGCGGGCACTCCGTAGTTGACGAAGACGAGAGGTCCGGTGACATCGCCATCGATCGAGTACGCGTTATAAGAGGGCAGCTGCTCCGCCTGCTGACCCGATGTCGGATCGCCAGGAAGCGCGGTCTCCTGCAACGATGCCTTGAACCTCGTGGGAGCAACGAGCTCGACGATTCGCTCCACCGGGGTCGGAAAAAGAACGTCGAAGGTTTCGATGTGCGCGTCCCACCCGTAAGACTTGAACTGATTGAGTATCCACTCGGCGTTGTCCTTGTCGTATGGGGAGCCGACGTGGTGCGGACGCGCACTAAGGCGCTGCATCGCTTCCCTCATTCGAGCGGGATCGGGCATCGCCTTGAATCGCGCCTCGAGATCGCGCTCTGCCTGAACTGATTGCGGAAAAAATCCTCGCAGCGGGGTATCCGCGGGTGAAGGCAAAAGAACGAGGCCGGTTGCCGAGATCATGAGCGAAGACAGGAGCGTGCGCATCACGTGTCCTTGGGCGGGTGGGAGGGCACAATATGAAAAAAGACGCTGAAATGTACTCAGCGTCTCTCAAGTGGTCACGCACGTCCGAGCGCAGAATCAATCAAGCGCGTTTTATTCTGGGCGCGGGCCGGCGATTGTGATCGTCATACGGCTTGGCAGCTGTCCCGGCGGCTTTCGCTTCATCGCTGTCGAGCGGGATCCAGCGCTCCGCCCAGTGTCCGATCTCCGTCAAGGCGTCCTGGAGCTCACGTCCCTTTCGTGTGAGATCGTATTCCACGCGCACGGGAGTCTCGGGGACCACCACGCGAGTGACCAAGCCTTCCGACTCGAGCGAGCGTAGCCGCTCCGACAGCATGCGGTCAGTTATGTCCGGGATGGCGCCCTTGATGGCCGCATAGCGGGTCTTACCCTGAAGCAAAATCTGCAAGATGGCGCCCGTCCACCGGCTACCGATGAGCTCGATTGCCCGGTGGAAACGGGAGCAGACTGGTGAAATAGCTGGGTAATCGGCCATGACTAAAGTTATGAAGTAGGGTGCTTGACACAAGTTACTTACTATAATATATTCACTTACATACAGTAAGTCCAGGGTAGCCGCAAGGGCGAGCCGACTAAACCAGCTCCAGAATCAAAGAGGGAAAACCGATGACCGCAGCAGTTCAGACCGCTCCCGCAACCGGAGCAAAGACAACGTGGAAGCTCGATCCCAGCCATACCGCAGTAGAGTTCTCCGCCAAGCATCTAATGATCACAACCGTGAAGGGCCGGATTACCGATGTCGAAGGCACTATCGTCATCGACGAAAAGAATCCTATGAACTCTTTGGTCGAAGCGACTTTGAAGGCGACAAGCCTCGACACGCGCACCGACCAGCGGGATCAACATCTTCGGTCGGCCGATTTTCTGGATGTCGAGAAGTATCCGGAAATCAAATTCCGCAGCACCCGGATTGAGGGTAGCAGGCAGGAGTTCAAGCTCATCGGCGATCTTACGATTCGCGACGTAACGAGAGAAATCACGCTCGACGTCCAATTCGAAGGGGAGTCGAAGGATCCGTGGGGTGGCGAGCGTGCCGGTTTCAGCGCAAGGGGCAAAATCGACCGCCGGGATTTCGGCTTGACCTGGAATCAGGCGCTGGAGACGGGTGGTCTCGTGGTCGGAAACGAAATCAAGCTCAGCCTCGAGGTCGAGGCTATCAAAACCGCCTGATAGAGTAGATAAGAATCTAAGCTATAGGCGGGTGCACACCACAGTGCACCCGCTTTGCACATCCGGGGTAGATTAGCGGGCGAGAAGGTATGTTGAGCCCACACCCCACTTGAATGAACCCGCGACGCTCGGCCTGTGCTCCGACACTGACGCTGACGCTGTTGCTGCTATTCGCGGCGCTCCGCGCCGTCATGGCGCAGTCGGAAGTTAGAGCTATATCTAACTCGCCGCCGCGCGACTACTTCATCGTGGCGCACCAGGATGATTGGCAGCTGTTCATGGGCGACATCGTCGCGAAAGGGATCCGCGCGGGAAATCCCACGACTTTCATATACTTGACCGCTGGAGACAACGGCAGGGAGGATGAGCTCTATTGGCGGACGCGGGAAAGAGCTGCGCTTCAATCGACGCGGTTCATTGCCCACACGCCGGACGCCACGGGAATCGACCCAGGCTGCAGCGACGTAGCTGTGCTGACACACTCGATTCGGAAATGCGTGATCGGAAACAGCGAGTCCTACTTTTTGCGGCTTCCGGACGGTAAGAGGAATGGCGCCGGGTTCGCCAGCCATGGCCATCGGAGCCTGAGAAAGCTCCGGGGAAAAAAAATCGCCACAATTTCTGCAGTGGACGGAAGTGAAACATACGCGGGATGGGATGACTTGCTATCCACCGTGGAGGCGCTGATCAAATCGAGCTCGGGCGACGGCGGGGTGCTGATGCATTCGACCGATCCGAGCATTTCAGCAAATCCGCACGATCACTTTGATCACCGGTCGACCGGGCGGCTGGTCAGCGATCTGCGGAAAAATGAGAACTGGGACGCGCGGTACTATATCGGGTATGCGCTCGCGACTCGTGCCCCAAATCGCACCGGAGAGGAAACACGCGAAAAAACTTCGATCTTCCTGGCTTATGACGGCGAGATGATGCGCACCAACAAAATGTGGGGAGCGTATCGAGAACATCCTGCGTTCTATTCGCAGTGCATGGAGCGCACCTATGGGCGCAAGGCCCGACGCAAATAGTCTCCTCGAGGCATTCACCTGTTGCGAACATACGTTGACGCGTCGGATCACTACACTTGCCGAGCGATCATCGCCTCGCTCCGACTTTCTGGCATACCTTAGTCCGCACGCGCCAGTCCGCGCGCGACAGGGGCTTTTCCGACGAGGAGTAATCATGCATCGAGGTCTGTTCGCAGCTGTGATTCTTTTTACCGCGCACCAGCAGGCAGGAGCGCAGTGCAAGGTCACGGTGGGAAGCAATGAAGGAAAGCTTCTCGCATTCTATACCGCGCCTATCGTGTTCTCGATGGCGATTGCTCCTGAGGTGCTGCAGCCCGCGAGCATCAGAATTGGAGCGGAAGCCGAGTACATCCCAAAGCCCGACCCGGCGATCGAGCAGACTGGCGCGTGCTTTACGCAGAAAAGCGAACACACTTCGCTGTCTCCAGTTTTCGGGCGGCCAAGGATCACTGTCGGAGGTCCGTTCGGCTTTGCTTTCGAGGCGGCATATCTTCCGCCCGTCACTATTGCCAAGGCGACGCCGAATCTCTTCAGTTTCGCAGTCTCCCACGCGAATCACTTCGATGCCGGCCCGGTCTCGAACGGCACGACGCTGATGCTCCGCATTCACGGGACGTTCGGAAACGTCAAAGGAGCTATCACCTGCCCCAGATCACAGCTCCAGCAAAGCTCACCATCGAGCCCGTGCTACGGGACGAATCCCTCGAAGGACACATTTCATCCCGACATGTTCGGGGGCGAAATTGCGGCTGGCTTTGCGCCTGCCGCACGAGGACTCTCATTTTACGGGGGCGTCGGCGCGAACAGAATCGACCCGCATTTCCGGGTTGGATTCACGGATGGAAACGGCGGAGTAGACACGACTCCAGTCGAGCTCGAGAGTCCAGTGCTACGAGCGGCGGTCTTTGGCGGAGTGACTGCAGTGGTTCGCCGTATCTTCGATGTGGGAGCGCAGGTCTATTCGGTCCCCGCGGATGCCACTCTTTTCCGGCTGATGGGAGGGTTCAGGATCCGCTAACCAACCCCGGCGTCTGGAGGGGTCGCATGAGTCCGACTTCATCCGGATGGGCACGCTTCCTGTACTTCACTGGAGATCCAATACTGAAAAGAGGCTGATATGGATTCGAGCGGAAAGCATCAGAAGGAGCCGGCTACCACCGATCACAAGTTTCGAACGGACGACGAACACATACTTGAGATGGACAAGCGGCATCTTAAGGAGAGCACTAACGACAAGAGCCTGATTCCGAACCAGGGTAAGACCCGACCCGCACGAAAAGAGACCGACGCATAAAGAAAACGCCCCCAATCGGGGCGTT
>JBDTND010000135.1:0-5642 GCA_039933915.1 Gemmatimonadales bacterium | reverse complement strand
GTCCCGTAGATCTTGTCGACGCCGGAAATCCCTTTGATCGCGTCCTCGACCGGCTTGAGGATCTCGCGCTCAACACCCTCCGGCGATGCGCCGGGATAGGGGATGAATGTCATAACAACCGGCTGTTGAATGTCCGGAAACTCGTCGGTCTGCAGGCGCCAGAGCGCGAACAATCCGAAGACGACCAGCGCCACCATCGTCACGACGGTGATCATTGGACGCTTGATCGCAAAATCTGAAATGATCATAAATCGGCTCCCCCGTCCTTGCTGCCATTCACCGCCGCACCGGCCGTCGGCTTCGAGACCCGTATCAGAGTTCCCGGAGTAATTCCCTGCGCCGCGCCCAGAAGAAGCGTGTCGCCTGCCTGAACACCCGACAGTACCTCGATCGTCTCCGATGTCTTGTCCGTCAGGCCAATCTGTACCTGCGCTTTCTCTACCTTCCCCTGCTTGACCCGCATCACGAAGGGGCTCGTTCCCCGTACGTCGACCGCCGACGCGGGCACCACCAATCCCATCTTCGTCGCGGTGGACATCCGTCCGTTCGCGAACAGACCGCCGACCAGCGTGCGACCCTCGTTTGGAATCGAGACGTAGATGCGGACCTGACGAGTGGTCGGATCAGCCGTCGGATTGATCCGGGTGATACGTCCCACGAACTGGCGGCCAGGATACCCGCTCACCGTGAAGCTGACCGGCACCCCGATGCGGATCGACGCGAGCTGCTCAGCCGGCACGGACGCCTCGAGCCTCATGCTCGATGGGTCCACGACGGTGAACAACGCAGTGCCCGGCTGAACGACATCCCCAGCTGAAACTGGGCGCTCACTCACGATTCCGTTGAAAGGCGACGTGACAGTCGTGCTCCGATACGCCTTCTCGGCGCTGGCCAATCTGGACTTGGCATCTTCGAGCGCCGCGTGCGCCGCAATCGACGCCCGGCGCGACTGATCAATGTCCCGCTCCGCGATTGCCCCCGCGGCGAGCAGCTTCTCATTGCGGTCGAGATCCTTCGCCGCGACATCCGCCGCGTTTCGCGCAGACATGAGTCCCACGCGCGCGGAATTGTACGCGTCCTGAATTCCGGACGCATCTATGCGCGCGAGCACGGCACCGGCACCCACGGCCTGACCCTGGTCCGCATAGGTCTGGAGAACGCTGCCCGAAACCTGCGCGCGAAGAACTGCTTCGCGGTCCGGCTCGAGCGTTCCGGAGATGGAAGGCCCCGTCATGATCGATCCGTTCGTCGCAATCGCAACGTTCTCCGGCCCCACCACCATCGTTTCTGCTTTCGTGGTCTCGGCAGCCGAAGCCTTGTCACCCTTGCTGCGCGCGTTGAGCGCGATGATGATGATGAGAACCAGCAGGATGGCGCCACCAATTCTCCAGACACTTCGATTTAGCTTCATATAGGACTCGCTCTTATAAATGCTTATTGTGGTGGAATGCCGGTCGACTGCTGTCCCTGCGACTGCTGTTGTGCGGCCTGCGCGGGCTGACTGGTTTGCTGCGATTGCTGCGCCGCCGATTGCGTCTGTGCCTGCGTACCCGCGGAGCCTTGTAACGGAAGATCCGGGAGCAGCGCCAGCTTCACGCGAGCAACCTGGAGATTTCTCGCGGCCAGCGCACGATTTGCCACCGCCTGCTCGAGAAGAATCCTCGAGTCATTCAGCTCGAGCTGGGTGGAGATTCCATTCTTGTAGCGAACCTCGGCGATCGAGTATGCGCGAGCCGCCTGCTCAGCCGTGCCCTGGCTTGCCTGCCACGCCGAGCGCGCCTGCTGGAGATCATTGATCGTGATCCGCGAGTCAAGCGCCGCGAATTCGCGAAGCTGGTCGTAGCGCGCCTGCGCTTCCCGCATGTTGGCTTCCGCGACCAGCTGATCGCCCTTGATCCGGCCGCCCGTGAAGAGCGGGACCTGAGAGGCGATGCCAATCGTCCAGTTGGTGCGGAAATCTCCAGAGTGAGGGAGGTTGCTGAGCGGGAACGCGACTTTGCCGTACTGCGATGTCAGCGCGAGTGTCGGAAAGCGTTGGGCCTTCGCAACCTTCAACAGGCCGCGCTGCGCGTCGATCGCCTCAGCTGCCTGTCTGACCGTTGCACGGTCCGCTGCAGCCGTGTCGCCACTGATTCCAAGGTTCTCGAGCGCCGCGTTCGTCGCGACCGGATCGTCGACGACGGTTGTCAGCACCAGTCGCTCATCCAGCGGGATGTTCATCAGCTGCTTGAGTCGCAGGTACGCAACTTCGCGGTCGCTCTGCCGTTGAATCACGATCGGACGCTGATTCGCGCTCGTGACCTGCGCGCGCAACAGGTCGAACTCGGACACGTTGCCGACGTTCCGCGCGAGCTGGGTCTGCTTCAGCACATTCTCAGTCTGCACCGCGGAGGATTCAGCGAGCGCGACAAGGCGGTCGGCGAGTGCCGCATCGAAATACGCCTGCGTCACATCGAGGCGGATCTGCGCGCGCTGGGCGGCGAGCTCGATGTCTGCTGAGCGCCGTCCGGCGTTCGCGACCGCGTTCTGCGCGACGATGCGCCCGCCCGCGAACAGGCTCTGCGAGAACGCGAGACCAAAGTTGTACTGGTTCTTCGCGCCGAAGCCGAGGTTGCCGAATGACGAGAACGGATTCTGGCCGAGGGCGCAGCGAGACGCATCCTCGAGGCCCGCGAGGCGTTCGGTAGACGTAGCGGTCGCGTCTCGAAGATATTGGTCACACGGACCCGGCGGCGGAGCCGGCTTGGTCGTGTCGACTGCTGGGGCCGACCCGCCGGCGCTGGAAAACTGCGAAGCAAGCGTCCGCGTATAACTCGCGGACGCATTGAGCTGCGGCAGAAACTGGCTGCGAGCCTGGTACTGCTGGCCGTTCGCGCGCTGAACGCCCGCGCGCGCGATCCTTATCGCTTCGCTTTGCGACTCGGCGATTCGAACGGCTTCATCGAGTGCAATCGTGCGAGGAGGACCAGCCGTAGTCCGAACGGTAGGCAAGGTTGGCGTTACCTGCGCGCGAGCGAGTGCGGGCATTAGCAGGACGAGCGCGGCCAAAGGCGTTCCAGGGATTCTGCCGAGCCTACGGGCCTGGCTGTGGGGTTTTTTGGAGGACACTGTTCAGGAAGAAAGTTGTTTCGATCGCTTAGTCTGCTTATTCGTCGCTCGAGGCGGCCCGTTTTCGACACCGAGCGCCCGCAAAAGGAGACGCGCGTACATATGCGCAGCTTTTTCCGCCGGTTGGGGGAAAACCTCCGGCATCATCTCGCGTCCCATCGCGTCCGAAAAAATAGCGCCCATGAGCATGGCTGCCGCGGTAACCGGCTCGAACTCATCGGCAATCATCCCCTGTCGCGCGAGCGCGGTGAGATACCGGCACAGGTCGTTCGACGCCCGTTTCGGGACGTCGCTGGCGCATTCAGACATGTCGGGACGCTCTTCGAGCTCACTCATCGTCTTACGTATGATCGAGCTCCGAAGTCTCAGATGCTGGATAAACGACTCGCCCCACACGGTGAGCTCGCGCTCGGGATCGACGGGAAAATCGGGCAGGGTCGCGAGCTTGGCCGATTGAGTGAGATATTGCATTGCTTCACGCATCAACGCTTCCTTGGATCCAAACTGGCGAAAGATCGTGATCTCGTTCACGCCAGCAGCATCGGCAATGCGGCGAGTCGTCGAGCCGCGGAAGCCATGCTGCGCGAAGACTTCAGCAGCCGCGGTAAGAATTTCGTCTCTGCGATTCATGGCGGGGGATATTACTGACAGCAGTCCCCAAATGCAAGTAGTCACTTACTTACACAACGGTTTCCACCATTTTGTCTCGGAGGACTGCCTTGGCCAAGGCTTCTGAGCTCGAATCGGCTTTCGATGCGGCGATTACTGCTGCTGGGAAATGCGCCAAAGCCGGGATGACAGCAGTCGGAGGAGAGTCCGCCACCGACCAGCTCAAAATGCTGGAGGAGGAGCTCAAGCTCGAGCGCGCCAGGGCATTGGCTCGCGGGTCGGTTGACAGGGAGTGGTTCCAGAAAACCGTTCGCTGGCTAGTCGAATGGGTTCCGGAGACAGAGCTGACTCTCATTGCCGCACTCGGGCGTATCGCGCGGACCGGCTAAGGCGGACGCGACTTGCAGCGTGTAGATTGGCGGCGCGATGCGTCGACTTCTCGCAATCAATCTGATCTTCGCACTGCTCGGGCAGATGAGCGCGGCCACGGCGGTTGTCGCGCCCTGTCCCATGCATGAAGTCGGACCAGCCAGCGGTCACGATCATGCCGGGTCGACGTTAGCCGGCCATCACCAGCGGGCAGACCAGCGGAGTCCATCGCATCACGCGACTTCCACTCAAAGCTGCAAGTGCACCGGAATATGCGGGCGTTTTGGAGCCGAATTCATTCTTCCCGCAAAGGAATCCCGTGCGCTCGTCTTGGTCGCAGGCGCCGACGTTCTCGATGTGCGCGAGCGGCCTGACCTTGCATCCGCTGATCGCCTTCTCCCATTCGCGACCGGCCCTCCACGGCGTCTCCGGATCTGATCCTACGCTGACCACACGCCCGGCGACTGCCAGGCTGCCTACAAACAATCCGAGACGTATTCATGTCAAATCCGGGCCTGACTGGTTCGGAGCTTTGCGGCGCACATTTGCGACGCTCGCTCTTCTGTATCGCCCTCCTGTTCACGCCGCTTGCCGGAATAAACGCGCAGGAGGCTAGCGATCATGATCATGATCACGATCAGCTTCATTTCTCGCATCCCCTCGTGACCGAATCCCCGAGTCCCGATACCAAAATCCGTGTGGATTTCATCCGGACTCAAACCAGTGGGACTGGGGGTCTTCGCGAGAATTCCATCCGCGTCGAAGGGGAATATGCGTTCAATCACAACGTTAGCCTGGCAGTCGTCACACCCTACATCTCGCGAACGGCGCCGGCGGCGGAACGCGCCAGCGGGGTCGGTAACGTCGAGCTGTCGCTCAAGGGAGCAAGCTTTGCCTTCGCTGAACGCGGTATCCTCCTTGGAGGCGGCTTGTCGGCGGCGTTCCCCACCGGCAGCGACGCAAAGGCGATTGGAAGCTCACACCTCGTGGAGCTCGAGCCGTTTCTCGATGCAGCGTATAAAATGGACGCCCTGGAGCTTGTCGGACTTGCATCCCTGTCTTCGACATTTCGCCGGCGGACCGGCGAAGAAGCGGAGCGCAACCTGACGTTCGACTTCTCGGCGTTGTATCAGGTGCAGCCGCGAATCGAAGGTCTCATCGAAGTGACCAGCGCTCGCGCTCTGGTTGGCCCTGAGTCGGGATTGCCGCAAACGCTCGTCGCGCCGGGAATCAAAGTCTATCCATTTGCATCGAGGAAAATCATGTTCGGAGGGAATGTAGCCTTCGGCACGGGAGATGTTCGCGACACCCGGTCGCTGTTGCTGTCAGGGTTCTATCACTTCTAATGATCACATGCGTCCACGATCATCGCGTGCTCCTAAGCTTGCCGCTATCGGCTCACGACTCGTTCAGTTGCTGTTATCCTTGACATAACAATTTATCTTGATATATTGAACCATATGACAGTAGCAACCAGCTCCCGAACCGACCGTGCAATCGAGCTCTTTCACGCCCTCTCCGACGAGACCAGGCTCGAGATCATCGAGCTGCTCCGC
>JBDTND010000134.1:0-5699 GCA_039933915.1 Gemmatimonadales bacterium | reverse complement strand
GCTCGGTCCGCGTCTTCGGCCTCGATCCCGTCGCCGATCCGGTCGCTGTTCTCTCCCGCATTGGCTATCTCTCCGAGGAAAACGACATTCCCGGCTGGATGCGCGTCGACGAGCTCATTCGTTACTCGCGCGCGTTCTATCCCGACTGGGACGAGGTGTATGCGGAGAAGCTGCGCCTTGCATTCGCGCTGGACCCCGCGGCGAGAATCAAGACCTTGTCCAAAGGGCAGAAGGCGCGAATGGGACTGCTCATCGCGCTGGCCTATCGGCCTGAATTATTGGTGCTGGATGAACCGTCGTCCGGCCTCGATCCCATCGTTCGCCGCGACATTCTCGGTGCCGTCATTCGCACCATCGCCGATGAAGGCCGCACGGTGCTCTTTTCGTCGCACCTGCTGGAGGAAGTGGAGCAGGTCGCTGACCATGTAACGATGATCAGCCAGGGCAAGATCGTACTGAGCGCGCCATTGGACGCGATCAAGGACTCGCACCGCGTCGACGGACGTGCACCCTCGCTCGAGGAGATCTTCGTCGCCCACGTCGGGCCGCTCGCGGCGCCAGGTCCGGACGCCTAAATCATGCGCTCGGCCGCTGCCGCAATCGCCTGGGAATTCCGCCAACGGCATCGCTGGGGATTGATCGCGCTGCTCGGCTACCTGCTCGTTCTCACGGCGATCAGGCTCCTGAACCTCGAGCCCGGAGGGTCCGTCAACCTGGATGACTCCTGGAGCTTTGCGCTGGTGGTGGTCGTGCCACTGACGGTGACATTCATGTATTTGCTGGCGGTGTTCACCTACGGCCTTTCTGGTGATCTGGCCGCCCGCCAATCGACGTATCCCGCGCGCATGTTCACACTGCCGGTGACGACCGCCGCGCTGGCGGGCTGGCCGATGCTGTATGGCACCGTGGCCATGGCGATCCTGTGGCTGGCAATGAGGTTTCTCGCGGTGTGGCCGTCGGGATTTCCCATCCCGGTGATTTGGCCGGTGCTGCTCGCTGCGGCGCTTCTCGCCTGGACGCAGGCGCTGATGTGGATGCCATACGGTTTAAGGGGATTGCGTGTGATCGTCGCCATGCTGTGGCTGGCCACGATCGACGCCGTCGTTCTCCTGGCGCTCCACTACAACGCCCGAGAAACCGTCATGGTTGCCGGACTGGCGCCGCTCGCTCCCCTCGCGTATCTCGTCGCTCGCTTCGCCGTTGCACGCGGTCGCCGAGGTGATGTGCCCGATTGGTGGGGAGCGTTCGCTCGGGTCGGACAGATCGCGGAGATCCAGCCCAACCGGCGCGCATATTTTCCGTCGCCGGCCCGCGCTCAAGCGTGGTTCGAATGGCGGCGGCACGGCCGGTCGCTGCCGGCGCTGGTTGTTATGGTCCTGCCGTTCGAGCTGGCCCTGCTCTTCGGCGCGAGCGACTCGCCGGTACTCGTCTTCGTCGTACTGATCGGCGTGCTGCTCACCCCACCATTCATGGCCGGCTTCGCCGCCGCGACGGTGAGCAAGTCCAATCCTTATGTGAGCGATTCCTACGGCGTGACGCCGTTCATCGCCACGCGGCCAATGACCAGCGCTGACCTCATCGCCGCCAAACTGAACGCGACGATCTGGAGCACGCTGGCCACCTGGCTGTTCGTCCTCCTCGCAATCCCGCTGGCGCTTACCTTGTCGGAGACCTGGCCGGTAGTGACCGAACGTTATAGTCGACTCAGCGGGGCCATCGGAACGCCGCGCGCAGTGGTAATCGTGCTGCTGACGATCTCGGGATTGATCGCGGCGACGTGGAAGCAGCTGGTCCAGACTCTGTACATCGGCCTCACCGGCCGGGAATGGCTCATAAAGGGGAGCGTGTTTCTTACCCTGGCTTTCCTTGTCGTGATCGGGCCCATAGTCGACTGGATCATCAGCAACGGCGACGTGCAGGCCGCATTATGGGATGCGTTGCCTCCGATTGCCGCGGTTCTGGTTTTTATCAAAATGTCCGCCGCTGTCTGGATCGTAACGCGCCTCTATCAGAGCCGACTGCTCAGCGACCGTACTCTTGTAACCGGCGCGGCCTGTTGGTGCATCGTCGTGCTCGCGCTGTACGGCCTGCTCGTGTGGTTTTTCTCCACGCCGTTCTTCCCGCGCTACTTGCTCGCGCTCGTCGCAATCCTCGCTGTTCCCCTGGCGCGATTGTCCGCCGCGCCGCTGGCGCTCGCGTGGAACCGGCATCGGTGACACAATGAAGAGCCGAAAGATGGTAATCGCCTCGGTGCTGGCTCTCATCGGCCTGCCCGTCGTGCTGGCCATGACAGAGTCAGTGTCGTATCACGTCCAGAATCGGAGCAACGGCTCTTTCGTGTCCTCGGGGCATAAGCGGGAATATTTGCTCTATGTACCAAAGGGCTACGACGGCACCAAGCCGACACCGCTCGTCATCAGCATGCATGGCGGGGGGCTGTGGGGAGCGGCTCAGAAAGAAACGAGTCAGTGGAACAGAGTGGCCGAAGCCCAGGGGTTCATTGTCGTCTACCCGTCGGGAGCCGCGGGCGACGGGCCAAGGCACTGGTCCATGGACGGTTGGAGGCACCCGTCTCAGATGCCCGACGTCAGGTTCATCTCGGAGCTGATCGACACTCTGGAGGCGACCTACAACGTCGACCCAACGAGGATCTATGCAAATGGTCTCTCCAATGGCGGAGGCATGTCGTTCGTCCTCTCCTGCACGATGTCCCATCGGATAGCCGCCGTTGGGATGGTGGCGGCCGCGCAATTACTGCCGTGGAGCTGGTGCCGAGACTCCCAACCAGTGCCGATGATCGCGTTCCACGGTACAGCCGATCGCTTTACACCTTACAACGGCGGTAAGGTGTGGATTGCCCCAAAACCGTTTCCGAGCGTCCCGACATGGACAGCAAATTGGGCTCGAAGAAACCGATGTTCGCCGAACCCCATTGATTCGGCGGTGGCGACGGATGTCACTCGTCGCTCATACACGAACTGTGCTGACGGCGCGGCCGTGGTCCTCTACACGATTGACGGCGGAGGCCATACATGGCCTGGTGGCAAGCCACTGCCGGAATGGTTCGCCGGACCCACCAGCCACAGCATTGACGCCACGAGTGAAATGTGGGCGTTCTTTCGTGAGCATACGCTTCCAGTGGCGCGGACAAGCACGCGTCAAAGCCAGGAGGAGCCCGAGTGATGCGCTGTGACCGTTCTCCGGTTGCTGTCGTGTTGGCCGTTGCCGCAGGACTGCTCGTGTTGATCGCGGCCGGGAACGTCTCGGCGCAGACGCCGCATCAGCGTACCTATGCGAACCCGATCGACATCGACTATCGCTACAACTTCGAGCAGCAGAACGAAGGCATCTCATATCGCTCCGGCGCCGATCCTGTCATCGTCGTGCAGCGCGGCGAGTACTACCTGTTCGAGACCATTGGCGACGGGTACTGGCGCTCCCGCGACCTCGGCACGTGGCAACACATCACTCCCTCGCGCTGGCCCCTGAATGACCTTGTCGCGCCGGCAGTCCTGTCAGTGCGCGACACGATTTATGTGATGCCGAGTACGACGCGTCCGCTGCCGATCATGATGCTTACGGCACCGGCGACGGGACGCGTGGAATTCTACAATCGCCTCATGCCCTGGCTGCCGATGGCGCGGGATCACGAGCCGTTTCCGTTTTTCAAGTCGGACTCCGTGCAGCCGGGCCCATGGGATCCGCAGTTCTTCCGCGATCCCGATACTGAACGGTGGTTCCTCTATTGGAATTCATCGAACGTGTACCCGCTGCACGTCATCGAGCTCGATAAGGCCACACACCTCGCGTACAAAGGGACTCCGCGGTGGCTATTCGGTCTCGACCCGGACAAGCACGGATGGGAACGGTTCGGCCAGGATCACCGCGACACGACCATCCGCCCGTACATCGAAGGCGCGTGGATGACCAAGCACGCGGAACGGTACTACCTCCAGTACGGCGCGCCCGGCACCGAGTACAACGTCTACGCTACCGGAGTCTACGTCGCCGACGATCCACTCGGCCCGTTCACCTATGCGCCATACAATCCAGTCGCGTACAAGCCGGGCGGTTTCGTGCAGGGCGCCGGGCACGGCAACACCTTCCAGGACGTACACGGCAATTGGTGGAACACGGGCACGCCGTGGATCGGAGTCAACTGGCGCTTCGAGCGCCGCATCGGTCTACATCCGGCCGGCTTCGATGCCGGCGGGCAGATGTATGTCGACACACGCTTCGGCGATTTTCCTCACTGGCTGCCGACGAAGGCGTGGCGCACCAGCGACGACCTGTTCACCGGCTGGATGCTCCTGTCGTACCACAAAGCCGTGACGGCGTCTTCAGCGCGCGACAGTTTTCCCGCCGGCAACATCGCGGACGAGAACCCGCGCACGTTCTGGGTGGCCGGGCAGAATCGTCCCGGCGAGTGGGTCACGCTCGACCTGGGCCGCGTCCACTCGGTGAAAGCAATCCAGGTGAACTACGCGGACTTCAAGTCAGGCCTCTACGGGACGGATTCCACCGTGTTTACGCAGTTCCGCCTGCGCGTGTCCGCCGACGGCCGGCAATGGAGAACGGTCGCCGATTTCTCCCGCGAGCGACGCGACCGCCCGAACGCCTACATCGAGCTGGCATCGCCAACACCCGCTCGTTACGTGCGCTACGAGCACATTCACGTCGGCGCGGCGAACCTCGCCATCAGCGACATAAGGGTGTTTGGAAACGGCGCTGGACCTCGTCCCGCCATCCCGGTGGGACTCACCGCGACGCGCGACCGTGATGAGCGTGATGCCACTGTTACATGGCAACCCGTCGCCGGGGTCGTAGGATACAATGTGCGGTGGGGGATCTCGCCCTCCAAGCTGTACCAGACCTATCAGCGATTCGCCGACGAAACAACGACACTCGAGTTGAGAGCGCTAACGGTCGGGCAAGCCTACTGGGTTGCGATCGAGAGCTTCGATGAGAGCGGCGTCTCGGGTCTCAGCGGGGTAGTTCCAATTCGCTAGCTTGCGACGGTTATTACGGAGACATCTTCACCTGCGAAGAATCAGAGAGATGACGTCGACCCGACAAAACGAGACTCGCGCGTGAACCTCGCCGTCAATCCGCCGGTTCTCCCAATGCTCGCCAAGCGAGTCAGCGAGCTGCCGCCGGGCGAAGGGTGGATCTTCGAGCCCAAGTGGGACGGTTTTCGCACGCTGATCTTTCGCGATGGCGATGAGGTTTTCATCCAGAGCCGCGACGAGAAGCCGCTCAATCGCTACTTCCCCGAGCTGATCGATCCGCTCAAGGCGCAGCTTCCGAAACGATGCGTGCTCGACGGCGAGATCGTGATCGCGCGCGAGGACGGTCTCCATTTCGAGGCCCTGCAGATGCGACTTCATCCCGCCGAGTCGCGCGTGAAGAAGTTGGCCGCGGAAATTCCGGCATCTGTCGTCTTCTTCGACCTGCTCTCCGAAGGCAATCGGGATCTATGCGACACGGCGTTCGCCGAGCGACGCGCAAAACTCGAGTCACTGCTCGCAGACGCGAAGCCCCCGCTTCACCTGACCCCGGCGACGCGCGACAGAACTACCGCCGCGGATTGGTTTCAACGCTTCGAGGGCGCGGGCCTTGACGGCGTCGTTGCAAAAGCAGAAGGCGGAACCTACCAGCCAAACAAGCGAGTCATGCTCAAGGTGAAGCACGAGCGTGAT
>JBDTND010000133.1:0-5782 GCA_039933915.1 Gemmatimonadales bacterium | reverse complement strand
CGCTGTTCAGCGCGCATCAAATGGGCACGTGCAGGATCGGGCTGGATCGCGCGTCGGCTGTGTGTGATCCAACGGGCGCCGTGTTCGGAATGAGCGGCGCCTACGTCGCCGACGGAAGCCTCTTCCCCGCTTCGTCGGGCGTCAATCCGATGATCACCATCATGGCACTCGCGCGGCACATCGCGAGGGCGATGATTGGATAGCGCTTGCCACCACGCGAACCCAGCAGCCTCGTCCGTTCGCCTTACCTCGCGCGCGCCTTCTCGAGGTGCGCGGTGGTGCCGTCCCGAACGGCGAGATACACGATTCCGCCCGGGCCGAATCCAACGAGGACGCGATTCGCCGGCAGCTGCACTCTGTCGATCAGCTCGCCCTTGCGATTGATGATGTTGTAGACCGGACGCGTGTCGACGTTCTGGCTGGTTCTGATCCAGAGGTTGCCGTCGGCGTCCGCCCGAGTTGACCCGGGCGTGAACGCGGGCTTGTAGTCCGGCAGCTCGCTCGGCGAAACCAGGGTGAGCGGGGGAAGTTGTCCCCCAAATGCTCCGCCACCAGGACCTACAGCGGTGACGGTCGTGTTCCCGCCCGATGTAACCGTCATTGATCCGGGTCCTCCGGTGGCTGACGCCGCCGGAGCGGTGCCGCTGCGTGACGCGCTATCGCGTCTCGCGGCTCCGGGAGCAGGACCGTCTCCGGGACCACGCATCACCATCTGGGGACCACCGAAGACCTGACCGAGCTGACCACTCGCCCGTGCTTTCTCGATTACGATTCTCGCGGAGTCGACGAACGCGACCTTCGCTGAATCGCTCAGCCGCTCCCATTGAAATGGAATCTTCGGAGACGACGTGACGGTGCCGTCGGAGGTGAGCCAGTCCACGTGATAATCCTTCGCCCGAACCAGAGCGATCGTACCGTCGGGCAGAAGCGCCCAGTCATCGCCCTGTGGCAGGGGATTCACAATCGGCATGACGCGTACTCCGCCGTCGGGTGACTGCGTGACGTTGAGGTTGAACTTGGGCGTCTTGAAGAACGTCGCCGTATCCACCTTGCGCGTCGCCAGATCGTAGCGCACGAGTGCCGCGGAATCAGGCGGAGTCGGAAACTGCGGAAGGCGATTCGCGGCCCCTTCACCGGCAGGCGGACGGAACGCCGCGAAGTTTGGCGGTGCGCGGTACACGAGCTTCCCGTTGGGATCGAAACCCGGGTTGCCGAACGGTCCGCCCACCAGGAATCCGACATCGTTCGCGCGGGGCGCCGACATTACGCGCGCGATCTTTCCATTCGGATCGATGAGCAGCATCGAGAGCGACGCGGGATCGACGAAAAGCGTCGAATCGCCGCGGAAGGCAATCAGGCCGCCTGGCCGAACACCGTAAGCGTTCGCGGTGGCGCTTGTCGTATCCGCGACAACGGTCGCGCTCGCGAGCGCGGAGTCGAACATTATGACTCTTCTGCCGACGATGTCGTTCACCAGGACGCGCCCATCCGGCAGGGGACGCACCGACGAGACGGCACCAAGTGGCTCCTTCGCGACCGCGGTCACGGGGCCGAGCTGTCGAATGGGCGGAAGCGATTGAGCAAGACAGAGCGGGCTCGCCGCTGTCAGGAGCGAGAGCACTGCGGATACGACGGTCAGCTTCTTCATGTGTTGATTCCGATTGAGTGTCGCGTGCATCCGATCAGTTGCGAATGATGATGACCTGCCCGCCCCCGCCCGGACCGCCAACGGGAGCCGTGAACACATTTCCGCCGGACATCATCATCGGGCCGTTGTTGGCGCCGCCCGCCGTCCCGGAACGAATGGACGCAAGGTAGCGAGTGTCGAGATAGCTCGATATGAACGCCGGCAGCTTTCTCCGCTGCTCAGACGTGAGGACACGCCTGATGTCCGGCACAATCCTGATCAGCATGTCGACGGAGCTCTCGCGCGCCCGCTGGTACCGCGAGTACGCCAGGTCCTTGTCGTAGTGGTCGGGAAGAGACGCGAGGTACTTGGCGACCGGCGACCAGATCGAGTCGAGGCTCACGACGTAGCGCCGGTTCATCGTCGCGATGCTGTCCGCCTGGGCCCCCGTCAGCTCCAGGGTATCCGCCTGGCGCAGGATCGCCGCGAGCGGATTTGGAATTCCTCCGCTACCGTAAATCGCCTTGAGCATTGGCTCGGGCGCCTTGTTGCCTCTGAGCGTCCGCCCGCGGTCAAGCTGTTGTGTGAGCGCCTGCCGCTCGCGCGTCGGTCCGAGGTCGAAACGCATCATTGCAGTTACAGTGACAGGCGCTCGCACAGCAGTGAGTGCTGGCAGCGTGGAACCGAACCGGTCGTTCACATCATACGTGTATCGCCGCGCCTGGGGATCAAAGCCACGCACAGCCAGGAGCGTCGGATCAGGGAACGCGAACTGTCCCCATCCACGCAGCTTGTCGTTTCCGTGGAGAAGCAAATCAGCGGCGCCCAGCGGATTCCCGACCTGAAGCGAGAGTGTGGCGCGCTGGGGCATGCGGAACTTGAGCGGATTGAACGTGAGCGACATTGTCGCCTGCGAAGTCCACGGTCCCTGGCAGCTGTTTCGCGCCGCGAGGCTGCCGAGCTGTTTCCGCAGACAATCGCGCGCGCCGCCCGTCGCGCTGTTGAGTAAAGACTGCATCTGTGCAGCGAGCGCCGGATCCGCCGTCGCGGCAGGGTCGTAGACGAATGCGCGGTCGTTACCGTAGCCATCGCCGTTGATGTCACCCGCCACGACCGGCGTATATGGCGTGCCGGAGCGGAAATTACCAAACCAGTTCACGCGCACGGCGTCGAAGAAGTTGTAGCCGATGTTGTACTGGATCTGATGGCGCGAGTCGAAGGGGGATCGAGCCCATTCGACATCCAGCGGATTGCCAGCCGTATTGTTGAAGCCGCGAATCCGCTCGCGCAGATTCGAGTGGACATACGAGACGCCCCAGCTGTAGTCGCTGTTAAAAGTCGAGGGCGACAGGCTGAATCTCAGCTGCCGGCTGTCCGACTTCAGATCGGAGCGAAGCTCGGTCACACGGGAAAAGAGGGGACTCACACGGGCATCCCGGGATGCGATTGTGCCGGTTGTTGGAACGATGCTGGTCGTCTGTACGAACACGGGACGCTGCGCTTCGTCGGGCAATGTGAACTGAACCACCGGCTTGAAGTTGAGATCGACGATTCCCGACTGGTTCATGTTGCGCGAGTAGGTCGCTTCGATATTGCCGGAGAACCGATTGTTGAGCAAAGGCCCCGACCAGTTGAGATTCGATCTCAGGCTCCTCGGCGCCGCGTAATCCTTCGCGAAGAACGTCACGTTGGGGACGGTGCTCGCGAATACGCTTCCATCCGTGCACTGGACCGGAACCGCCGATGGATCGTTCACGTATCCGCTCCAATCAGGCGTGGGCGTCGATGGCCCCGCGCAAAGAACCTGCTGCAGTGCACTCGCGAGTCCGGTGTTGTCGATCGCTCCGCTGATGAGCGTGGTGCTCGGCGTATTCTGGAAGAGCCCGATTCCGCCACGCACGACGGCACGCGGACCGCGCACCGCGCCGGCAAATCCCGCTATCTGTGGCGCTGTGCCATAACTCCACGAGAATCCGAGCCGGGGGCTGAGATACGCGTGATTGGGCGCGCGGTCGTTGCGCTCACCGAACACGGTCTCGAGGTCGGGATTGAAAGTGGGAGTCGCGGAAAAGTGGTTGCCGTCGACCCGGACGCCGTACTGGAGCTGAAGGTTGTCGCTCTTCTTGTAGGAGTCACCCAGCGAGACCCCGCCGATGAACTGGCTTCCACTCCGGATCTTCGGCGACAGCTGCCGGCTGAACGACGAAGGCTGCTGCGCCTCCAGATCCGCCAGCGAGTTGAACGTGAACGAGCCGAGCGTGTTCGTCTGTTGATTCTGGGTGAATGCATCTCGGCGCAGCTCCGTCGTGAACTTGATCCGATGCTTGTTGCTGCTGCTGAACCACGAGAGCTGGTTGGTGAGCTCAGTGCCGGTGTTGGTCTGGCTCGTATTCATGTTCGACGAGCCGCCGAACGCCACCGTCTTGATGCTGCTGGACCCATCGGGGAACAGCGAGTTGATCCTCACCGTTCCGCTCGGCATCTCGAGATACGGCGTGCTGTAGTTGCGCGAGCGGTTCAGCCCAAGGGACGTCTCGCTCAGAATTCCGATTCCGAAATAGTTCGTGTGCCGGCCCTGGACCCCGCCGTTCCAGCTGGTCCTGTCGCCGCTGTGGGCAGGCAGCTCGCTGGTGAGCGACGAAGCCGGAGTCTGGACGTTCAAGCTACCATTGTAAGAGACGTTGAGCGCCTGGCCCCCTCCGGTGCCGCCCGAGGATTGCGGCGCAAAATCGAGGCTGCCGTACACGGATCCCTGTTGGCCAAGGCGGTTGCTCGGGAGAGTGCCTGTGACCGTTGGAACGCCAAGCTGCTGGAGGATCGACAGCAGTCTTGCGACGGAGTCGGGTGCGATGCCTGATGTCTGCAGTCCGACCGCGTCGGTGTTCAGGATGGAGCGCAGATCGTTCGCGCGCCGGCCGAGCTGGTAGGCGAAGTTGTAGAACGACGCGTCCGGCTTGATTGGCCCCGCGAGCAATCCACCGACCGACAGATTGCTGTACTGTTGGCCGAGCGATCTCGCGGCCCGGTCGGTCCACTGCAGCTGCGGCGCGTCGACGTTGAGGCTCATCGTGCGCGTTATGTAGTTCGAGCCGGGCCGTCCGCGAATCTGGAACTGAGCGCCGCTGAATCCCCCGCGCGAGACATCGTATGGCGTCATTACGAGCGACGTCGAGACGTTCGCGTCGCGAGGCAGATTCGACCCGCCGAAATTCAGTCCGTTGAGAGTTGTGTTGTTCTGATCAGGCGACAGGCCGAGCACGGAGAAGCCGGAGGGATCGCCGTCCTGTCCCGGGACGAGCGTCACGCCGGGCAGCGATGCCGCCATCGCGGCGATATCACCCTGTTGATCGGCGGGCACCGCGCTGTTGTCGACTCGACGCTCGCTGCCACTGATATCGGGCGTAGCGTCGTTGCGATCCGGGCGGTCCCGTTGTCCCGCTACTCTCACCGTTTCGAGCTGTCCCGCGGCGCGCAGCAACTTTGCGTCGGCGACGAGTATCTCCTCGTCGGCCGTGCGCTTCACCTCGAATCTGCGCGCCGCGAATCCGATCGCCGAGACCTCGACGAAGTAATCACCTTCGCCGCCCGGGAAGGTGATCGTGTAGCGCCCGTTCTTGTCCGTACGCGAGCTCCGGTTGACGTTGCCGGAGATCGAGGTTGCGGTGACTTTCGCATCTTCGAGCGGCTTGCCTTCGGGACCGACAACCTGTCCGCGAATCACATCCAGCTGCTGCCCCGACATGGGAAACGCAAGCGCTGTGGATGCTATCGCAGCAATGACGAGCGCGCGGATCATCGAAGTGAAGCACATTGACGTTTGGCAGATGGAGTCGGAGACGGCGCCGCAATAGGCTCTGGCGTGCTCCTGCTTTGACTCCCGGATTTTCCGGAAGGTTGCCCCCGAGGCATGACTTAGTACTCGGGAATGCGCATCCGAGCACTAGGGGTTGACCGGCGGACCAGCCTTTGGAGGCGTGCGCCCCGAGCGGACTGGGACCAGCGCGGCCGCCCTGAGCAGTTTGGAAAGGTCCGGATCGGACATCCGATCCCAATCGTTGGGAAATCGGGCAAGACGCCTACGCTCATTCGACGATTCGAAACAGAGCCACCCGTCGCCGTAGTCGCCGAGGTAATCTTCCGCCGCCGTTTTCGGGA
>JBDTND010000132.1:0-5848 GCA_039933915.1 Gemmatimonadales bacterium | reverse complement strand
AACGCGCACTTCGGCGCCTTTGACTCCAACCGGGACACCATCGATAGAAGCGGAGAGAATCGGCTGCTCGAGCGGCGACCAGACAACGATGCCACCCGGCGGCATCCGAATCCCCGTGCGCAGATTGACGGTCACGACCTTGCCGATCGCGCGCATGTCATAATTGAGCGGACCGTATTCGGTGCTGAGGTTCGACACCCTTATCCCCGGATCCTCTTTCACCCACTCGTCCCGAACACCCGCGCCAATCACGAGGCTGGAATCGCTCTCTCGCTCGAACGCGAGCATGTCGAGAAAGCTTCTGATGTAGTCGCTGCCCACCCACGTGTGCGGCATGTCGCCGATGAACTTTGGCGTCTTGGGATCGCGATACACGACCTCCGCCCACTGGTGCCACGCAGCCGGACGCTGATCCTTCATGAAGAAATCCAGCAGCTCGTGGGCTCTCGCGCGCTGGCCAAGCTGCACGTGCACCCCAACGTTCCTGAGCTCGTACGGCGTGTAAGAATCCCATTGCCTCGCCCCGAGGGCTCGCTGACGCGCTTCCTGGAAGTATCTGTCAAAAGTGCGCATTAAAAGCGGTCCGGGAAGCCGGCCCGCTTCGCCGCCCGGACTCACCGCGATGGTGGTGGAGGTCGGGTCAAAATCCGCTAGCTCGACCGAGCCCGGGATGTAGTTGATCTTTCGCGAAATCACTACCTGGCGAATCGACTCGAACAGATTCGAGCGGAAGCTGCTCCGCAGCTGCGCGTACTGATCTGCCTCCGGCTTGCCGAGCTCCCTGGCGATGAACGCGGCGTCCTTGAACCCCCTCAGCGCAAAGAAGTCATCCCAGTAGGAATGCATCGGTTTCGCGCTGTAGCCCTCATGGCTTATGGACTCCGGCAGCAATCCATAGAACGCCTTGTTAGCACCGATCGTGTATTGCTCGGTCATCCTTTCGTGGCGCAGCGAATCCATGTACGCCACTGCTTTGGCGACGTGCGGCCACATCTTCTCCAGCTCCGCCTTGTCGCCGGTGTGCCTGTAATACTCGGCCACCAGATAAATGAACTCGCCGTGACTGTCGTTCTCGGGCACCGGCGTCGCTCCGTGCTCGTCGACGCAGCACGGGACCTTCCCGTTGTCGTATTGATATGGCGCGTACCAGTCGATGAAATCCTTCACATCCTTGTCGTGACCAAGTCTGAGAAGCGCCGTCGATGTAAGCGAGCCATCGCGGATCCAGGAGCGCGAGTAGCTGCGCGACCCGGGCTGGATGGCCGAGCCGTCGCGATTGATGAGAATGTCGGCGAGCTGCGCGCGCATGGTCTGTGTGTACCGCGCCGCTGAGAGTGGAAGCGTGATGCTCACTGGGCCAAACTTCTCACGCCACTCGGCGCTCGTTTTTTCGAGCTGCGACGTTACTGCCCGTTCGCCCTGTCCCGGCAGCAGCGTTATGCCCGGAGCGGTCGCAGCCGACGGTTCCGAAACTGCGCCCGGTTGCGGTGCCTGGACTTGAGTAGGAGACGCCGCGTAACCGCCGCGCGATGCGGAAAGAAGCTGGGCGAGATTGAGATCGCCGCCGTGGAGCGGGACCGCGAGATCGATCGGACTCGACGTTGCGCGTGGGCCGAGCTCGAGCTGATACTGGAACGCCGCGGACGCGTGACCGGCCGGATCCACGACCGAGAAAGGAGCAGGAACTTTTCCCGCTCGCAGCCAGTCGACGATATTCCCTTCGTCGAACGTGACAGCCCCGAACCCGCTCACAGACGCGAGCGATCGCACGAATTTGTTTCCGGTAACCCGCGCTGAAGTCCCCTGGAACGAAATGGTATCGACTCGCGCGACGCCGCCCGGAAGATTGAGGAACTGCCACGGTGGATTCACCTGCAGCGGCCTCAGCGCGAGAAAGAGAGCCAGCTTCCTGTGCTTCCTCGAGTTGTTGGTGATGCGATAGCGCGCGTATAAAACCGACGAGTCCGCAGGCCCAGCAGCGAAGGCGTTGATCACGAGATCGATGTCCCCGTTTTTCGTGCTCCAGACTACCTGCGGGAACGGCAGCGCTTCTGGATTCGACGCGACCGATCGCGTGACATCGTTCCACGTGACGAGCTGGCCGTCGACGTAGAGAAATGGCTCGATCGAGAATTGGCCGCGCCCTACCTCGATCATCCCCTCTTCATTGATCAGCGCCTCAGCGCTGTCGCGATCGACGCCGATCACGGTCCAGTACGATTGCTCGTTCGACAGGTATCGCGGATAGCTGCCGCGCGGTGCTTCCCTCGCCATCGCGAAGAAGAGATCGTTCTCCGTGGCCGCCCACTCGAGAGGCTTGACGCTGATGTCGCGGATCCCGTACCCCGTCTTTCCCTCGGCCGACTTCAATATGATGCGGAGAAACCGCGAATCGCTTTCCGGCATGTAGAGGTAGTCCCGGAAAAGCGGCGAGAGCGCAATCGCGGTCCTGGTAGATGCCGCGATCGTCTGAGCATAGGGCGAGACTGACGATTTGTTGACGGTATAAAGCGTCTGCCAGCTCTGACCATCAACTGACGCTTGCACCTCGTATGAATTCGCGCGGCGGCCTGGCTCCCAGCCGATAACCATGGCGCCGAATTCACGTCGACGGAGGAAATCGATGTTGACCGTATCCGCTGACGCGGAGCTGACGTTCGGGTTGGAGGATCGAGGAGCGCTCCGCCAGGATGTCGTCAGACTGGTGTCAACCGTCCGAGAAGCGTCATACCCTTGTGCCTGGGATGAAGCGGTTACGCTCGGCGTAAATGTATACGGCGTCGCTTGCTCCAATGGTGTAACCGCGAGGTCGTCGAGCCAGACACTCCCCTTCCCCCCAGAGCCGGCCGTGATCGCGATCTCGATCGCGGCGAAGCGCTTGAGATCCTTGTCGTTCGTCGGGCCCCAGGCAAACGAGATCTGACGCTTCTTGCGGGTGATCGTCTTCCAGGCCTTCGGGAACTGGAAATTGGGATTGTTGGACCACCACACGTTCCCGCCGGTCGAGTCGATCAGCTTGAACTCGAGAGTGTTGGTCGGCGCGTCGCCCTTGATCGCGAACGAAAACTCGTAGTTTGGCGGAAGCGACAGCGTAAGCGGTCGATGGACTACCGCATAACCACCGTGCCCATGAAAATCAAAATCGATGCGCATCGCCTTGCCATGCGCCCCGTTCGAGTCTGGATGGACCGAGATCTCCACGCCATCGGCCGGCGTCGTGGTCCATTGGGTCACGGAATCGAATGAGTCCAATACTATAGTAGTTGGCGCCGTTACCTGGGTGACAGGCACGACCGCGGGAACGGGCGTTGGCGCGGGCGGATTCGACGGTGGAGTTGTCGTCGTTGGCGTTTGCGATTGCGCCTGCAACGCGAGGATGGTGGTAGTCAGCAACAGTATCGAACCACGGATCATCCCTTGACACTCCCGGCCATTACGCCCTGGATGTAATAACGCTGTAGAAAGAGGAACACGGCGAGTACTGGTATCACCGTAAGCACGGAGCCGGCCATCATCAGCTCAGTGTCCTGCACGTGCTCGCCGGACAAGTTCGCTAGCGCGACGGGGAGAGTGTAGTGTGCCTCGTCGCTCAGCACGATCAAGGGCCACATGAAGTCGTTCCAGGTCGCGAGGAACGTCCAGATCGCGAGCGTCGCCAGAATCGGAAGAATTCCGGGCACCACGACCTCCCAGTAGATGCGGAGCTCCGACGCGCCGTCGATGCGCGCGGCATCGAGCATGTCGTCAGGAATCGAGAGCGCGTACTGCCGGATGAGAAAGATCCCGAAGATGCTCGCCATCCCCGGGATGATCACGCCCCAGTAGGTGTTGATGAGATGAAGATTTTTCATCAACAGGAACAACGGCAGCATCGCCACCTGCACCGGCAGCACCAGGCCGAGCGAAAGAATGCGAAACGTGCGATCTCGCCCGCGGAATCTGAGTTTGGCAAAGGCGTAGCCCGCCATCGAGTTGATGACGAGAGAAATCCCCGTGACTATGACCGCTATCAAAGCGCTATTGAACAGGTAGCGGCCAAGATTGAGCCGCGTAAACAGGTCGCGGTAGTGCGAGAACGTGACGCTGCTCGGCACGAACCTCGGCGGATACTGGCTCGCCTCACCAGTCGGCATCAGCGACGCCGAGAGCATCCAGAGCATCGGAACCATCGCGATGAGCGCGCCGATGATCAAAGCCGCGTACAACAGAACCTGTGAGATGCGACGACGCGTGCGCGCCGATCCTAGCCCACCCGTCGAATCCAGCCCGCGGCCACCAGCCGGCACGCCGTTGGCCCCCGGCAGGTAGTCTTCAGTTGCCTTTGCTCCTCCAAACCGGGGATTCGTCCGCGACATGCTAAGCATGCTCCTTTTGCAGCCGGAACTGAATCAGCGTGGCAATGAGAATCACAATGAAAAGCACGAAGGCGATAGAAGCAGCGTACCCCATCCTCCACCAGCGGAACCCTTCCTCGTACATCAACAGCACGACGCTCGTCGTCGCGCGCAGCGGCCCGCCCTGCGTCATCACGTACGGCTCGGAGAAGAGCTGGAAGTACCCGATCATCGTGATGACGCTGACAAAGAGGAGAGTAGGGCCGAGCAGCGGCAGCGTCACCGCGAAGAACCGTCGCGCTGGTCCGGCGCCGTCGATCTCCGCGGCGTCGTAGAGATCCTGCGGAATCGCCTGCAGCCCCGCGATGAAGATCAGCATGTTGTAGCCGAAGTTCTTCCACACCGACATCAGTATGATCGCCGGCATCGCCCAGTGAGGATCGCCGAGCCAGTCGATGGGCGCGATTCCGAGATGGCCGAGGGTGTAGTTGAGAAGTCCGTAGCGGGTGTGATAGAGGTAGCGCCAAACGATCGCGACGGCGACGAGCGTGGTGACGAACGGCGTGAAGTAGATCGTGCGGAAGAAGCCTTTGAACCGAACGAGTTTTGCGTTGAGGAGAAGCGCTGCCGCCAGCGAAACGGCGATTGTGAGGGGCCCGCCGACGAGCGCGAAGTAGAACGTGTTCCGGAGCGCTTGCCAGAACTCGGGGGAGTGCATGAGCTTCGAGTAGTTGGCGAGTCCGACGAAGCGCGTCGTGGCCGGGTTGGCGATCGCGTAGATGTCGAAATCGGTTACGCTAAGAACGAGCGACGCGAGGACGGGGAGGAAGAAAAAAACGAAGATGAGGACCAACGCCGGAGCGAGGAACAGCCAGGCGGCGCGCCCAACATCTGATGGCATGCGTCCAGGACGGATGGTCGCGCTCATTTGCCTTGTGTCTTCTCCTGAGCCAGCAGGTATCGTCGCTTCTCGAGCATCGCATTGACATCCTGATTCAGTGAAGCGAGTGTCTGGTCGACGGTCTTCGCTTTCCGTATCGCCTGCTCGCCGTGCTCGAATATCGTCGTCGCGATCTCCTCCCACTCCGGCACCTGGGGCAGCGGCACCACCCGCTCCAGCTGATCCCTGAACGCGCGCGTGTACTTGTTGTTCGCGAGTGCCGTATCCTGCCAGGCTGTTTTGCGCGGCGGGAGATCGCCAGTCAGCCTGTAGAACTGCAGCTGCACCGATGGACGCGAGAGATACTCCATCAGCAGCCACGCTTCCTTCTTGTGCTGCGACGCCGCGAAGAGCGACAGACTCGAGCCGCCCGCCATCGACACTCCCGGACCGTTGACGCCGGGCATCGGCGCAGTCATCCACTTGCTCTGCGTCGCCGAATCGAGACGGCTCTTGAATTCGCCAATGTACCACGGGCCGGAGATGTACATCGCGATGTTGCCGCGCTCGAACTCCTGAAAGAGGTTGGAGACCTGCGAGCTCGAGACCGGAGATGCGAGTGACTGACGGTAGA
>JBDTND010000131.1:0-5946 GCA_039933915.1 Gemmatimonadales bacterium | reverse complement strand
GAAGACGAACCATCGCCCAGCGAACGTCGGCCGGATTGAAGGGATCGGCGTGCAGCCGAAGACGCATGTCGCCGTTGTCGATATCGTACTTGCCGTCGCCGGCAATTTTCGTCTGTGGCAGCGCGATTCGCGCTCCTTTCCACCACACGGAATCACCAGTGAACTCCACGGTGCCAGTGAGTCCACGCACATCCGCGACCGGGGGACGGAACGGCTCAGCGATCGCCGCCAGCGCGGCGATCTCGACGAGACGGCTCTTGTAGCCGGGATCCTCGAGGCGCACCAGTGGAAAGAGTCCATTGATCTTGTGGAAGCTGGACTCCTTCTGATAGCCGTTTTTCACCTGCACGATCTTGAGTCTTCCCTCGGGACCCAGAGCGCGGCGGACCGCATCCTGCCGCTCGGCGGGCGTGACGTGCGGATCGGGCTCCCACGGAGAACGCACCGTCACGTCGCCATTCGCGATGGTGACTTTACTGAACCGAATCCACGTTCCCCAGCCCGTCTTGTGCGTGCCGGTGGATGTCGTCGTATCGCGCGGAAAAATTCGGTCGTAGTTCCATTTGCCGCCGGGCTGCTTGTCGATCACGATGATCGGATTCAAGAGCTTCACGTCGTGAAAGTCGATTTTTTGTCCACGCAGCGTCGAGAGGCTGTACTGTGCCCAGATCTCGTCGGCTTTTACGAACGGTGCGTGCGCGCTGTCGGTTATCACGACATCGTGCAGCGTCACTCCATGCAGAAGATTGCCAGTGACTTTGCCGATGTGGACGATGCCGTGGCTGTTTCTCTGGATCAGTCCTTCGACGTAGCGGCGGATGCGCTCGCGCCCGAACGGCGAGTTCGTGAGAATGTAAACGCCGGCAACGATGAGAATCACCACCACCGCCAAAGCCGCCAGCAGGCGGATCCACCACCTACGCATTAGAACGCTTCGCCGATGGACAGGTGAAGAACCATCCGGTTGAGGATGCCGCCACTGCCCATTGGGTTGTAGTTTCGCCGCTGCTGTAGTGTGACGAGAGTCTTCTGGCCATTGACGGTATTTTCGGTGACAACCGGGAGGGATTCACTGCCCCCTGGGTTGATCCCTATATCGGCACGGATTGGGCCTACAGGTGAGCGGTAGCGCACTCCAAAACCGGGAGTTATGGCCGCCTTACGGCGCCTAAGAGCCTGATTGGTCCTCTGGCTAACCATTCCGGCGTCCACGAACCCCGCTCCGACCAGTTCCCGCCAGAGAGGGAACCGTGCTTCGACACTGCCTTCAACCACGAAGTTTCCGCCCAGCGGACGCGGCTCGAAGTCGCGGTCCTCCAGCTTCGCGGCGTTGGGATCGCAGGTGGTGATGTCCGTTCCGGTGAGGCACGCCGCGTTCGAGCTGTCATGCGTCTGCAACACGCCGATGGGAACGGTGAGCACCCGGGGTCCGAGCTGGTTCTCGCCGAACCCGCGGACGGAATGTGACCCGCCCGCGTAAAAACGCTTTCTCGGGTGCAGCACTATGTCGCCGAGCGTACCCGAGATACCGACCGCCTGCGCGGTGCTTCCGAGCGCACCGACCCATCCAGCGCGAATGTGTGCTCCAATCGAGGCGCGCTTTCTGACCGGATAGAATGCCGCGCCGTCACCGGTCAGGCGGTTGTAACGGAAATCGGAGAGCGTGAATGCCGAAGCGTGCTCGATGCCTCCATCCGCTCGGAATCCCCTCGTCGGCGAGAACGGATCATTGGTGCGATCGATCGTCGAGGTGATCGAGAACGGCGACAGCCTCTGATTCCCGCGCAATGATTCCAATGTCGACTGGTCGCACACTCCGTAGTTGATGCAGAAGTACACGTCACCCGCATCGACCTTGCTCATCTCGAACCGGTAGTTCGCGCTGGCCAGCGCCTGCTGCGCCACTTCTCGCGTGAAGGTAAAGCTCGTTCCGTATCCGCGATCGATGTAGATCCCGGGCGCGCTGCGGCGGTGCGCGAAGACACTCAGCGCCAGCTCGTTGTGCGGCGAGCCGAACCAGGGCTCGCGCAAGTCGATGCTCGCGTTGTACGTCGGAACGAAATACCGCGAGAGGGCACTCGTCGCGGGAACCGATGCGTTATGGAAGATGCCGCGCCCGTTGAGCGATCTCGCGAACAGATTCCCGATCACGCCCTGAATGTCCAGCCGGCGCGCGGAGCCCGTGAAGTTGTAATGCGTGAAGCGCCCTTCCACCTGGAAGAAATCGACCGTGTTGAATCCGGCGCTCACACGCGCTTCTCGCAGTGGCGCCTCGGTCACAGTGACCACGACCACCTTGGCGGAATCCGGTGTCGCGATATCTATCGGCGGGCGCGGCTCGATCGCCGCGCGGCGAAAGAGGTTCGACTCGTACAGGGCGCGCTGGCTGCGCAGTATTTCCGAGCGCTTGAAGATGTCGCCGATGTGGAACGTCAGCGACTTCCGGATGGTGCGCTCGGTGACGTCCTCATTGCCGTGGATGACGATGTCTTCGACCGTCGCCTTGTACTTCGGGACGAGCGTGAGCGTTACCACCGCCGTGCGTGCCGTGCTGTCCAGGACGACCGCGGTGTCGACCTGGGCGTCGGCGTATCCCTTGTCGAACAGGCTTTGCTGCAGAAAGACGCGCGACGAATCAAGCCTGATCAGATTCAGCGGACCGTTCCTCGACAGGACCACGCGCTTGTCGATTTCTCTTTTGGTGACGAGCTCGAACGGCTGCGAGATGATGACGTTGGAGACGAGCGTCGGCGGTCCTTCCCGAATTGTGAAAGTGACGCCGACTTTGTTTGTTCCTCTCGGCACGACAGCCGTGTCCACCTCGGTCTCGCGGTAGCCGCGCTTCCAGTAGTAGACCTGTACGCGCAGAACGTCGCGCTCCAGCTCGTCGTGATCGAGGTAGTTTTTCGTGAAGAAGTACTTCGACTTGCTGATCAGGCAGAACGGCTTCAGGATGAAGCTGTTGCAGTGCGACGCGGTGGTGTAGATGTTCGTGAGGAGATCGTCCAGTCGCACTGCTTTCACGCCCTTGAGCGTGAGATTGACTACCTCAGGATGAACGGGCGCCTGACGCTGGGCCGCGGGAGAACCCGGGGCCGGCGTTGGGCCTGATGGTGCCGTTTGCTTCGAGTGGCATGCTGCGGAAACCACGATCAGCGCAGCAGCCAGAGCTGCCCCGGACTGCAGCATTAATGCGTGGGCGAGACTGCTATAGGCCTTCCAGCAACGCGTCGTTGCCTGGGGTCGCAGCGATGCGCTTGATAAGCCACTCCATCGCCGAGCTGGATGGCATCTGTTGGAGACCGCGTCTGAGTGTGTAGACATGCTCTAGCTGATCGGGACGGAAGAGCTTGTCTTCACGACGCGTGCCGCTGGTCGCGACATCGATGGCGGGGAAGATTCGCTTCTCGGAAAGGGAGCGATCCAGCTTGATCTCGCAGTTGCCGGTACCCTTGAACTCCTCGAAGATGACGTCGTCCATGCGCGACCCGGTCTCGACGAGCGCGGTGGCGATGATCGTGAGGGACCCGCCTCCGTGCTCTGGAGCGACCGAGCGCGCGGATCCGAAGAAAGCCTTTGGTTTCGCCATTGCGGACGAATCGAGTCCACCGGACAGGGTGCGGCCGGTCCCGCGCTCAACGGTGTTGTAAGCGCGGGCCATGCGTGTGATCGAGTCCAGCACGATGACGACATCCTTTCCCAGCTCCACGAGGCGGCGTGCACGCTCGAGCACCATTTCGGTGACATCGGTGTGTCTGACCGCGGGCATGTCGAAGCTGGAGGCAACAACCTCGCCATAGCCCCAGGTGATCATCTCGCTCACTTCTTCGGGGCGCTCGTCGACGAGCAAAACGAGCAATTCCGCCTGCGGATGATTGATCGCCACGCCTTCGACGATCGCCTGGAGGAGCATCGTCTTTCCGGCGCGGGCGGGAGCTACGATCAGTGCGCGCTGTCCATAGCCGATTGGGGCGATGAGATCGATTGCCCTGCGTGTGAGCTCGGGTCCCCCCTTGGCCGGACGTCCGGTCTCGAGCTTGAGTTTGCGCTCGGGGTACGAGGCAATGAGCGACCCGAAGTCGGGACGACGTGTCGCCGTTTCCGGCTCGGCGTCGTTGATTTTCTGGACGTCTACTACGACCACGCGATTGCGGTGATCGTGGCCGGTCGTCGCCAGAATCTCATCGCCGCGCCGGAGCGTGTACTGCCGCATGATCTGCGTCGACACATACGCGTCGCCGGCCTCGGCGAGGTAGCTGTTGGCGGATCTGCGAATGAAGCCGCCTTCGCGCTGAGGATCGAACCAGCCGGTGGTCTCACCATCGGGAACGACGGGAGCCACTGGTGCGCGCGGAGCCGATGGAGCCTGCTCACCACGCGGTGCGTTCGGCTGCCGCTGTCTGCCGCGTCCGCGCTGGTTGCGGCCGCGTCGTCCGTTGTTCCGGTGCTGATCGCGCTCGCGGGGTTGTCCGCCTTCGCGCTGCTGCTGCTGGCCGCCGCCCTGTGGCTGCGGATTGTATTGATTTTGTTGCTGCGACTGCGGAGGGCCGCCGCCGTCGTTCGATCCGTTGCCTGGAGACCCGGAATCGGAATTGGAAACGGGACCCGTCTCCGTCTGCTCGGGAGCGGGAACGGAAGAGGGCGTGGGAATAACTGGTGAAGTCATATTGTCGCGAGCGTCAGGTAGCTGCGCTGCGTCGGGTGGAGGTGTAGTAGGATCCATTGGCTCCAGATACGGGTCTGCATCACCGTAGGATTCGGAGAGAGGAGAATTCGGTTGTTGACCGGACGGACGGGACCTTCGGCCGCGACGAAAAGGACGTCGGCGTTCACTCATGTAATTGTGGTGTGGCTGAGAAGAAAAGTGCTACTCGAATGGCTCACGTGTATCGCGGGGATGACTCACGCGAAAACCGGAACCCTATTCTGTATGGAATGGCGCGCCACTAGGCTGCGCTACGTACAAGAATGGTACAACCAACGGCCGGAAATGTCCAGCAACTGGGTGAATGGTAGGGGGCTGCACACGTGTTGTCCAGCATGATTTTCGGATTCGAGATCGTCCGCTTTCGTCTAGATACACAAAACTGAAGTTGAGTGCTCTAAGCTTTGACAGTTAGGGGTTGGCAGCCTGCCGGCGGGGTTTGTCGGATTGGGATAGCAGAGATGTATGACGGGAGCTCCTCGCCCGTGGCCACCACGGCACTGCGGACTGCGGACTAACTGCGGACTGCGGACTAACTGCTCCGCCCACGGCCCTTGGCAGGTAGTCTTCAGTTGTGTTTTTTGAGTTCATCTTTACGCATGAGTCAGATGACAGAACAGCAGAATGCCGCGCTGAACGAGGAGCCGGCGGATCCGCTTCCCGCGCTCGAGCGCGCGGTGGCGGAACGTCCCGATGACGCGAAGGCGCTCATTGCGCTCGCGAATCATTACTGGCTGATCGGCGCCGGCCCCGAGGCCGTTGGCGATCTCGCGTCGCGCGCGATCGCTGCTGATCCCGACGACAGAGCGGGCTGGCATCTCTGGGCTCTCGCTGAGTCGAACCCGAGAGAGCGCGTGTCGCGGTGGCAGCAGGTGTCGGCGAGATTCCCAAAAGATCAGCTCGCGAAAGCAAATCTTGCCGACAACGCCGCGAGTCTCGCCGGCGCGGAGCACGACTACGAAGCCGTCGATCTCGCGATCGACACCTACGAAGAGCTGCTGGTGACCGCCGAGCATCCGGATCAGCGTGGCGCTCTCGAGAAGGCCATAAAAACGCTCAAGGGCTGGAAGTTCTAAGCCTCACGCCCGCTAATCGCGCATTAGCATCTTGGTGCGCGCTTTCTGACAGTCCATCGCGCGGGGTCGGCGTGTGGTATCCCCTCCGCACCCTGCCCGCTAACGCGGGCACCCGCGACTGAGCGGAGCGAAGGAGCGTAGTTAGGGGCTCCGACCAAGCGAGCG
>JBDTND010000130.1:0-6059 GCA_039933915.1 Gemmatimonadales bacterium | reverse complement strand
GGTGGCGGCAAGCCCGGTGGCGGCAAGCCCGGTGGCGGCGGTGGCCAGGGTGGAGGAGGCGGTGGTGGTCGTCCTCCCGGTGGTGGAGGTGGCGGGGGAGGCGGGAAGAGCTAACTCTTTCCGTTCCGGCGGGGCGCCCGAGGATCTGCGGCGCCCCGCTTTTTTGTGCTCATCAATCAACAAGGGTTTCTCGCGCGTATGATTCCAAATTGATGCGCCCTCTCGTCGCGTTCCTCTGGTCGCTGCCGTGGATAATTCCACCACTGATCACCTACTTCCGGCTGCGCCACTCGCGCTCGCTGGACGACGAGAGCGACATTCCTCTCACGAATCCTCCACTCGTCTCGGTAATCGTCCCCGCGCGCAACGAAGCCCACAACATCGCGCGCTGCGTGTCGTCTATTCTCACGACGACCCATCCGAACCTCGAGCTGATCGTCGTCGACGACAATTCCACGGATGGAACCGCGGAGATTGCGCGGCAGACGGCCGCAGGTGATCCGCGCGTCCGCGTCGTGACGACCGAACCGCTCCCCGACGGATGGTTCGGCAAGCAGTGGGCGTGCGCGACCGGTGCCAAGGTCGCGAGCGGCAGCATCCTTCAGTTCACGGACGCGGACACCGTGCATGGCAAGGATCTCGTGACGCGCTCTCTCCACGCGATGCGCAGAACCAGGGCGCAGCTCTTCACCGTTGCCGGTCACCAGGAGCTCGGCGGTTTCTGGGAGCGCGTAATCCAGCCGCAGGTGTTCACCATTCTCGCGATGCGCTACGGCGGCACGGAGTCGGTGACACAGGCGACGAGCGTGAGCAACAAGATCGCCAACGGCCAATGCATCTTCGTCACGCACGACAGCTACACGTCGATCGGCGGACACGCAAGCGTCCGCACGTCGGTAGCCGAGGACCTGATGCTGGCGCAGAAATTCTTTGCGGCACGCAAAAGAGTGGTGGTGATGCTGGGCGTCGATCAGCTATCGACACGCATGTACGGCTCGCTCCGCGAGATCATCGCCGGCTGGAGGAAGAACGTGTTCGCGGGGGGGCTGGATTCCGTTCCTTTTGGAAAAGTCGGACGCACGTTCTTTCCGCTCTTCCTGTTGCTGCCGCCATTGCTGGAGATGCTGCCGCCAATGGCGCTCTTGATGGCGGCATTGGGCGCACCCACCGACGGTACGCTGTTGTTGTGGGCGCTGATTTCCACTGCGGCGACTCTCGTGTGGTGGATAGTCGTTTACATCACTGCCCGCGAGAACCCATTGTACGCCCTGGCTTACCCACTCGGGGCGCTGGTGCTGCTCTACATTTTCCTCACAGCTGTGATTCGTGGCCGCCGCGTGAGTTGGAAAGGCCGCACCTACATTTCGCGGTAACAGCTGGAACTCGCGGAGGCATCGTACCGTAGGGCTTGGAATCACCAACCAATCACACAGGTACGCCAAATGAATTCACCGGCTGACCTCGGGATAATCATCGGGCTCATAACGGTCCTCGCGGGCATTGGTATTCTCGCCGGCGCCTTTATGGGTGCCTACTTCTACGGAAAGAGCAAAGCGCAAAGAGACTCGCTTGGTGCGGGCAGAGATCCAGAATTGCTGGCGCGGATAGGCCGCGTCGAGCAAATCGTCGAGGCGACCGCGTTCGAGATCGAGCGAATCAGCGAAGGCCAGCGCTTTACGACCAGGCTGTTATCCGAAAAGAAAGCCGTCGAATCGCATTAAGGCATTGATTCGCATCATCTAGCCAACAAATGATGTAAAGGCCGCACGCTCCCCCGGCTACGCTCGATGAGTGCAGACTCTCGAACGTGCCAGCGATTGCATCCGAAGCGCGCGCTCGCTCGACGGCGCGGCCGCGATCCTTCACGAGCTCGGATTCACCGACGCTGCCCTTCCCCTCGACAGAGCTGCCTTGAATTCGATGGGCATTCCAGCCGCGATCCGCGCGGCTCGCATAGCGCGGGGAGTTGGTTGCCTTCGCGGCCTCGCGATCGAGCTGGACGACCCGTCAGAGCTTCACACGGCGCTCGCTGCTGTCGCAAAAGCGCTTTCCGGCATTCCGCAGTTTCTCTGGATCATTTGCGCGGTTCGGCCAGCCGTCGGTGAAATCGCGATCGTCTGCTGGTCTTCCGTGCCGTCGCGAACGCGAATGGTATCACTCATCTGTGATTCCACCAGAATCTATGAGAGCGACGCGGAGACTCTCTGCGCATTGTCCGCCGCAGCCGGCGACTCAGATCTCCTGACGCACGCGCGCTGGCTCGATGTGCTGGGACGGGAGGCGATCACGCGAAGATTCTTTCGCACTCTCAGGGCAGTCGTCACTGACCTTGGCGAGTCGCTCAATGGGCGGCTCAGCAGTGAAGAACGGAGTGAGCTGGCCCTTCTCTACGTCTCGCGGCTGATCTTCCTCTCCTTTCTCGAGGCAAAGGGTTGGCTCAACGGCGATTTCGGCTTTCTGAGCAATGGCTTCTCGCGCTGCATCGGCGAGGGCGGCCGGTATCAGAAGAAGGTGCTCGAGCCCCTGTTTTTCGGAACGCTCAATACGGCCGTCCGCGCTCGTGCCGCGCGAGCGAGAGCGTTCGGAAGAATACCGTTTCTCAATGGCGGACTCTTCTCACGATCTCACCTCGAGAAACAGCGTCGCGCCAGCGTGTTCACCGACGCGGCGTTTGGCAATGCGTATGGCTCGCTCCTCTCGCATTATCGCTTCAGCGGACGCGAAGATTCGGGTGACTGGTCAGATGCATCGATAGATCCCGAGATCCTCGGTAAAGCGTTCGAAGCGCTCATGGCGGCGCCGGAGCGAAAGACGAGCGGCGCGTATTACACGCCGCAGAGTCTCGTCGAAGATCTGGCCGGTCATGCGCTCGCATCCTCGCTCGGTGATGCCCCGCCGTCGACCGACAAGCTTCGCGCATTGATGGTTCTCGATCCCGCGTGTGGATCGGGCGCGTTCCTCGTGCACATGCTCGAGCGCGTCGCGGCGCTTCGGCGCGAGCACGGAGAGTCCGGCTCCATCGCCGATATCCGGCGCCGCGTGCTGATGACGTCGATCTTCGGAGTTGACCTCAATCCGATGGCGGTCTGGCTTTGTGAGCTGCGGCTCTGGCTATCCATCGTCGTCGAGAGCGATGAGGCGGACCCGATGCGAATCGTCCCCCTGCCGAATCTCGATCGCCACATACGCGTCGGGGATTCGCTGGCCGGCGGAGGGTTCGATGAACGCAACGTCGTAGCCAGCGGCAGGAAAGTCGTTAGCCTCAGGAATCGCTACATGCGAGCGGTGGGACCGAGGAAACGCACTCTCGCCCGAGCACTCGACCGGCTCGAGCGCTCGGCTGCGATCGACGCGCTCCTTCGCTGCGGCACTCGATTGCGAGACGACCGAAAGGAAATGCTGGTTGCCATGCGAGCAAAGGACCTGTTTGGCGACCGTCACACTCCGGACGCGCAGACACGCACGCGTCTCGCCGCGATCAGATCTCAGCTCAGGGAGTCGGCGCATCGGGTGAAGGCGCTGCGCGCAGGTGCGGCGCTTCCCTTCTCCTTTGTTGCGCATTTTCAGGATGCCGCAACAGCCGGCGGATTCGACGTCGTCATCGGCAATCCGCCCTGGGTGAGAGTGCATCACATCGCCGAGTCTTCGCGCGAGCGGCTCAAGCGCGACTTCGCGGTCTACCGGAACGCGGCCTGGGAGAGCGGCGCCACAATCGCGGGCGCCGGACGAGGATTCGGCGCGCAGATCGATCTCGCGGCACTATTCGTGGAGCGGTCGCACCAGCTCCTCCGCCCCGGCGGAACGATGGCACTCCTCCTCCCGAGCAAACTGTGGAGATCGCTGGCAGGCGGCGGTGTGCGGCAGCTTCTGCTCGATCGCGCGGACCTCATTATCCTCGAGGATCTGACGGACTCACGCTCGCAATTCGATGCGGCCGTATATCCATCCCTTATGGTTGCTCGTCGCCGGATCGAGCGCTCTGATGTAGCACACACACCGATCGCTGTCGCTGTCCATCGAGAACATGGTGCGATGCGCTGGACCTGCGCGCGTGATGCATTGGCGGTTGACGACACGACGGGCAGCCCGTGGGTTTTGATTCCCTCGCCCCCGCGGAAAGCATTCGATCGAATCGCGCAATCCGGCGTGCCGCTATCACGAAGTGTTTTTGGCCGCCCACTTCTCGGAGTCAAGACCGGGTGCAACACCGCCTACCTCGTTCATGTAGAATCGGTCGACGGCAACGTCGCCCGCATCTCGGCCGGTGACAGAACGGGTGTGATCGAGCGGGAGATGCTGCGTCCGGTCATTCGTGGCGAAATGTTACGGAAATGGTCGCTCACTAATCGACGCGAATATCTGATCTGGCCACAGCGCGACGACCGACCTCGACGCGAGCTGCCCCCGTTGGCGCGGCAGTGGCTGCTTCCGTTCCGTGATACCCTGAGCAGGCGAACCGATCTGCACGGACGATTCCCCTGGTGGCCGGTGTTTCGAACTGAAAGCGCCCGCCGCGATCGTCCGCGAGTCATCTGGGCAGACTTCGGGTTGACGCCCAGCGCAATCGTGGTCGATGCCGGTGAGCCATTCGTTGCTCTCAACAGCTGCTACGTCGTAGGCTGCCCCACGATTGTCGATGCCCACGCCCTGGCGGCACTACTCAATGGCCCACTGGCCGCCTCGTGGCTGAACGTCATCGCCGAGCCCGCGCGTGGCGGTTACCGAAGGTACCTCGGGTGGACGACATCGCTGCTGCCGATTCCCGCGGACTGGAGCCGCGCTCGCGATCTGCTCGCACCGCTCGGTGAGCGAGCGACACGTGGAGAAGTTCCGACGGATGAGGCGCTGCTGACCGCGGCGTTGGATGCATATCAACTCGAGAACAGCGAGGTGCAACCCCTCCTCGCCTGGGGATTCGGCTGCGACTAGAACCCGCTTCCAGCGTTCGATCGCGCATCGCCCACCTGATTCTCGGCAAATCTTCATCGCAGGCGATGCTCGGATCCATCGTGCTCCAGCCGCACCAGCTGTCGGCAGTTGCGCGTTTGCTGGCCGCGCTCGACGAGTTCAACGGAGCGCTGCTCTGTGACGATGTCGGCATGGGGAAGACATACGTCGCGTTGGCAGTCTCGCGGAAGTTCAATCGTTTTCTTGTCGTCACGCCGGCCGCGCTCGAGCCGATGTGGCGCGCGGCGCTCGCGACAACCGCGTCCGTCGCCGATCTCGTCACGTTCGAGGCGCTGAGCCGCGCCGACCTGGATCGTTTCCGCGGAAGTCACGCGACTGGGACTCCACCGCCGTACGATCTTGTCGTCGTTGACGAGGCACACCATGCGCGGAATGCCGCGACGAACCGGTACTTCGCACTCTCTTCCCTCGTGCGCGGGGCTCGCGTTCTTCTCCTGAGTGCGACGCCGATTCACAACCGGCGCGCCGACCTGGTATCGCTTCTATCGTTGTTCCTCGGGTCGCGGACGCGCACCATGACGGCGGCCGAGCTTGCTCTGTGCGTGGTGCGGCGAGAACAGAACCAGCTCGAAGGGTCGCTTCGCATCCCATCGGTTGCCGCGATCAGGCATCACGAGCTTCCCGATGAGCGGGATTTAGTCGAAGCCCTGATGAATCTTCCTCCGCCACTTCCGGCCAGAGACGGAGGACTTGGCGGTGTGCTGATCGGGAGAGGACTCGTCCATCAATGGGCGTCCAGCGAAGCTGCGTTGCATGAAGCGCTCAAGCGGCGCATCGCCCGAGCGACTGCGTTGAGCGCTTCGCTGGAGGCTGGGACCTACCCGACTGCCCGAGAGCTGGAAACGTGGATCTACGGTGACGGTGCGCTCCAGCTCGGATTTCCCGAGTTGCTCGCCGCTCCCGTCGTCGGGCACCAGACGCTGCTCGACGCCATCAGCGCGCATCTGAACGCGTTGGTTGAATTCCGCGCTCGATTCGCGGCTCAATCTTCCGCGGACATACACCGCGCGCGTATCGTCGCTGAAATCAGGAATTCACATCCTGGCGCCAAGACCGTCGCCTTCGCGCAATACTCGGAAACCATATCGATG
>JBDTND010000129.1:0-6087 GCA_039933915.1 Gemmatimonadales bacterium | reverse complement strand
ATCTAGCGGGTTACCCGGTCGCTAATCAGCCTCGCAACGCGCGGATCATCCTTCTGCGCGAGCCAGAACAACGCTTTGCCGCGCATCTGCTTGTCGTTGTCCTCGCGCGCGATTCGCAGAAGCTCATTCGTCGCCGCTTCGTCGTCGCGCTGTGACAGGACGAAGATCGCGTGCTCGCGCAGGCTGGTCTCCTGTGCGCCTTTATAAACCGCAATGATGTCCTTCGTCCGTGTGGCTTTACTCTGCCCCGCCCAGAACAGCGCTTTCTTCCGTGACTCGATCGACTCGGAGCGATCCCGCGCTTTTTCAATCAACCACCCCGAGCCATTCGACTCGTCTTCGCTCATCCCCATGAGGATGGATTCCTTGAGGCGCATCGACGTGAGCCGCGGATAGAGGTCGCGCAGGTAGGCGAATTCCCTGGCTGGAATCGTGTTGCCGTGCGACAGGGAGAAAATCGCGCCCGCGCGCACTCCGTCGGTCTCTCTCGGATTCTCGATGACGGTGTGGAGCGTGGCGATCGCGCGCGGGTCACCGCTCTGACCGAGCCAGAATACCGTGGACCGCTTGACGCTGGTGCTGCCATTGCGCGCAAAATCGATCAGTGCCGGAACTCCTGCGCCATCGCGGACAAAGCTGAGCGCAGCGATGGCTGAGTTGGCGATGCCATCCTCACCGGGCCCCTGATCGTCGTCATCGTCATCGCGCACCACGGCTGGCGAATTCTGCCTGACAAACGCAACGAGCGCCGGGACCACGGAAGCGTCCCCGAGCAGTCCTATCCATTGAATGGCCTGGCGCCTCATGTCCTGAGTGCGCGATCCATCGCGCGCGAGTCCAATGAGGCGCGGAACCGCATTCGGATCGTCGGCGAGAACTGCGGGGAGCAGAAGTCTCTCACGCTTGCTGCGACCTTCGAGCTGTGGCACGAGCCCAAAGAAATACGCCGATGCCTCGGCCGCCGAGACCGTGCCGAGGTCGGTGACGCGAGCGCTGGTACCGCTCCACGTAGCACCCACCGAAGTCCTGAGCGCGCTCACTCTGCCATTCGCAACACTGAGCGATACGCGGACCGGGCCGCGAACGCACTGTTCCGCACTCCACTTTCCACCGAACGACTGCATCCCTTCCATGAAGAAGGCGTGTCCGTATCCGATCATATCTCGCCCATCACCACACGTCCCCGGACGGCTGGCAAACTGTACGCGAACAACGCCATCGGGCGCTCGCGATATGCGCTCGGCGAGCGAGGTCTGTTGGCTTGACGCACTCGAGGCGGCGGCGTGGGCGCAGAGAAGGAGAATTGCGCTGAGGATGAGACGGTTGGGCACTGGGAACTCCTGGCAGGCTTTGGGTGGATCCCGTGATTTTGGACCCGGGATAAGATTGGGACAACTCGAGCGGTGAAAGGGTTGAGGTCCGCTCTTTCCTTCCCATAGTCCTAACCAAGGCTGACCGGATCCAAGTCTTGAGTGTACAGTCATAAGTCGCCAGTGCGCCGGTGGTTGTCAGTCGTCGGCCGGTCACTGGAAACCACTGTCAACTGACGACTGACCAACTCACAACTCAGAACTTGGATCCGCTTTCAGTGTGTTAGGACTCTCCCCCCGCCGGCGCCCTTGCCCCACCTATATCGACTGCAATCCCCCGCCATTTTCCCTGATTAAACCTGGCCACGCTCAACCCGCACCGAGTCGCGTGCCCAGCCAGAATCGCGAGCCAAATGTGAATCGGCTGAAGCGTCGTCAGCCTCTGAGTAACGAAACAAATGCCGAGCGGCAGGATGACCTGCGAGACGATAGAGATGTAGAGCGGACTCTTCGTATCGCCAGTCCCCTGCAAGCCGCCAGTGTAGGTGAGCGCAACCGCGATCAGGAGACCGGATACGCTCAGAACACGCAGCAGCTGGACACCGATTTCCACGACGACCTGATCGTGCATCCCGAACACCGCGAGAAGCTGCCGCGGGATGAACATGAACAGAATGCCAATGAACGCGGCGCTCGAGAGACCGATGCGCGCCGCCACGTGCACGGCCGCTGAAGCCCGCTCCGGCTTTCCGGCTCCGAGGTTCTGTCCGGCAATCGCTGCCGCCGCGCCCATCAACCCAACCGAAGTCCATGTAACCAGCGAGAAGAGTTGAGTGTAGCACACTGAGAAAGCCGCCTGCGCCTCGGCACTCTGCGCCAGCGATCCGATGAACGACATCATGAACACGCCCCCGACGTTCGCGGCGATTCCCTGAAATCCGGTCGGCAGTCCAAAGCGGAATAGCGCACGTATGATGTCCCAATCCGGCGCCCAGCTCTGGCCACGCGGAAACGACACGACCCAGCCGCCATTCCACAGCTTCCATAGCGAGTAAACGGCAAGAAGCCCGGACGCGATCGACGTTCCCATCGCCGCGCCTTTTGTTCCGAACGCGGGTATTGGACCGAGCCCGCGGATCAGAATGATGTTGAGCACGAGGTTCAGCACCGTCAGCGTGATGCCGAGTACCATCGGGGTCCGCGCGTCGCCGGCGGCGCGAAGGGCGCCGCTCAGCATGAAGAATACGAGCATCCCGCTGCTGAACAAAAACATTATCCGGAGAAACGGCAAAGCCTCTGTCTTCACCGCCGGTGCAGCGTTCACGAAATCCAGCAGCCACGGCGCTGCGAAATAACCCAGGGGCGCCATTATGAAGAGCGACATCCCGATCGCCGTTAGAAAAGCCTGATAGACCGTCCGGTCGACCTTCTCGTGGTCGCCCTGGCCGGCAAATCGCGCCACGAGCACGCTCATCCCCGTGAACAGCGACGCGATGAAGATGATGACGATGATGAAGATCTGAGAGCTGACGCCGATTGCCGCGTTGGCCTTGAAGCCAATCAGATTGCCGACGAGCGCCTGATCCACCATGCCCTGAAGTCCGCCGATGATGTTCGTGAGCATCGTGGGCCATGCGAGCTTCCACACGGCGGGCGCGAGCGGGCCTTCCACGATCGAGCGATCGTACTTCTGTCGCTCGGGTCGCGGCTTGGTCGGTTTCTTAGCTGGCAGACTTGTAGAAGAGATTGACGACTCCTGATGTCACCGTCTCTGCAATCGAGAGCTTTAGTTTCATTTTAATCCGGCCTTCCCCCGAGCATTCTTTGTCACATTGACTTCGGCTCTGGTGCCTCGAGGAGTGGCGTGACGATCGCCGTCAATCTACGCGGGCAGCGAACATCCGTCACGTCCATCCCGGCCGATTCGTCATCCCCCGCTTCGAAACGGAATGAGCGCCCTCACGCGCCTGTCGCGCAAATAGAGCCCGCCCCACAGGAACAGTGCGAAGATCGGAAACAGCATCGTGCCATCAACCACCCAACAGACACCATTCATCTCGGCATCTCGCCCGCCGAGCATTTGCGGGCCCGCCCGAGCAACAGATCGCGCTCACGCGTGTTACGAGTGAGTGACGCGGCCCGCTCGAATTCCGTCCGCGCTTCGTCCAACCGCCCGAGTTTCGCGAGCAGATCGCCCCGCACGCTCGGAAGAAGATGATAGGACTTGAGAGACGCCTCCGACGTCAGCGCGTCGACCAGCTCGAACCCCGCCCCAGGCCCGAATGCCATCGCCACCGCAACCGCGCGATTCAGCTCTATGACCGGCGACGGCGTCAGCTGCGCGAGCGCATCGTACAGAGCGACGATGCGCTCCCAGTCGGTGTCTTCAGGCCTGCGCGCGCGCGCGTGACATGCAACGATCGCAGCCTGCAGGGCGTACGGCCCGCGCGCACCGCCAAGTTGCTGCGCCCGGGCGAGCGCCGTCAAACCGCGCCGAACGAGAAGCTGATCCCATTTACCGCGGTCCTGCTCGAGCAACAGCACCGGCTCACCCTTCGGTCCGACCCGCGCCCCGGAGCGTGACGCGTGGATCTCCATCAGCGAGACGAGACCGTGCACCTCCGGCTCCTTCGGCGCCAGCTCGGCCAGGATGCGTCCGAGACGCAATGCATCCTCGCACAGCGCCGGTCTCATCCAGTCGTCGCCCGCGGTCGCCGAGTAGCCTTCATTGAACACGAGATAGATGACGCCCAGCACGGATGACAGACGCGGCTCGAGCTCTGAGCCGCGTGGGACCTCGAACGGAACTCGCGCCTCGGAGAGCGTGCGCTTGGCTCGGACAATCCGCTGGGCGACCGTCGGCTCCGGAACGAGAAACGCGCGAGCGATCTCGTCGGTCGTCAATCCGCCCAGCAGTCTCAGCGTAAGTGCGACGCGTGCCTCGGTGGAGAGAACCGGATGACACGCAATGAACATCAGGCGCAGGAGATCGTCGCCTATGTCGTCATCTATTGCTGAATCAAGATCACCCACAGTCATCTCCTGTTGGGCGTCGAGCTCGTGGCCGAGCTGTTCGTGCTTTCGCTCGATCCGTTTGCCGCGGCGGTGCATGTCGATCGCGCGGTGCCTGGCGGTGGCCATCAGCCAGGCGCCTGGATTGTCCGGAATTCCAGACTGCGGCCACCGCTCCAGCGCGGCGAGGAGCGCGTCCTGAGCCAGATCCTCAGCAAGGCCCACGTCGCCTGTTATTCGCGCGAGACCTGCAATGAGCCTGGCGGATTCGATCCTCCAAACGGCATCGATCGCGCGATGTGTGTCCGACACTACCGGTTCGCGTTCTTAGCCATCTGCTTGACGAGTCGCTCTTCCTGTTCGCGGAGCTCGGGCGTGAACTCGGCGCCGAAATCATCGGACTCGAACACCTGCCGGATCTCGATTTCGGATTCCCCGGGAGCCGGGTTCGGACAGCGCCTCACCCACTCTATCGCTTCATCGAGGGACTTCACCTGAAAGAGCCAGAACCCGGCGATCAGCTCTTTAGTTTCCGGAAATGGTCCGTCGACCACGATCCGCTTGCTTCCCGAGAACTTCACGCGTGCGCCCTTCGAGCTCGGCTGAAGTCCTTCGCCGGCGAGCATCACGCCGGCCTTAACCAAATCTTCGTTGTACTTCCCCATATCGGCAAGCATTTTCTTGTCGGGAAGACTACCCGCCTCTGAGTCCCTCGTCGCTTTCACGATCACCATGAATCGCATTGCACTATCTCCTTCTGGTTTTCGGTTGCAGAGCCACGGTTTCGGCGATTCTGCCTCACTCTCGGCTCTACTCAAGCGACGAACGGAGGTCCCATAAATCGACACCTCGCGATTTGTTTTCTGGCGATGTGCCAAGTTGTTGAGCTCGAGTTACTGCGTGATTTGCGACGCCCAGCCCGAAGCCCCGGGGCCGCAAAGCTCACGGCCCCCAGCCGGTAGTCTTCAGTGGCCTTTATTTGTAGGGCAGATCACCGGCTCATGAGAGCAAGGATATTCCCCGATGGATCCTTGAACCACGCGGTCTTGAAGTTTCCTGCGAAGTGAACGTCGCCTTTTCGGGTGAGCCCAGGAAGGTCGTAGTGCTCGAACTTGACCCCTTTGGCACTGAGCGCTTGAGTGGTCTTCTCCACATCATCGACGGTCCAGTTCACCGCGGTCGCCTTGTTCGTCCCGGCGTATTGCGATCGATAAACGATGAGCCGGGCTTTTCCGCTTTTGAACGTGACCGCTTCGGATCCTTCAGCGTTCTCCAGCTTCAGACCGAGCGTGCCTTCGTAGAATTCCTTCGCGGTTTTGAGATCTTTGACCGCCACCGTCGCGATCGCATCCGTGTCTCCAAGCATTCCGACCTCCTCCGATAAACGGTATCCGTGAGACTGGGCATCCTATCTGGAAGCGAGGCGGCTCACCCAGGCGCTTGCCGCGTCGGCGATTTCTTCTACGACCTCGGCGTCAGTCTTTCCGGAGGATTTGGGTACATGGAAGCTGTGATCGGCTCCCTCGACCCAATGCATCTCCCAGTCCGTCGTCACCCGTTTTAGCACGGATTCCATGGGGGCCGGCGTGCAAAAAGGATCGCGCGTCCCATTGAAGCAAACGACAGGCACTTTGATGTCCGGAAGATGCGCGTCGCGCAGCTGGTCAGGCTTTCCAGGAGCATGAAGTGGATATGCCAGCAGCAGCAAGCCATCGCACTCGAATCCCTCGGCTGCGAGCATCGACCCCGCGCGTCCGCCCATCGA
>JBDTND010000128.1:0-6133 GCA_039933915.1 Gemmatimonadales bacterium | reverse complement strand
TCATCGTTCTTCTCCATCGCCTTCTCGAACTGTTCGATCGTCGCGTGCTGCGGGCCGGCCTTGATGAAGATTTCCGTCGACGCGCACCACACGATCACCAGGCGGTCGCACTTGTTGCGGGACTTGAAGTCCCGGATGTCCTGTCTGAGCTGCTCCGCCAGGTCGCGCTTCGTCTTCCCCTTCTTCACGTTGGTGCCGTGAATGCGGGTGACGTAATGATTGTCGAACACGGCCGGCATCGGCTTGATCGCCTTGAGGAAATCCGAGATCGGCTCGATATCCCTTTCGTCGAGCACGCCGGCCTTTCTTGCTGCCGTCAGCGCGTCGTCAGGAATCGGATCCCACGCGCCGAAAACGATGTCGTCCAGCTTGGCTAGCGGGACGAAGTCCTTGATGAGCGGCGCGCGCTTGTCGGTTCTTTTGCCCAGCCGGATCGTGGCCATCTGCGTCAGCGATCCAATCGGCTTGGAGCGTCCGCGCCGGATGCTCTCGACTCCAGCCATGAACGTCGTTGCGACCGCGCCGAGTCCGGGCGTCAGTATGCCTAGTCGGCCCGTGGCCGGTGCTATCGACTTAGGGGCGTCTCCAGAAGACGATCTGCCCAATTTCTTTCTCCGTTGTGTTTATGATTGCGCGCGGCGAGTGGCCGGCATTCCCGCCGTCTTCGACGGGGAGGTCGATGGGGTGGGAGAAGGTGGATCATCGCTGACGATTCGAATTGGCTTGTTGTCAGCGTGCGTCGTGTTTCGATAGACGAAGGCGATCCGCTGAACCGCCGTGATCCAGGCTGTCACGGTGAGGAGGATGATGATTCCCATCAGCACCCACCCGTTCCAGAACAGGCCGAACAGCGCCTGGGGGGCCGATAACAAAACGATGCGCTCGGGGCGCTGCATCACGCCGACCTTCGCATCGATTCCAAGCGACTCCGCCCGGGCACGCGTGTACGAGACGAGGAACGTCCCGATGATGCCGATGAGACAGATCACCATCATGTAAATGTTATGGTGAATGGCGTTGGTGGCGTAGAACACGGTGAGTCCTGCCATGAGAGCGCCATCGGCGATGCGATCGAGCGTCGAATCGTAGAACGCCCCGAAGACGGTACAGCGCCCAGTCCGCCTCGCCACTTCGCCGTCGACGACATCGAAGAATGCCGTCATTCCCATTACCCACCCGGCGGCCATGATGTGGCCGGTTCCGTAGATAACGCCGGCAGCGATTGTCAGGAGCGTGCCGACGGTGGTGATCGCGTTCGGGCTGACATTGTTCCGCGCCAGCAGGCTGATCGCCGGTTCTATGACGCGGAGCGCTCCGTTTTTCAGATAATCCGTGGGCGTTGGCATTCAGCTGGGGCCGGCGTTTGCAGGAACTAGCGGACGTGCCGGCTCACCGGCTGACGGCGCAGAAAAAGGGGCCGACGTGAAACACACGACGGCCCCGTAAAGCTAAGTCCTTCAACGGGCTATTTCCACCCGCGAGCTAACGGCCGAGACACATGTTCGTCAGGGCAGTCGCCAGTCGGTCATGCCGGAAAGCGTGACGTTGTTCTTGGTATAGGTGCGCGTTCCGTCTACGGTGACAGCGCGGAGGTTCACAGTCGCGCCGGCTGGGACACCTGCTACCGGGATGTGCTCAACGGTGTTGGCTGCGGCCTGCTTCAGGAAGATGTCGTTGCCGCCGCTGACGACGTACACATTGACTGCCTGACTGAGATTATTCGTCAGGTGGATCGCGACGTCGGTCGCCGGCTCGGGCCCGGTCTTTACTTCGACCTGCCTGCCGCCGCACGCCGCAAGTACCAGCATCGACAGCGAAACCATAAGAACGCGCATTCTTTGCCTCCGCAAATTTGGTTGGCTTAACGGCGGCAGGCTGTGCAAGAGACATGCTTAACTGGCAACTACCAAACCGACGGCGAAGAACTGCAACTGAACGCGGCGGGAGACGTCAGAGGCGTAGATGCCAGTTTGCAGGTCACGACCGGGTGACCGCACTACCGAAGTTCATGAAAAACAACCGCTCGGCCATCGCGCCCATAGCGAAGTCGGTTGGCACTGACCTCACAACTATTACCTGTGCCTCTGACGCCTCCCGCCGCGTTCAGCTGCAGTCAGCCTCAGTCTCGGACTCCCGTCGCGATTTCACTTATAAAGAAGGTACTGCCGCGTTCTCTCCCTGAATGCGTATGCAGCCTTGTACTCTCTGTCGATGAGAACGTCGGGATCCTCGCCGCGCAGCAGCGCCTCGCGCACCGCTGGTGAGCCAAACCGCAAATCAAACGCGCGGTTGTCGATGGTGAGCCGCGTTCCCGCGGTCTTGTTGATCGCCCAGAGAAGACTGGCACCGATCCGCGCCGCCTGCATCGCGCTGCGGTTGATTACGACGATCTTGATTCCCGGAATTGCCTGGCCGGCATACTTGCCGTCCGTCGGATTCAGGGGTGTGAACGCCTCGGCGTAGAACCGAACGCCAGGGATCTCGCGGTCTCTGAGAATGGCGACGGTCGCCGCCGCGTTGAGCCACGGCGCACCGACATGCTGAAAGGCCTCGGGCGTGCCGCGCCCCACCGACAGATTCGTGGCCTCAAATGCGACAATCCCCGGGTAGAGCATTGCACTCTTGATGGAGGGCATGTTCGGCGAAGGATTCACCCAGGGCAGCCCTGTCAGATCGAACCACACATCGCGCCTCCACGCCTGCATCGGTACCACGTGAAGATCCGCGCGGATTTTGAGGACGTCGTTGAAATACAACGCCAGCTCCCCAATCGTCATCCCGTGCCGCAACGGCATCGGCCACAGAGCGTACGCCTGCCCGGGTCTGCCCGGCGCCGGATCCTCCGGATTCGCCAGCGCGCTGTCCAGAAGCGGCCCTTCAATGATGTAGCCGGTTATCGGGTTGGGGCGGTCGAGCACTATGATCGGCTTGTGCACCCGCGCCGACGCGCGCATCGAGTAGACCATCGCTCCAACGTACGTCCACGTGCGCGTTCCAATGTCCTGGAGGTCAAACACGAGCGCATCGAGCGAACGCAGCATGCTGTCAGGGGGCGCCGTCGTCTGCTGCCCATACAGGGAATAAACCGGGAGGCCGCTCTTGGGATCTACGGTACTAGCGATATTCTGCCGGTCCTCGGTCCCGCGCAGGCCGTGCTCGGGAGAGAAAAGCTGGACGAGATTCACGCCGGCGGCTTTAGCCTTCTTGTCGCGCAGCACATCGATATCGGAGGTTCCCTTCTCGTCGATGCCGGTTTGATTCGTCAGCAGCCCGATCCGCTTGCCCCGAATCAGGTGGATGCTGTCGTTGACGAGAACGGTGATTCCGGGCTTGACCTTGGCTTCGGCGAGCTCGGAGGTTGGGTCGATCTGCTTGCTGATGACCACGCAGCTGCCGCAGATTGGAAGGAGCACTGCAAGCAGCAGATAGTTTCGCATCATCGATGTTTGTCCGGTAGATTGGGCAGGTTGTTGGTACCAAATGATACTCTCTTGCGTCTTTTTATGTTGCGACGCGAGCGGGAAGTGCTGACGCAAGCGTCTTGCCGAGCCACCTCAATCCACTACCCATGGCGCTAACTGCGATCGACTGGGCGATTGTCGCCGCTTACTTCATCCTTTCGCTGGGCATCGGGCTCTACTTCACGAAGCGTGGAGGAGAGAGCCTCGACGAGTACTTCCTTTCCGGGCGCAAGGTAACGTGGTGGCTGGCGGGCGCATCGATGGTCGCGACGACCTTTGCGGCCGACACCCCCCTCGTCGTAACCGGACTCGTCTGGAATAACGGAGTCGCCGGCAACTGGCTGTGGTGGAACATGCTGATGAGCGGAATGCTCACCGTGTTCTTCTTCGCCCGCCTCTGGCGGCGAGCACACGTCATGACGGATGTCGAGTTCGCGGAGATCCGCTATAGCGGCAGACCGGCGGCGGTCCTCCGCGGCTTTCGGGCTCTCTATCTCGCGATACCGATCAATCTGATAATCCTCGGCTGGGTGACCAAGGCGATGATCAAGATTCTCACGATCTCGCTCGGCCTGCGCGACGTCAGCCTGCTCGGATTCAATGTTTCCGGAGAAGTCATCGCCGTGGGGATCTGCTTCGTCATCACGGTTGCGTATTCCGCCGGCGCCGGGATGTGGGCAGTGCTCTGGACCGATCTCGTTCAGTTCGTCATCAAGATGAGCGCGGTCATCGTGCTCGCGGTTTACGCGGTGCGCGCAGTTGGAGGAATGGGTAAGCTCAAGGCCGGCCTGGCGACGCACTTTGGAAGCTCCGATGCGGCGCTCTCGGTACTCCCGGTGAGGATCACGGCCACCGGCATCGAGGCATACACCTGGATGCCACTGCTCGCGCTGACCGTGTTTCTCTCGGTCCAATGGTGGGCGGCGTGGTACCCAGGCGCGGAGCCGGGGGGCGGCGGCTACGTCGCACAGCGAATCTTCTCGGCCAAGACTGAGCGCGATGGCGTTCTCGCCACGCTCTTCTTCAACGTCGCTCACTACGCCATCAGACCATGGCCATGGATCATCACCGGACTCTGCACGATCCTGCTGTACCCGGCCGGCATCGGCCCGACGCACGATCACGAGGCGGCGTATGTCCAGGCATTCGTGGACCTGCTGCCGACTCCGTGGCGCGGATTCATGATGGCCGGCTTCGCCGCGGCGTACATGTCCACCGTCGGAACTCAGCTCAATTGGGGCGCTTCCTATCTGGTAAATGATTTCTACAAGCGGTTCCTGAACCGGACCGCGACCGAGAAGCACTACGTAGCGATCTCGCGCTGGGCGACGATATTTCTGTTCCTGGCCTCCGCGGTCGTTACGCACTACCTCGGAACGATCGAAAGCGCGTGGAAATTCCTGCTCGCGCTCGGATCAGGCACTGGGTTGGTGCTGATTCTCCGCTGGTACTGGTGGCGCATCAACGCCTGGAGCGAGATCAGCGCGATGATTGCGTCATTCGTGGTGTCGGTTACGGCGATCAACCTCATCAAGCCCCGGTTTCCCGGCGGCGACCTCAGAGCCGATGCCTGGGTGATGCTTGTTACCGTCGCGGTGAGTACAGTCGTCTGGTTAGGGGTGACCTTCGCCACCAAACCGGAGCCGGATCGCGTGCTGGAGGCGTTCTACAGGCGGGTCAGGCCCGGAGGCCCGGGCTGGGAAGGCGTGTCGACCCGGATTGGGTTCGGGCGGGAACAGATCCCCGGCGGAGCCCTTGCCTGGACGAACTGGATCGCCGGCATCGTGGCAGTGTATTCAACATTGTTCGGAATCGGTAAGCTGGTGCTCGGAAATGTGGTTCCAGGCCTGGTAATGCTCGCCATCGCGGTGGTGGCCTTCAGCTGGATCGCGCGGTCCTTCCGAGAGGAGCCCGCGACCCTACCCGGGATGGGCGTACCTGCATAAATTCATGTAGTACTGGAGGATAAATGTCTGTTTCGTCACAACCTGAGATCGATCTCACCGTCACGGCGAATGCCGGCGTCGAGGTCAAGAAGTTTATGGACGCCGAAGGCGTCACAGCCGAGCAAGGCGGCCTGCGCGTGAGCGTGCAGCCCGGCGGTTGCAGCGGCTTCAAATACAGCCTGGTCATCGAGGATCGCGCCGCGGAAGACGATGTCATCGTCCCGCGCGAAGGATTCAACGTCTTCGTCGATCCGTTCTCGGCTCAGTACCTGAGCGGCGTCACGATCGATTACGTGACTTCCATGCAGGGGTCTGGATTCACCTTCAAGAATCCGAATTCGACCGGCGGGTGCGGCTGCGGAAGCTCATTCTCTGCGTAAAGCCTTTGCCGGCGTGCAAGACAATTCGAGGGCGGTGAAATGAGGACGCATTTCACCGCCCTCGATTTTATTGTGCTCATCGCGTACCTGATCGGCACGACCATTCTGGGCGTCTGGCTGGGGCGCGACCAGAAAGACGCCAAGGACTATTTCGTCGCCGGCCACACGATCCCGTGGTGGGCGGTCCTCTTTTCAGTTGTCGCGACTGAGACCAGCGCCCTCACCTTCATCAGCATCCCCGGGCTCGCGTACGTTACCGATCTGGGTTTTCTCCAGATCGCAGCCGGCTATGTGGTGGGCCGCACCGTCGTCGCGTTCACGCTGCTCCCCCGGTATTACCAGGGTG
>JBDTND010000127.1:0-6278 GCA_039933915.1 Gemmatimonadales bacterium | reverse complement strand
CGAACTCGAAGCGGTACAAACTGGCGACCCTGCTCGCGTCGGCCGATCTGATTCGAGCTCCACGGGCTCCGGTGATGTCGAGCGGCAGGTCGACGATGGCGTGGTAGTTGGGCGGTGCCTTCGAGTAGGTTGCCGCGAGCGATGGGTTGTCCCAGCTCCTCGCCGTCACCAGCTGCGCGGCACCTACCAGAGTGTCTGCCCTGGCGACGGCCGCGCGGGCACCACGCGCAACCGCTGATTCAATCGCCTGCTGGCGGGTGACCGGCTGCTGGCTTTTCGCGACCGAGGAGAAGACCATGCACAGAGCCGCCGCTCCAATGGAAAATCGCATCAGGGAATTTACGCCATAAAGTGGAAGACGAAGCGGGTGGGGCAAGGCGTATTCCAACCGCCCGCCCCACCCGTTTTGCTGCGTTTCAGGTCACCGCAGCGGAGGCGTAAAACCCAGGCGCTGCTACTTCTTCGCCTTCTTTTCCTTCGCTTCCATGGCCGCTTCCTTCTTTTCGGCCTTCGGACCTTCGTGGGCCTTCGCGATTACGGAGCCGTCGATCGCGTTGACGTTCACTTCATCGATGCCGGTCTTGCCCGGAACGGTGATGTCGTACGAGTAAATGAGCTTGCCCTTCTCGCGCTCGAGCTCGCTGGACTTGACGGTGCCGTTCGGGACTTCCTTGAGCGCTGTTGCGCGCGCCGTCGCTTCGGAGATCTTGGCTTCCTTCTCGAGGGTTGCCTGGCTCTCCGCCTTGGCGACTTTCTTGTGCCGCTTGGTGCTCGTCTGCTGCGACGCCGGCTTGACCGTGCTCTTGTAGGTGCTCGTGCCCTGCGCACCGGCGACGGTCGTGGCGGCTGCGATCGCGACCGCCAGTGTTATCGTTTTGAACATGCGTCCTCCTGAATTTGTTGTGCTTCGACCCGCGTGGATCGCGGAGTCGATTGCGATGACTTCGTGAACTATACGGCGCAAAGCTGTCATGCCGATTACAGCAGCGTGCGCGCAAATTCCAGGGTAGTAGATTCCGGCCAATGAGAGTTCTGCTTGTGGAGGACGATCCTGGCCTGGCGGCGATTATCAAGACCGGCTTTGCCGAGCATGGCGTGCAGGTAGTGACTGTCGCAAACTACGCGGACGGGCAAATGAAGGCGCTGCTCGGGACGTTTGACGTAATCATACTGGACGTCATGCTGCCGGGCGGCAGCGGCTTCGATCTGTGCCGCGAGCTTCGTTCCCGCAAAGTCGTCACCCCCATCCTGATGCTGACCGCGCGCGACACCGTGGACGACCGGGTAGCTGGGCTCGGAGTGGGTGCCGACGACTATCTCACCAAGCCGTTCGCGTTTCGCGAGCTGCTGGCACGGGTAAGGGCTCTGGCGAGGCGGCGCGGCGCTCCCCTGCCAGAAACCCTCCACATGCTCGATCTCGAGGTCGATCTCGAGGCGCAGCGGGTGCGGCGGGCGGGCAAGCAGGTGGAGCTCACGGCCAAGGAATTCTCGCTCCTGGAATTCTTCGTCCTGCATCCGGGGCAGGTAGTCGACAGGGCGGCGATCACCGCTCACGTCTGGGATGAGAACCACGATCCTTTCACGAATGTGCTCGAGGTGCTGGTGCGGAGGCTGCGACGGAAGATCGACGATGACTATCCGGTCAAGTTGATTCAGACCGTGCGCGGCGCCGGGTATCGCTTTGGCGAGTGAAGCGACTTCGTCGCGGCTGGGACTCCAGCGGCTAATTCGCCTGCGGTTACGGCTCACAATCTGGTATGTCGCGACATTCAGCCTCATCATCATCCTCCTGGGCGGCGGGCTGTTCGTGGTTGTCAGTCACCAGCTGTCGCAGCAGCTCGACGACTCGCTTAGAAACGCGACGCTGGAGCTCGTCCGCGCCGCCCGCATAAGAGAGCTCGAAGCGCCGGGATCGCGCCTCCGCTTCATGGACGCCGTCGACGAGCTGACCATCCCGGATCGCATGCTCTATCTGCTCGACGTCAACGGAAAGCCCTTGAAGCCCGCCACAGTGGATCCGTGGATTCAGCAGGCGGCGAGAGACGCCGCGCGACTTGGGCAGATCACTCTGCAACATGATCTTCGGTCAGACAGGGTGCTGCGACTGCACGCGATGCGATTCAGGCTCCCAGCGGGCCGGCAATTCGTGGCGGCCGCGGTGGCGGACCAGGTCGAGCTGGAGGATAGGTACGCGGACTTGATCGCGGCATTCCTTTTCGTCGCGTTCGCCGCGCTCGTTCTGGTTGCGGCTGGAGGATTTATCCTCGTTCGGCAGTCGACGGCACCCATCGAGCGCTCGATCAACTTCATGCGGCGGTTCATGGCGGACGCGGCGCACGAGCTGCGGACGCCGATCACCATCCTGAGAACGCGCGCTGAAGTCGCGCTCCAGCAACCGCGGGGCGCAGCGGACTACGTCTCCGCACTCCATGGGATTGAAGCGGAAGCAAAGCGTCTCGGCGGAATAGTGGACAGCCTGCTCGTCCTCGCGCGCGCGGATACCGGCGAGCGCCCGATCGAGAAGCAACGAGTCTTCCTGGATGACATTGCCATCGACGCGGCTGCCGCGGCGGGGGTTGTCGGCCGTCAAAAGGGCGTCGAGGTAGCGGTCGACGAGTTCGAGGAGGCTCCCGTCGAAGGCGAGCCCGCGCTCATTCGGCAGCTGATCATGATCGTTCTCGACAACGCGGTAAAATTCACCGACGAAGGCGGACAGGTGCACGTGCGGGTGTCGCTGCGTGACGGCGCTCCAACCTTCTCAGCTGAGGACACCGGGATCGGAATCGGGCAGGAAGATGTTCCGCGGGTGTTTCAGAGATTTTTTCGCGGAGAGACCGCGCGCAGCCGTACCGAAGGCGCGGGACTCGGACTCTCGATCGCAAGCTGGATCGCGCGCGAGCATGGCGCGATTATCGCTCTTTCATCCGAGGTGGGAAAGGGCACGAAAGTCGTCGTGACGTTTCCACCGAGCACCACCGGGGCGTCATCGTAGAGACAGGTCACGGGCGTAGATTACCCTGTGCATTCTGCCGCTCACTGTCGAAGAGGGGTGCGAGACACTAACGCGACGAGGCAACGACTCTCTGAAATTCCGGCGAATAGCGCGATACCGATGGCCGCTCGTATTTACTGCAGTGCTGGTGATTACGGCGGTTTTTTCGTTGCCTCCACTGGTAGATGCCGCCAACTCCAGCACGCCGGTAACAGCCACGCTGCGGGCATCTTTCGCGTATCATCTCTTCGCGCCGTTGTCCGATGTTCTCGATGCGCTGACTCTCCTTTCGCTCTCACAACACGCGGCGACGCTCGCCCTCTCGGCGACGATATTTCTCGGCGTGCGTATTGTCCGCCGTTCGCGCTCGCGCACACGTTTCGCGGCGGCGACGACCCGAGACGTGCTCAGGTTCATCGGTGGAACCATCGCTGTCGTTGGCGTAGGGCTGGTAGCCGGCCGCCCAATGGCATCACTGGTGCTTTCCGACCCTGATCTGATCGCCGTCGACTTTCACAGTCACACGGCCGCGTCTCACGATGGTCGAGCGGGATTCAGCGCGGAACGAAACAGAGAGTGGCATTCGAGCTCAGGGTACAACGCCGCATATGTGACTGACCACAACACGTTCGACGGCGCGCTCGATGGCGCTCGGCACAATCCCGCGCGATCGGGCGAAGGCACAGTGCTTCTCGCCGGAGTCGAGCTGCGCGACGGAGACGAGCATCCTCTTCTCCTCGGAGTGGATCCAAAGCGGATGCGGATCACGTCGCCGGACTGGAAAGATGCGGCTGTAAAGGCTGACGGTGGGCCTGTCCCGCCGATTCTCCTGCTCTCGATGCCCGGCAACGTTCGCAGAATTCCGTCCTATGGGACCGACGGACTTGTTCGCCTCGCGGGCATCGAGGCATCGGACGGATCGCCCCGCGGCCTGGCTCAATCGGCGAGAGACAAGGACGCGATACTGTCCATTGCGGCAGAGCGGCACCTCGCTCTCGTGTCCGGATCGGACAATCACGGGTGGGGACGAACCGCGCCGGCGTGGAGCGTGCTTCGCATTCCAGGTTGGCGCGAAATGACGGCCGCGGATCTGGACATAGCCATCCGCCGGACCATCATCCTGGAAGGCACGAGCGCCATCCAGGTAATTGCCCGCCGAGCCGCGTCGCCGCCCACGAGAAATGAGGCCGTTCCGCTGAGCGGGGTGATGGTAGGGGTTATGATGTTGCGCACGATGAGCCCGGGTGACCGGGTGTCGTGGATTGTGTGGAGCTGGAGTCTTTGCCTGGTGTCGGCGTGGGCGAAACGCAGGAATCGACTCTTACGGTGGAGCAGAACGAGGAAGCGCGCCGAGAGAAAGGTGCGACCTCTCATCGAAGCGGCAGCATAGGCGTGCGAGACTTCCTCTCGTGACGAACCCATCCGGCTCCACGACCGCCGAAAACCAGAAACGAAGCTGGTATCGGAAGCTCCTCACATTCTGGACGCTGATAGTCGTGGTTTCGGCTGTCGCCATCGGCGTGTTTGCTGACGTTGGCGAAGATGTTGCCAACCATGAGACGACGGCGCTCGACAACGCGGTGCGCCTCTGGTTAATCGCCCACCGAAACCCGCTGGTCTACAAGATCGCCTACGCGATCACGTGGGCCGGGTCGCCACCCGTCATGATAGCGCTTGCCCTCGTGGCCGGAGCCCTGTTCTACCACCGGCGCGGTCGCAGCAAGGCGGGAATCGTGATCGCCGCTCCGGCCGTTGGTGGTCTTTTCTCTGCCGGCACCAAGCTGCTTTTCGCGCGCACCCGGCCGTCCGGCGCGGCACTGCTCAGTGAGACGACCTACTCATTCCCGAGCGGACACGCGGCCACATCGGCCGCGGTCGTCGTCACCCTGTGCTACGTACTCGCCAGGGAAAGAATCATCTCGTGGCCCACAGCGATCATTGTGGGAGCACTCGTCCCACTGCTCGTTGGATGGTCGCGTCTCTACCTCGACGTCCACTGGACGACTGATGTAGTCGGGGGCTGGATGGTTGGACTGTTCGTCGCAGCGGCGTGCGCGGGCATCTATGAGTACCTGCGGAGGAGCGCGCCACCAGGTGTTGCCAGGAGCGACGCCTTGCCCGCGGAATGACCGGGGCAGCTCGACCTTCAGGGAGTTTTCGCGCTCTCGACGTGCTTCAGCAGCTGGTCGAGCGCGGCACGGTCGAACATTCTGCCGTTCGCGACCACCGCTGAGATGCGTCGCGTGTTCGTGATGTCTGCGAGCGGATTCGCGTCGAGAAGAACGAGATCGGCAAGCTTACCCGCGCTGATCGTTCCCAGAGAATCGAGAGCTCCGAGGAATTCGGCGGGATTGTAGGTAGCAGTTCGTAGGGCCTCCAGCGGCGTGAGGCCGGACCGCACGAGCAGCTCGAGCTCCTCGTGGAGACTGAATCCGGGATAGATGAACGCCTGCGTGGCGTCGGTGCCGGCGAGCAGCCGCACTCCGGCATTTTTCAGATCGCGCGTGCGGGCGAAACTGAAGTAGGCATTCACGACCGTTGAATCGGAAGGCGACAGCGACTTTGCCGTCTGGACCCATCTCCCCTGCACGAGCGGCGGAACGTACTTCGCCCATTCGGGATGCGTGCTCGCGCTGTCGAAAGCCCGCGCTGTCGGCTGGTAGACGACCAGCGTTGGCGTAACCCAGGTATGGTTCCGCGCGAGCGTGGCGATGACCGAGCGGCATCGAGCGGGGTCGTAGGTTGTTCGCAGTATCCGCGACTGCGCTCTTATCTCTCCGAGGCGATCCGACAGAGTAGTGGTGTCGGCGAATCGCGCGCGCATGGCGCTGTCCCTCGAGCTGCACGCGCGCATCAGATCGTCCTCGTGCTCGATGCTTCGCTGCCCCGAGTTTGATGCTTCGACCACGCTCACCGAATAGGGAACGTGACCCTCGAACGGCACGCCGAGCTTTTTGGCTTCGCGCGCGATTCCGTAGTACGCCGCCCGTGGCACCCAGGAATAGACCTTGATGAAGTCGGCTCGGGGGGAGTCGTCTTTCCTGCGGGCGAGAGTATCCACGGCTCGGACGCCATCTTCTTCCGTGATCACGTGCGCGACGAAGCCCGCCTTGTTCACCGGTCCATCCACGCGCACGCCCGCGACGAGCCGTGGCCCAACCTCGCGACCGGCGGCGATGTCCGACTTCCACCGCAGCGTCGTATCGATGTGGTAGCCCATGTCGCGCGCACCGGTTATTCCGTTGGCGATCATCAGCGGGCCGGCGAAATCGGAGAACAGGTACGC
>JBDTND010000126.1:0-6476 GCA_039933915.1 Gemmatimonadales bacterium | reverse complement strand
CGGGCGACACCATGGTTCGCCCGGACTCCGTCAGGCCCGTCATTTGGTAAGTTGCATTCATGACTGCACGCAGCTTTTTCTATCGTGAGACGGAAGGGATTCGCGTCACGGTGCGACCCGTCTATCTCCGCGATCACTCCGAGCCCTCGCAAAGCCACTACGTCTTTGCGTATTTCGTGCGCATCGAGAATGTCGGCACGATGGCGGCGCAGCTCCTCAGCAGACGCTGGCTGATTCACGATTCGGTAGGCGAAGGCATCGACACCGAAGTGATCGGAGAGGGAGTGGTCGGCGAGCAGCCGACCATCCTGCCGGGTGGGGTGCATGAGTACCAGAGCTTTTGCATTCTGAAATCGGGTGAAGGCTGGATGGAAGGGCACTACGGATTTCTCAGGCAGGACGGCTCGGCGTTCGAGGGCGCGATCCCGCGTTTCATACTCAGCGCGAGCGAATCCACGAGCCTTCCATCATAATTCGCGCACGACAGTTGCTTTCTATCCGGCCGTGAGCCGCATCTACGACATCTCGGTGCCCATTCGGACGGGCGGGCTGGTGTATCCCGGAAATCCGGAAATCGACATCTCGCTGCAGCAGGCTGTCGCGAAGGGCGCGAGCGCGAACGTGTCGACGATCCGCTTCGGCTCGCACACCGGCACCCACGCCGACGCCTCCCGCCACTTTTTCGACGACGGTCAGCCCGTCGACAAGATTCCGCTCGACCGGCTGATAGGCCCGGCACTGGTGGTGGCGTTCGGCGACGAGCTCCGCGCCATCACCGCCGCGGACCTGCGCAAGCAGGATCTCAAAGGTCATAAGCGAGTACTCCTTCGCACGCGCAACTCCGCGCTTCTCTCCCAAAAAGAGTTCGTGAAGGACTACACCTACCTTGCTCCCGATGGCGCGGAGTATCTCGTCGCCAACGGCGTAGAGCTGGTTGGAATCGACTATCTCTCGATCGAGCAGTTTCACTCCGGGCACCATAAAACCCACCGGACGCTTCTCGAGCGTTCCGTGGTCATCGTCGAAGGACTCGATCTGTCGGTGCCGCCGCCGGGAGAATACCACTTCATCTGCCTTCCTCTCCGTATCGAAGGTTGCGATGGCGCCCCCGCGCGCGCGGTGTTGTTGGCGCCATGACGGATATCCGGCACATTTTCTTCGACATCGGCGGAGTGCTGGGCTCCAACGGCTGGGACCGTGAGGAGAGAGAGCGAGCGGTCGAGCGCTTTGAGCTCAACGCGGCCGACTTCCAGTGGCGCCACGAAGATGTCGTGGGCGAGTGGGAGGAGGGCCGAATCACCATCGATGAATATCTCGACGTCGCCGTTTTCTACACCGAGCGCCCATTCTCTCGCGCTGAATTCATCGAGTTCATGTACTCGCAGAGCGTCCCTGACGCGGCAACCATCGCCATTGCGAGAGCGCTGTCGAAAGACCCGCGCTATACGCTGATGACGCTCAACAACGAATCTGAAGAGCTCAACGTTCACCGCATCGAAAAATTCGGCCTCTCGGAGATATTCGAGGCATTCATTTCGTCGTGCTGGCTCGGTGTTCGCAAGCCTATACGACGGTTCTACTTCAAGGCGCTCGGGATCGCGCAATGCGCGCCCTCGGGGTCATTGTTCATAGATGACCGCCAGCAGAACCTGACGCCCGCCAGCTCACTCGGCATGAACGTGATTCATTTCAAGACTGCAACACAGCTTCGCACGGACCTGGAGCGCTTTCTCGACCTTGACCTTTCCGGAGCATAGGCAAATGCGCTTGGCGATGATCGGCCTGGGCCGAATGGGCGGCAACATGTCGGAGCGGTTGATGCGGGGCGGACACGAAATGGTTGTCTTTGATCGCACCGCCGAAGTCGCTGAGAAATACGTCGCGCTCGGGGCCACGCGCGCAGCGACGCCGGAGGAGGTTACCGCCAAACTGAAGGGCCCGCGCATCGTGTGGATAATGGTGCCGGCCGGTAAACCGGTCGACGAGACGATCTCTCGTCTTCTCACGGGGTTATCCAAAGGCGACGTCATCATCGATGGAGGGAATTCCAACTTCCACGACTCGATGCGCCGCGCCGCCGAGCTGCAAGCGAAGGGAATTCAATTCGTTGATTGCGGGACCAGCGGTGGGATCTGGGGTCTCGCGAACGGTTATTGCCTTATGATTGGCGCGTCTCCCGAGGCGTTCAAGCTGTGCGAGCCGATCTTCAAGACCCTCGCTCCCGTCGACGGCTATGCGCACATGGGTCCGCCGGGCTCGGGTCACTATGTGAAGATGATCCACAACGGAATCGAGTACGGAATGCTCCAGGCGTACGCGGAAGGCTACGAGATCCTTCATGCTTCGAAAGACTTCAAGCTGGATCTGCACAAGATCGCCGCGGTTTGGAATCACGGCAGCGTCGTGCGGTCATGGCTCAACGAGCTTGCGGAGGAGGCTTTCGGGAAGGACGGAGATCTGAGCGATCTGCGCGGGTTCGTGGAGGACTCGGGCGAGGGCCGCTGGACGGTGCAGGAGGCGATCGATCTCGACGTTCCGGCGCCCGTGATCACTCTTTCTCTGCTGGCCCGACTCCGCTCCAGGCAGACCGATTCCTTCTCCGCGAAAGTCATCGCCGCCCTGCGAAACGAATTCGGTGGTCATGCGGTGAAGAAGACGTGAAGAATCCCCACGCGATGCCGTTGGTTCGCGCGCCCCGCCGGCGAGCGAGGGGCGAGAAGGCCGACTCTTGCACGCTCGTGATTTTCGGGGGCGCCGGCGATCTCACCAAGCGCAAGCTCATTCCGGCTATCTACTATCTGGCCGAGCAGAAGCTGCTGCCGGATACCTTCGCGCTCCTTGGCGTGGCTCGCGATCAGAACACCGATGAGGGATATCGCGCCATGATGCGCCAGGCGATGGCGACGTCCGACGAAATCCACAAGGTCGACGAAAAGGTCTGGCAGTGGCTTTGCGAGCGGACGTTCTACGCCGGCGGCGATTTCGGATTGGACGAGGCCTATGTGAATATCGAGACTCGCCTCAAGGAGATAGAGGCCAGCGCGCCAGCCGAAAACCGGAACCGCCTGTTCTACCTCGCGATTCCTCCGAGCGTGTTCGAGACGACGCTGAAGCATCTCTGCCGCACGGGGCTCGCCTGGCGCACTCACTCATACGAGGAGCGCTCGTGGGTGCGCGTCGTGATCGAGAAGCCGTTCGGGCACAGTCTCGAATCCGCAAAGGCGCTCAACAGGCTGGTGCTCGATCAGTTCGGCGAGCACCAGATCTATCGCATCGACCACTACCTCGGGAAGGAAAGCGTACAGAACATCCTCGTGTTCCGGTTCGCGAATTCCATTTTCGAGCCGTTGTGGAACCGCCATTACATCTCGCACGTTCAGATTACGGCGGCGGAATCAGTCGGGGTCGAGGGGCGCGGCAAGTATTACGAGGAAGCGGGCGTACTTCGCGACATGTTCCAGAATCATCTCCTGCAGCTGCTCACACTCGCCGCCATGGAGCCGCCGAGCTCGTTTACGGCCGACGCGGTCCGCGATGAAAAGGTGAAGGTGCTGCATTCAACGAGGCCGCTCGTCCAGGGAGATTGTGTGCCGCCCGTCGTCCGCGCGCAGTACGACGAAGGGACGATCGATGGAACGGTCGTCCCGGGCTATCGAAGCGAGCCGGACGTGCCGCCGGGCTCTCTGACGCCAACTTATGCGGCGATGCGCGTGCTCATCGACAACTGGCGGTGGAAGGGCGTTCCCTTTTATCTCCGGTCGGGAAAGAGGATGGCGCAGCGCATCTCGGAGATCGCCATCCAGTTCCGCTCGCCCCCGCTAATGCTGTTCGGCCAGAAGACGGTGGAAGAGATGTCTCCCAGCGTGCTGACCCTCCGCGTGCAGCCGAACGAAGGAATATCTCTGAGGTTCCAGGTAAAAACGCCCGGCGCGATGCACGAGCTCACGCCCGGCCTCGAGATCACCCCTGTCGACATGGACTTCACGTACGCAGAGGCGTTCGGAAACGACGCTCATCCGGCCTACGAGACGCTTCTTCTCGATTGCATGATCGGCGACCCCACGTTGTTCACACGCAGCGATGAAGTCGAAACCGCGTGGTCCATCATCGATCCAGTGCTCGAGTACTGGGACAAACACCCCGATACTTCGCTTCCCACCTATCCGGCGGGCAGCTGGGGTCCGGAAGAAGCGAACAAACTGCTAGAGGGAGATCACACACGTTGGCGTTAGCCCCCATTTTATTCCCGCTCATTGCGCTGGTCCTTTCATCGACCGCATGTCAAAACCCGGATCCGAGAGGGAAAGAGGCAGCCGCCGTTCTGGCGGGCGATACGACACAACACGTTCTTCCGACCGATGCGCGTGCGCTGGTGCTTCGGGCCCGCGAGCTCGATCGTGCCGACAGTCTCGATGCAGCGCGGGCGGCTTACGAAGCGGCTGCCAAGAAGCTGCCGCAGCTCTCCGACTGGCTCTACCTGAGAGCAGCGGGTGTCACTGCCGACAGCTCGGATCGCGCGGCGTATTTCGCGAAGCTGCGCACGGACGTCGCTCGTGACCGGATCAGCCGGACCGATGCGATCGCCCGCGAACGCACCCGCGACTTCGCCGGCGCTATCCGGGTTTACAACGCGCTGGGAGCCAAGCTCGACGCTCTGAGGCTGCGGATAAATCCGCCGGCCGACGACGCGTCCAAAGCGGCGGCGCGCAGCGAGATGCTGTCGTTCATGGCGAAGTCCGGCAACAACCCCGACACTCGTGAAGCAATCGGTCTCTTCGACAAGGTCTTCACCACCACGACGCCGTCCGAAGAGCTCATCATCGCACGCGCGGCGAACAAAGCGGGACTTCCTGATCGCGCGGCAACAGGATACGCCAAAGCACTTGGCGCCGGACTGGGAGACGTATCGGACAACGTCGGCTACGGGTCCACCCTTTTCAGACTGAGGCGCTACGCTGACGCCGCGACTCAATTCACAAAAGTACGAACTCCGCCTAACCTGGCTGCTGCAGCGCAATACCAGCGCGCACGCGCCCAGATTGCGCTCGGCAACACCGAAACTGGGCGGGCGACATTGCGGGCCATCACGACCACGTATCCAAAGGACACGAGCGCGGCGTCCGCGCTCCTTCTGCTCGCCGATCTCGCCACGGATGACAACCGCGATCAGGACGCGCGGCAGACTCTGATGGCGCTGCTCAAACGCTTTCCCACCGGTCGTCACGCCACGAACGCTCGCTTTCGCGCGGGCATGATCGCGTACATCCAGAACGACAAGAGGGCGGCTGCGGCGGAATTCGATTCGCTGGTAGCCCGCGATTCGAACAGCGCTGAGTCGCTCGCTGCCAGATATTGGGCCGGACGCTCCTACGCGTCGCTCGGCAACAAGACGAAAAGCAAGGACCGCTGGCGCGCGATAATCGCGCAGGAGCCGCTCAGCTATTACGCGGTGATGGCCGCGAAACGTCTCGACACCACCGTCGTCGCGCCGGACCGCTCGTCGTCGAACTACGCGAGGATTCCCGCCGTCGATACGGTTTTGAGCCGCGTCGTGGCGCTGAAGGATGTAGGAATGGATGTCGAGGCCGGCTTCGAGAACGACCGGCTGTTCCGCGACGCATTGGCCAACCCAACTCGCATGATCGCGACCGCTCACGCCCTCGCGGGGGGCGACCAGGCGTCCCGCTCCATTGCGCTGGGCCGCCGGGCTATCGACGATATCGGGCGGAGTCCGGAGAACTACAGGCTGTACTTCCCGGTCCTCGAGCGGGAAACCCTCATCTCCAGCTCCAGGGAGAACGGGCTCGATCCCGTTCTCGTCGCGGCCCTCATCCGGCAGGAATCAAATTTCAATCCGATGGCGACCTCTCCGGTTGGTGCGAGGGGCCTCATGCAGCTGATGCCGGACGTGGGCAAGTCGGTCGCCCAATCCAAGGGCATCGGCCCGTGGGATCCGGACCTTCTCTATCAGCCGGCGACGAACATCAAGCTGGGCACGGCGCATCTCAGCGGGCTCGTGCGCAGGTATCCGGACGTGGTAAAGGTCCTGTCGGCCTACAATGCCGGGGAATCCCGCGTAGAGAAATGGTCGAGCAAGGCTGGGGCGTCAGATCCGGAGGTGTTCACGGAGCGGATCCCGTTTGTTGAAACGCGCGATTACGTGCGGATAATTCTTCGCAATCGTGCGTACTATCAGGCGCTTTATCCCTGGTAGGGTCCGTTATCCGCCACCTGCTTCCTGGCCTTGCGGCGCTTGCGCCAGTCGAGCAGCCAGCTCAGGGGGATGCCGGTAAGCAACGGAGTCAGGAAAATCCCGAGCAGCGTGTTCAGCCAGATCAGCGCGAGATAGAACGCGATAAGGCCTAACGATACCCACAGCGTGGCCAGCGGACCGTGCGTTTCCAAGCGGAACTCCCCCGTGAATAGGTAAATTAAAACTATCATGGCGATTGCCCGTGTTGAAGCATCCGCGGTGG